>CAZHMV010000023.1:0-40820 GCA_964532665.1 uncultured Anaerolineales bacterium
CGCATCCGCTGTTGAAAGTGCATGACAAGCCGTTGCAAGCCTTCGTCGAGAGACACCTGCGGTTCCCAACCGAGCAACTCGCGGGCTCGCGTGATGTCGGCCACAGAGCGGCGTATACCGCCGGATTGGGTTTCGTTGTAAAGGGGGTAGATCTCCACGTTTGCTGCTGCGCCGATCTTCCGGGTGAGCTCGTTGACACTGGTTTCCCGTCCGCAGCCCACATTGATGATCGTGCCATCTGCTGTCGCAGCCTCGCCAGCGGCGGCCAGTGCCGTCGTCACATCGTCCACGTAGATGTAGTCGCGGGTCTGCTCACCGTCTCCCCAGATAACGACGGATCCGCCGCTCAGGGCGCGCCCGACAAACTTGGGGATCACCGGGGCATGGGCCGGCGGTGTGGCCTGTCCCGGGCCATAGGCGTTGAAGATGCGCAAGATCACCGTCTCGATCTCGTACAGCCCACCAATGGCGCGCACATAATGCTCCGCGGCCAACTTGCTGACAGCGTAGGGATTCGGTGGATGCGGTTCGGCCGTCTCTCGCGTGGGCTGCTCCGGCTGCTCGCCGTAGATCGTCGCCGACGAGGCCATTACTACTCGCCCGACGCCGGCGTCGCGCATGGCCGTCATCAGGCTCACAGTCCCACCGGTGTTCACCGCGTTGTATTCCACCGGGTAAAGGATCGACTCCGGCACAGATACCCGCGCTGCCAGATGATAGACAACATCAATGTCCCGTAGGACAGTCCACAGCTTCGGTATGTCTCGCACATCTCCGCGTGTGAACAGGACTCGCTTATCCAGCACCGATGGATCGCCGGCACTCAGATCGTCGATAACGCGCACGTGGTGTCCCTGGTTCATCAGGTGATTCGCCAACGCCGAACCCAGGAATCCGGCACCGCCGGTAATTAGAATCCGCATGTAACCCCCTGTCTTGTCAATACCCAGTCTACTCTGAGAATAGGTGGCTGGTTTGCTAGATGGCTAGGTGGCTGGTTTGCTAGATGCCTAGATGGCACTACGCGAGTCAACCTGCAAGCCATCCAGCTATCCAGCCGACAAGCCATCCAGCCATCCAGCCACCTAGCTATCCAGCCATTTCCTCCGTAACCGTGTGTCACTCAGGCTGACTGATCGCCAAGATCCTCATAGACCCGAATGACCCCATCAACCATCCTATCGACGGTGAAGTGCTCCAACACACGCCGCCGGCCCTCCTCGCCCATCGATCGGCGAAGCTCGGAATCTGCCAGCAGGCGGTTTACCGCCCGAGCCAGGGCGCTCGCGTCGCGAGCCGGCGCGACGAACCCGGTCAGGCCGTCCTGGTTCACAAAGCTGGTGCCTGTTCCAAGGTCCGTGCTGACCACCGGTGTGCCGGCTGCCATGGCTTCCAGTTGCACGACACCGAAGGCCTCGCTGCGATGCGACGCCGGCAACACAAACACATCGGCGGCCTGGTAGAAGGCCGGCAGTTCCTCATCGGCTACCTCGCCCAGGAAGTGGATGCGCTCCTGCAATCCGCAGTTCCTTGTCAGTTGCTGCCATTCCGCGGCCATGGGGCCAGTGCCGATGACTACCAGTGTCGCGTCTATGCTGCGCATCGCCTCCAGCAGGTACTGCAGGCCCTTGTAGTAGCGCAGGCGGCCTACGAACAGAATCAGCGGCCGTACCCGGTGTGGCGACTGGTCCAACGAGGTGGCCGCGTCAGCAATCGGGCTTGTTGTCTCCGCCGCCGGCTGTTCGACCTCGGTCAGGGCTTGCTCCGATGCCGGCTGGAACTGCGCTCGAATCGCCTCAACGCGATCATCGGCTCGCAAGAACGGCGTCGGATCGATGCCGAGCGGGACCACGGCGCATTTGCCGGCCACTTCCCGCAGGTAGGGCGAACTCTCGATGTAGTCAGGACTGGTGGCGATGATCCGGTCGGCCTGCCGGAGAACCCGCCGCAACAAGGGCCGGTACAGGCGCAAGATGCCCTGTTGCCGGATAACATCGCTGTGATAGGTGATCACCGTGCGCCGGCCCGGCCGAAATAAAAGGTTACCCAGTTCCCCTGGCGGATACGGGAAGTGCAGGTGCGCGATGTCAACGGGTAATCGACGCAACTGGGTGAAGAAGGCCAGGCTAAGAGGCGTGGAGGCCAGATGGGCCAGCCGGCCAGCCCGAATCACCCGCACACCACCTGTCTCCGTGATCGTCGTTCGTGCTGACAGATTTGTGACCAACACAGTTACATCGAGACCGTGTCGTGCCTGTGCTTCGGCCAGCAACCGCACGTGGTTTTCGATACCGCCAACGATGGGATAGTAGTCCTTGTAAATGTGGAGAATTCGCATGGGTGTGAAGAACAATTGTAATTCGCTTGTTGGCTGCCGTCAAGCTGGGCCGCACGACACCACCCTCCCGCAAGTTGCGACAAACGATACTTCTGCCCCTCAGACAAGGCCGTTGGATGCAGTATTTGGCGAAAGAAAGTTCAAACCTGCGGGAGGGTGACTGGCTACAAAGCCGGTACGTAGCGGAATGAGCATTGGTGTAACTTTCCGCGATGTGCCCGCATCTCATAATCTGTTTGCGTGCGCTTCTGCGTGGTGCTGTGTGGAACCAGGCAGCCTCACAGCATCCATGCCGGCACATCTTTGTGCTGCCAGAGTGTCAGGTGTATAATTGTTTTGCAGAACATGATCACCGAATACGACAGACCCTAAAGGTTCCCGAAACCTTTAGGGTCCAGACACTAACACGGATGGAAGGAGAAGAACATCGATGAAGCAAGCATTGCAAGACAAGATGAATGACCAAATCAAGCATGAACTCTACTCGGCCTACCTGTATCTCTCGATGGCGGCCTACTGTGAATCGATCACCATGCCTGGTGCGGCCCACTGGATGAGGCTGCAGGCGCAGGAGGAGGTTGCGCACGCGATGAAGTTCTTCGACTTCATCAACGATCGGGGCGGGCGAGTAGTCCTCCATGCAATTGACCAACCCCCAACCGAATTCGATTCTCTGCTGGACGTCTTCGAGAAGGCCCTTGCTCACGAGAAGCAGGTGACAGGGCTGATCAACAACATCTACGATCTTGCCATGAAGGAACAGGACTACGCCGCCCAGGCGTTGTTGCAGTGGTTCGTCACGGAGCAAGTGGAGGAGGAAAAGAGCGCCGACGACGTCGTACAGACACTGAAGATGGTTGACGGTCAGCCGGCCGGCCTGGTCATCGTGGACCGGGAATTGGGCGCGCGGGTGGCTGCGTCGGAGTCGGCTGAGGCCTGATCTGACAAACGGCGGAAGACGGAAGACGAAAGACGGACGACGGACGACGGACGACCAACGACCAGCCGCCAGGACCGCGTCGTTGGTCGTTCGCCTTTTGTGAGACAAGGTTTGAACACGTTTTAACGTGTTTTTCGTATCAAGCCGTGAATTCATTCACGGCTGAGAGGAAGAGTATCTATCGTGTCGAAGCTGGTCCTCTGCACCTTGCGGTTCACCCAGGAACTCCTTGACAAACTGCGCGCTGTGTCGCCGGAGCTGGAAGTCGTCCAGCAGACGGTGCACAATGTTGACGAGCTTCTGGACTTCCCTCGACTTCGCGAAGTCGAGATCCTCTACTACGGCTGGTTGAAGCCGCCGGCGCCGGCCGACATCCCATCCGTCCGATGGATACAACTGCACTCTGCCGGCGCTAACCAGTTATTGGGCACCCCTATTCTGCAGACAGACATTGCCATCACCACGGCCAGCGGCGTCCACTCGACCCCCATCGCCGAGTACACCTTCGCCCAAATCCTAGCATTGCAACGTCGCATCCCCCTGATATTGCGTTATCAGCAACGCAGTGAGTGGGCCAAAGATCGCTGGGCCAACTTCGCTGTGCCCGAGTTGCGGGGTGCCATCCTTGGCGTCGTGGGCTATGGGCGAATCGGCAGGGAAGTGGCGCGTCTTGGCGTGGCCTTTGGGATGAACGTGCTTGCGGTCCGGCGCAGTCACTCCCCAAATCCGGCGTACCCACGCTGGAGTTCCACGCCAGACTGGGACGATGGCGTCGTCCAGTTCGTGGATCGCCAGAACCTGCACGACCTGCTGGCGCAGTCTGATTTCGTGGTCATTGCACTGCCGTTGACCGACGAGACCCGGCACATCATCGACGCTGAAGCGTTGCGGGCCACGAAGTCGAGCGCGTATCTGATCAACGTCGCTCGCGGTGCGGTTATCGACGAGGGGGCGCTGGTGCGTGCCCTGAAGGAAGGGTGGATCGCTGGCGCCGGCCTCGACGTCTTCGAGCAGGAGCCATTGCCGGCTGACAGCCCGCTGTGGCAGATGGACAACGTTATCCTCTCGCCCCACGTCTCAGGCTTCACGCCCCGGTACGATAGCCGGACCACCGATCTCTTCGCCGAGAACCTGCGCCGCTACCTGGCCGGCCAGCGCTTACTGAATTTGTTTGACCCGAGGCGTGGTTACTGATCAGGATTAGTGAGCCGTTCGGTTCACGCTTTCGACGTCGTCTCCGCATACTCCACCTGCGCATACGGAATGCCCCACATCCGGAATTCGTACTTGGCGCTCTCTGCCACGTCGCTGGCGAAGCGCACGATATGTCGGTGATCAGCCACATACGCCTTCACGGAGAATCTGGTTCCATAAGGCATCTCCCGAGAGACGACGACTACCGGCCTGTCCACGGCCACAAACTTCGAAGTGGCTGCTGCTTCCCACAAGATAGTCTTCACCTGCTCGTAGTCAGCATCGTGGGCCAGGTAGAAATCCGTCACCACCATGCACGACAGATCGCCGGCGTTGGCGTTGGAGACTGTCTCGGTGAGAAACGTCGCGTTAGGGATGCTGATAGTGTTGTCGTCCAACGATACAATGGTAGTTGATCGCAAGCCAATGCCGGCCACCTCGCCGGCATACCCCCCAACCTCGATATAGTCACCTACCTGGAAGGGGCGATCCAGCGTGATGACCACGCCGGCCACCACCCCTGCCGCCACGTCTTTCAGCGCAAACCCAAAAGCCACGGCGCCAGTTCCCAGGATGGCCAACACCATATCGCGGTCGGGTCGCAGAATGCGCAACAGGCCGGCCGGCACAATTCCCACCCAGACGCACAGCTCGATCAGGCGAGTAGCCCGCCGCACCAGCAGGGTATGACGCTCATACCGGCGGAGATAGATTTCGGCCGCCAGATTCAACCCACGGATGAAGAGATACCACGCCAGGACCAGCAGCAGTCCCTCAACAGCCACGTCGAGGGAAAGCCGGCCCAACAGCCTGAGCCATGCGTCCTGTGTCAGGATTGGATTGCTCAACTTGCCTCGACCTCCCGGAACGAGATGGCGCGCCGGCTGTCGAGATAGGCCACCACGGCGTCCGTGTAGATCGGATCGAGTCGATAGTCTGGTTCCAGGCTGATGGTCAGCCCGTTGGCTGTCGTGTGAGCCAGAATCGCGGCGGCATGAGCCTCACTGATATGGTTGATGCTGGCTAATTCGCGGGCAGTGAGAACGCCGTGCCGAATCAGGCTACCCAATGCATAGGTTGCCTCGCCGTCTAAGGCCGGGCATTGCTGAGGCGGACGATAGACGGTGTCGGCCCGCAGCACGAAGCTGCCATCTCCGACGGGATGCAGAGATCGGACGAAGATGTGTTGTGCCGGCGCCGGCCTTCCTCGGGCGCGGGTCCATATCGTCCGGAAAATCGCTTCATCTTCATCCACAGGCCAGCTCACCTGGAGGTTGGTCTGGCTCAATTGATCCAACAGCATCCGTCGCATCTCGGGCAGCGACTGGGCGGAAACCGTGTGAACCACGTCGAAATGATCGGACAGGCGCCGCAGATACTCCAGATAGATCCACGAATACACGTTCCACGTGGTGATCCACAGGATGTGGCGACCTGTGGTACGAATGAGCCGCAGCAAGAGGTCCAGAGGGACGAACCCGCCGGGCCGGCGCAGGAACAGCAGATGGCAATCATCCAGCAGGATCGCCTGCTCGGGGCCGGCCTGCAGGTGTGCTGCCAGATCGTCCACGCCGTCGGGCGGTGGCAGACCCAGACTGTCTGCCAACTGCTGAAGCAACTGGCTTTGGCCCAGGATGCGACTGGCGAACCGATGGTGAACCAGAGGCAGGTCGCGGACCGTTGCCTGAATACGATGCAGGAGCGTGGTCTTGCCGGCCCCAAAAGCGCCGAGGAAGGCGATCGCGCCATGCCGGCCCTGTCGCCATTGGGCTAGAGCCGATGTGACAGCTTCAAATTCCGCGCTGTCCGCAGGCAACTGCTCGGAGGATCTGGGGCATGTGAGGAACTCGTGCCACGCCCAGGCCGGCACAGCATCTGTCGCCGGCCTGTCAGTCACGTTCGTGTGCCATCGGGCGGTCAGGTGCACTGGTTCCAACCATCTGACCGCCCTGTTAAGAAGTGCCATGTCTACTTCTCACCCTTTCGTCGTAGATAACCCCCGCGTGAATCGTCCAGATACGTACGATGGTATCACAGGTGAGACCGGCACGCTGGTTGCGCAGGCTATGGGCAATCTATGTTTGATCGCCAAATGGCCAACGTGGTACACGCATCACGCACGACGCCACAGCAAAAACAGATGCCAACGCAACCGCTGCCAGGCTTTGCGAGCGGCCTGAGATTCCTCCGGGCTGACACCGTGCCGGCTGTACTGTGCCTTGACGAACAGTCGTCCCAACTGCGCCAGATCATCCACAGCCGCGGCACCATGCCAGATGAGCCGCCGGCCTCCCAGCGTGACCTCGAGCGACCGGCCGGCCAGTGCGTCTTGCAACGCTTCGACGCGCTCCCACGGTGTCTGGCTGATCTGTCCATCCCAGCCGAACCAGCCGGCCCGCTGCCAGATCGCATCGTAAGCGAGCCGTACCCTGTCGTCTGGTGTCAGTTGGCCGGCCCGGCCACGCTGGACGGCCCACAGGCCAAGGCCGCCAGCGATTGCCAGAATCACCAGCGCCACCGCCGGCTGTCCCAGCCCGATCGGGCCGACGCGCGGGCCAAATGCCCGCCCATCCCCGACCGGTACGAGCGGCGGTGCCGGCGACCGGTCGATGGTCGCCCGGGCCGGCGTCGGCTCGAAGGGCACCCAGCCGATGCCCGGGAAATACACCTCGACCCAGGCGTGGGCGTCCAGCCCCGTGACCACGTAGAACCCCAGCTCAGGGTCGTATGTGCCTGTGGCGTAGCCCGTGGCCAGGCGGGCCGGCACTCCGACGGCCCGTGCCAGAACCGTCATCGTGGTGGCAAAGTAGTCGCAGTAGCCGGCGTCCATGTCGAATAGAAAGTGGTCCACCACGTCGCGGTCCGCCGGCGGTGGCCCCACCTCCAGACTGTAGGCGACGGCACGCATAGCCGCTTCGATAGCGGCCGCCTTGTCATAAGCCGTGGTAGCGTCTCCAACAATCTCCCGGGCGCGCCGGCGGACGCGATTCGGCAGGTCGGCTGGCAGTTGCAGATAGCGCTCAACCACCCAGTCCGGATAGTCCGAGGATGCCGCGCGGAGTTCGTCAACCGAGGCCATCGTCGGTCGGGAAATGGCCGTGTACTCCGTGGCGTCGGCGTACCAGCCGACCAGATCACCGCCGCCCCGGGTTACCCACGTGGCACCCACGTTCACCCGAATCGGCTGGGCGGCGGCGTAGCGCATGGGGCCCACATTGGCAAGCAATTTCACATGTTGGGTCAGTTCCGGCCCGAGGTAAGCGACCTGGCCGGGCTGTGGAGGCCGGCGGATGGTTTCGCCGGCGCTGTTTGCCCAACCCCGGCCAGTGTATTCGTCGTAGGTCAACCCCCGCCAGTACATCGGGGAGACGCCGGCCTCCTCTGGCGCTGCGACCGTGATCCGCAGCACCGGATCATCGCGCAGCTCCGGTGGCCCTGCCAGCACCCGGGTCAGCGGCAGGTCCGCGAAATTGGCCCGCTGCCACCGGCCGGCCTCCACAGTTGGCCGATGCACGCCGGCGAACAGGCGATTCAACGTGGTGGAAACGCGCTGGGTCGGGCCGGCCAGGGGGCGCCGCAGGACCGTGCCGGCCCACGGCAGGCCCCACGCAGCAGTGAAAGCCGTGGTGACGATCAGGGCCGCCAGCAGTGTGCCGGCCAGGAGGACATCCAGGCCGATTTCCGGGGAGTAATCCGTGTGGGTTCGACCCCAATGGCGTTCCCATTGCAGGTATGTGCCATGGGCCCAGAGAACTGTCCCCAGAGCCATGAATCCGTACAACCACCCGTCACCACCGCGGTCTGCGGCCGTGGCCACGGTGACAGCCAGCCCCAACGGTGCCAGTGCCAGGCCAGGGTGCCGCTTTCGCGCGAAGGCGGCCACGGCATGAAAGGCCACCGCCCAACTCAGCCAACCGGTCCACAGGAGGAAGATGTCGTTGTCGCGACTCACGCCGCCGCCAAGGGCTGCCTGAACCCAACGCGCGATCTGCGAGCCGAAGACCAGGCTGCGCAGCGCCACTTCGCGCCCATAGACTTCCAGGACCCGCAGCCCCACTTCAGCAGTGCGGACAAGTTCACTGATGGTGCCGGAGCCGGCCGGCAACACCTCCACCGAGCGGTAGGTCTGGACCAGCAGGGCGGGCGACGGCAGTATCTGGCCGATGACCGCAAAGGTGGTGATCCCACCTGCCACAAGCCCGAGTGCCCAGAGCCGGCGATCCTTGAGCGGGCGTGCGGCCAGCCAGCCACCGACGACAGCACCGGCCAGGCCCAACAGGACCAACACGGCACTGCCGTCCACCCACTCGCCGGCATGGATCGCCAGCGGCAAACAGACCGCCGCCGCTGACACAGCGATGAAGGTCGGCCAGCCCATGTCAGGACGCAGCGCCCGCAACAGCCGCCTCATCCTGTTTCCCTGTTGACTCGAATCACACGACCGGTGGCTCCGACGCGGTATTCAGGCCGGCCCTGAGGTTTGACCTTGAACACCGGCGGCAGCGGCACCCCCTGCTGGATGATGTGGCAGCCGATGTCCAGATCGGCCAGGAGGGAACGCATGGCCAGTGCGTCGCCGCTCGAGCCGAAGGAGGCGGGGTCCAGCAGAATCGTTGTGGCCGCAACGCCGTGCCGTTTGAGGGCCAGGAGTTCCACCGGCCAGTTCGGGGTACAGGCCGGCGTGACGATGGCCACCGTCAGACCGCGCGCGATGTTAGTCCGCACCTGCCGCAGGAGTTCCGCCAGGTCGGGGCCATTGCCGGCACGTCCTTGTGCCAGGGCCTTCAAGACACGCCACAACTGATCCCGCCCCTTGTTGGGTCCCAGCAGCGCCGGCTGCTCGCCCGAGATGGCCAGGCCGACGGCCCGGTTTTCCGCCAGCGCCGCGTGGGTCAGCGAGGCGGCGATGGTGACGCCCGTCTCCTCGGTGGAGTCCGCGCCCTGGCCGGCCTGGACCGCTCCGTCCAGGTCGAGTAGAATCCACAGGTCGCCCGATGGTTCCAGGTCGAACTCTTTCACGAACAGCGCGCGCCGGCGTGCGGTGGTGGGCCAGTGGACCCGGCGCAGCGCATCGCCGGGGGCGAACGGTCGCACCCCGCCGGCGTCGGTGGTATCGGCCAGAGCGCGCTTGTGGTGCCGGGCTGCGCCAGCCGCCTCCCCGCGCGGCAACTGAATGCCGGGCAGGTAGGCCACCCGGGGGTAGACCACGAAGCTGGCGACCTGCGCGTAGGTCAGCGTCACCCGAAACAGGCCGAAGGGGTCACTCATCTCGACGTTCCACGGCCCCAGATTGAAAACGCCCCGTTGCTGGCACACGCCCTCGACCCGCCAGTGCGTGGTCTGTCCACCGCCGGCTGCGGTGACAACCGATGCGCGGTAGCCGGGCAGCGTCGAGTGATCCTGAATCTCGACCCACAGCGCCGGCACCGGTGCCTGGTTGGTGAGAGTGAATTGCTCTTCCAGCAGATCGCCCACCTGGGCCCAGCCGTAGCGACGCTTCCGCTCCACCGTGACGCCGTGCGCCAGTCGCCGGGCCCACCACCAGGCCACGCCCAGAACCACCGTCATGGCGGCTGCCATCGCAGTCCAGGCGCGCGACGTGCTGAATAGCATCAGCAGCACGCTGCCGGCCCAGAGGGCGATGAAGGCGCGGTTTTCCAGGTGAACGTTCTCGTTCATTCTGATCGAGCTTGCCTTGCCCACCGAATGAATTCGGTGTCTGCTACCGAAAACGTGTTGAAACACGTTTTAACCTGTTTCGGGCGTCAGACCATCGACAGACCCATGTCATTCCGAACGGAGCGCCAGCCCACCGAATGAATTCGGTGTCTGCTACCGAAAACGTGTTGAAACACGTTTTAACCTGTTTCGGGCGTCAGACCATCGACAGACCCATGTCATTCCGAACGGAGCGCCAGCGGAGTGAGGAATCCCTGGAACCGTGCCCGGCTGAGGGGGCTGCATTGCAGAAACGGCCACTTCTCTTCCGCCCATCTGTTGATGCATTCGCCAACGGACCCTGCCTTTTCTTGCACAGTTTCAGGGATTCCTCACTCCGCTGGCGCTCCGTTCGGAATGACATTATGCGCGGTGGTTGACTGCCCGATGCATGCCAGAAACTTCATCTTGTCCGGCGGGCACCGTTACCGGATTGTTTCCTCAAGCTTCATCATTCATGGGACTCATGGGAAACTGTACGCTGACTACCAGACCTGAAGGCCAAAGTGAGTATACTACCAGAGACGACCGGTGGTCAGTGATCAGTGGCCAGTGATCACTGACTTGCGCCCTCGCAACTGGATACTGATGACTGATGACTGATCACTGTTTACTGATCACTGGTCTCCCAGAAAGTGTACATCATTTTCGGTGCGGTGTCATCTCCGCACACTATGTCAGCAAGGAGGACTGATACGTGAACGAAGCGTACGACTTCGTCATCATCGGCGGTGGCTCGGCCGGCCTGACAGCGGCAGGCTTTGCCGTCCAACTGGGTGCGCGGGTCGCCCTGGTGGAGAAGCACCGCATCGGCGGCGATTGCACCTGGACCGGATGTGTGCCCAGCAAGACGCTGCTGAAAGTCGCCAAAGTCGCCCATGAAATGCGCACCGCCGATCGTCACGGCCTGAGGCCGGTGGAGCCTGTCGTGGATTTCAAGCTCGTGATGGACCACGTGCGGGATGTCGTCACCACCGTCTACCAGCAAGAATCCCCGGAAGCGCTGCGCGCCGACGGCATCGACGTGTACCTGGACGCCGCCCGCTTTCTCGATCCCCACACCCTGGCCGCAGGGGAGACTACGCTGATTGCCCGCCGTGTCTTGCTGGCCACCGGCGCCCATCCCTTCGTCCCGCCCATCGCCGGCCTGGACAGCGTGGACTACCTGACCTACGAAACGATCTGGGAGCTGGAGACACTACCGCAGCACCTGATCGTGGTCGGCGCCGGCCCCATCGGTTGCGAGATGGCCCAGGCCTTCCGGCGGCTTGGCGCGCGCGTAACGCTGGTGGAGGCTCTGGCCCAGGTGCTGCCCGTGGAGGACCCGCAGGCCTCGCGCGTGCTGGCCGAGGTGTTCGAGGCAGAAGGTATCGCTTTGCGGCTGAATGCGATGGCCGAACGTGCCTGGCAGGACGGCGACGGCATCCACCTGGTCGCCGGCGGGGAGGAACTGGTGGGCGACGCGCTGCTGGTCGCCATCGGACGCCGGCCCAACGTGGGCGGCCTGGACCTGGAACGGGCCGGCGTGGCGTACACAGCCAGGGGGATCCAGGTGGACGACGATCTGCGCACCAGCCAGAAGCACATCTACGCCGCCGGCGATTGCACCGGGAGCTACCAGTTCACCCACTACGCCGGCTGGCAGGCCTTCATGGCTGCCCGCAATGCCCTGCTCCCCGGCACGTCCCGAGGCGTCACCGACCGGGTGCCATGGGCCACCTTCACCGATCCCGAAGTGGCCCACGTCGGCCTGAACGAGGCACAGGCGCGGGAGAGGTTCGGCGACGCGGTGATGACCTGCGAGTGGCCGATGTCGCAGGTAGATCGGGCGTTGGCCGAAGGGGACACCGCCGGCTTTATCAAGCTGGTGCACAAGCCGGATGGCGCGCTGCTGGGCGTGACCATCGTCGCCAGGCGGGCCGGCGAGATGATCCACGAGTGGATCGTGGCGCTGGAGCGCGGCCTGAAAGTGGGGGACCTGGCCGGCATCATCCACGTCTACCCCACCTACTCCAGCGGCGCCATGCAGGCGGCGGCCGCCATCCGCGTGGCAAACCTGCTGAGTGGCACGTCTGGCCGGGTGATTCGGGGGCTGGGCCGGCTGATTCGGTAAGGCAGTGAGTTCCTCCGAGTTCCCCTGAGTTCCCCCAAGGTTCCCCTGAGTTGCTGAAGGGAACTCGGGGGAACTCAGAGAAACTCAGGGGAACTCAGGTGGCCATCCCATGAGGGGTAGGTGAATGTTAATCTCGGATAGAAAGGATCCCATCATGAACATTAGCTCATTGCTGCCCTCCCACCCCGCCCTCTCGAAGCGCGATGCCGACTACGTCTTCTACGAACTCACCCGCAGCATTTGCCCCGACTGCCGGCGGGTGATCGACGCCAAGGTGTTGTTGCGGGACAACAAGGTGTACATGCGCAAGCGTTGTCCCGAGCATGGCAACTTTGAAGCGCTCATCTATGGCGATGCCCAGGCGTACACCCGTTCGGTCAGGTTCAACAAGCCAGGCACCATTCCCCTCAAGTTCTCCACCGAGATCGAGCACGGCTGTCCGCACGATTGCGGGCTGTGTCCCGATCACCAGCAGCACGCCTGTCTGGGAATCATTGAGGTGAACAGCGCCTGCAACATGGACTGTCCGCTCTGTTTCGCCGATGCCGGCGCCGGCTTCAACCTCACCCTGGAGGAGGTGGAAGGGATCCTGGACCACTTTGTGGAGACCGAGGGCCATCCCGAAGTCGTGCAGTTCTCCGGTGGCGAGCCCTCCATCCATCCCCAGATCATCTCGATGCTACGGGCGGCCAAAGCGCGCGACATTCGCCACGTGATGCTCAACACCAACGGCAAACGCATCGCCCACGACGACGATTTTGTGGCCGATCTGGCCGACATCCAACCCGCGATCTACTTCCAGTTCGATGGTTTCGAGTCGGAGACGTACCGCATCCTTCGCGCGGAGCCCGGTATCCTGCCCGAGAAGTTGCGCGCCCTGGATCGACTGGCCGAGGCCGGCTGCTCCGTGATTCTCGTGCCGGCGGTCGAGCGCAGCGTCAACGAGCACGAGGTGGGCCGCATCGTCCGGTTCGGGCTGGAGCATCCGGCCGTGCGCGGCATCAATTTCCAGCCGGCCTTCCACGCCGGCCGGCATGGCCAACACGACGCACTGGAGCGCATGACGAACCCCGACGTCATCCAGTTGATCGAGGCACAGACGGATGGTCTGTTCATGGTGGATGACTTCGTGCCCGTTCCCTGCTGCTTCCCTACGTGCAACTCAGTGACCTACGCCTATGTTGAGGGCGACACCGTCTTGCCCCTGCCCCGCGTCCTCGACGTGGAGGACTATCTCGACTACATCTCGAACCGCGTTCTGCCCGACCTGGGTGCCGAGATCAAGGTGGCCCTGGAGGGACTCTGGTCGTCGTCGTCGGTGCCCGGCTCGGACAAAGCGGCGCGCGAATTCGCCCTCTCCTGTGCCGCCTGCAGCCTGCCCAACGGCCTGGACCTGGGGGACATCGCCGATCGTATGTTCATGGTCATGCTTCAGGACTTCCTGGACCCCTGGACGTTCAATCAGAAGAATCTGATGAAGTGCTGCAAGGAGATCCTGCTGCCCGACGGCAAGCAGATCCCCTTCTGCGCCTACAACACGGTCGGCTACCGCGAGCAGGCGCGGGTGCAGCTTGCCGCCCGCGAGCGCGCACGGCATCGCGCCCGCCGTGCCGGCGTCGCGTTCGATCCGCCGCCGCTCACGTTCAGGTTCGAGCAACCCTTTGGCGCGAACGGAGGTACGCGATGATGGAGACCGGTCTTGCCGACGACGTGAAGACGTGCTGCGCGACACTCTACGAGAGCGACTGGGCGCACCTGCTTCTGGGCGACTCCTTTCACCCCGGCGGGCTTGCGCTGACGGAGCGGCTGGGAGAGCTGCTCGGGCTACAGCCAGGCTGGCGCGTTCTCGATGTGGCCGCCGGCCAGGGCACCAGTGCCGTCTTCCTCGCCCAACGCTTCGGCTGCCAGGTCGTCGGCGTTGACTACGGTGCTGACCTGGTTGCCGAGGCCACCGCCCTGGCGGAGGGGGCCGGCGTGGCTGACCGCCTACGCTTCGAGCAGGGCGACGCCGAAAGTCTTCGCTTCGCTGCCGGCACGTTCGACGCCGTCATCTGTGAATGCGCCTTCTGCACGTTTCCCAACAAGCCGGCTGCAGCGCGCGAGCTTGCCCGCGTGCTGCGGGCCGGCGGGTGCATCGGCCTGAGCGATCTCACCCGCTCCGGTCCGCTGCCGGCGGAGCTCGACGGCCTCCTGGCGTGGATCGCGTGCGTCGCCGATGCGCGACCGATTGATGAGTACGTATCGCATCTGGAGCGTGCCGGCTTCACCCTCGCCGGCGTCGAACTGCACGATGCCGTCCTCGGCGAGACGGTGCAGAATATCCGGACCCGGCTGCTCGGGGCAGAGTTGCTGGTGAAGCTGAAGAAGCTAGAACTTCCGGGGGCCGATTTCGCCCAGGCCAGGGCACTGGCGCACAGCGCGGCTGAGGCTGTGCGGGCGGGCCGGCTGGGCTACGCGCTCATTGTTGGGACCAAAATGGGCGCTGTGAGCGTGCAGACCTCCTGGTCTGTTTGACGTCCCCTGAGTTCCCTTGAGTTCCCCCGAGTTCCCGCAAGGAAATCAGGGGAACTCAAGGGAACTCAGGGGAGCTACCCCTTCCCGCTGCTGCTTGACCCGGAGCGGCATGTCTATCGCGCCTACGGCCCGTATCCCCTCCCCCTTCCTCACGTTTCTACTTCAAGAAGTATCCGCCGAGGGGCAAGCCAATACTCCGTGATTTGCGAAGGTCTCCCGACCGAGTCCATTTTGTGCGGGGGATTATGATGGCTATCAGGTTGGAGGAGGCGACTGCAGCATGCGGTCGATGTTGGCGAGCCAAGACTGACAGTGAAAGAAAGGCAAGGAGCGAAAGACCTTCACCCATGACCACACTCCACCAGATCATCGGTTACCTGTTGCTGTTCGGAGCCGGCGCCGGCCTCCTGTGGAGCGCATATCAGTACGCGCAGCGTCACGCATACACCGATACGGATCGGACTCTGACGGATGCGTTCCTGGCCGGCCTCTACGTGGAGCTGCTGCTCGGTCTGCTCCTGTTTATGCTGAATCCAGGCCGTGTCGCGGCGATTCCGGCCCATCCCATCCTGTCGGTGACCGCCCTGGCGGTGACGCAATGGGGTCGAAAGCCGCGTGGAAGGTCCGACCGGGATCAGCAGTTGTTCAAGGCCGGCATCTATCTGTTTGCAGGAGCACTGATTCTGGTGGGCATCTATCGCACGTAGATCTTCTCCGCAATATCCCGATCCACGGCAAACTGGCTGTACCCAACCTGAAAGACGTAGGCCGGCGAACGGCGCAGCAGTTTGATGGGGTTCCCCGGCAGGATGCCCATGGCCATCAGTTTGCGGAATGCGCGCTGGTCGTGAGACTGCACGCACGCAATGTGGCCCTCGTCTCCCGGTGATAGCTCGGCCAGGGGCCAGCAATGGCCCGTGCGCGCTGCCTCAGGCCAACCCTTTGCCGTCAACGTGACGTCACACGGACCCCGTCGGATCAGTCCCTCCTGCTCCAGCTCTAACAGCGCCGGATGATCAGTCGGCCATGCCTCGACGGACGTCTCCTCCCGCCCTGCTGCCGGATGCTCGATCCGCCGCCACAGTGCTGCCAGCACGCTGCGAGCACCGTCACTCAGCATCATTCATTACCTCTCGACCCAGCCTCCGCCCCATGTCGCCGGCTCGTCCAGTTCCGAATCAACCGTACCAGGGCTGCCTCCTGGGGGATGTCGTAGCCACAGCGCGGGCACCGAACGTAGCCACAGTTGCCTCGCAGCGGACAGCCGGGGCAGTTGGTATCGCCCTCGCTGGCGTCGAATGCGTAGCCGCAGAAGCTGCACTTCACAGGATCACTCCCAACATGGTCAACGCAAAATTCAGCAGGGCTCCCACAAGAAACGCGAACGGGAAGATGAAGGCGACCATGCCCAGCGTTGTTTTCGGGCCACGTTCCTTCCACATGACGGCAAACTGAGCAATGCACGGCACGAACAGGGTGAGGGTGACCGCTGCGACGGCCAGTTGGACGCCGCTCAAACTCGCCTGGATGCCATACAGGCCGGCGGCACCGTAATCCCGTCGGAAGAAGCCGAAAAGGAACACGGTCGCCGTTTCGTCCGGCAACCCCAGGAGATGCACCAGGGGTTGCAGGGCTCTCACCACCAGGTCGAAGAGCCCCGTCACCTGGCCGATCCAGATCAGCACGCTGGCCAGGACGAAGAAGGGGATCACTTCCCGGAAGTACCACTCGATGCGGGTGTAGGTCTTCAGGATGACGTTCGACAGCTTCGGCCAACGCAGGGGCGGGATTTCCATGTAGAAGCTGGGGCGCTCGCCGGGCATCAAGCGGGCCGCCAGGAAGCCGACCAGCAGGAAGATTCCCGTCACAGCGCCTACCCAGATCCCCAAAGCCGCCGGCTGGCCGGCCAGAATCGCCAGAATGACCCCTAGTTGAGCTGAGCACGGAATCGCCAGCGCCAGCAGCATCGTCGCAATCACACGCTCACGCCCGGTCTCCAGCGTGCGGGTCACGATGGTCGCCATCGTATCACAGCCAAAGCCCAGCACCATCGGGATAACGGCGCGCCCGTTGAGCCCGATGCGTTTGAACACCCCGTCGATGAGCATGGCCAGGCGGGGCAGGTAGCCGCTGTCTTCGATGATCGAGAAGGCGATGAAGAAAGTGCCGACAATGGGCAGGATGAGGGCCACAGCGTAGCGAATGCCCAGCGTGATGATGCCGTAGGAGCCGCCGAACAGGGCCTGGAGCGTGGGCCAGGGGATCAGGCCGGCGATCACCCGGTCCACCCACGGGTTGATGGTGCCTTCGAAGACCGTTCCCTCCAGAAAACCGACCAGGGTCTGGGCGCCAAAGACGCCTACGAACTCGTACAGGGCAAACAGGACCACCAGCAAGATCGGGACGCCGGTCCAGGGGTTCATCATGGCCTGGCTCAGTCGCTCACCCCGGTCGCGCTGCTGCTCCGTGGGCCATTCGATGACCCCATCGACAATCTGGCGGGCAGCGGCTTGCCGGCGCACATTGATGAGGTAGCTGAGGGAACAACGACATTCAGTTTGGGCTGCTGCTATGGCGTTTTGGATGGCGGCAATATCAGCCGGCGCCTCCTGGTGACGAACCAGCCGGTCGAATTCCTCATCCCCCTGCAGCAGCAACAGGGCAACGGCTCGCCGAGACAGTTGATACTGCCCCCGAAGATGGGCTTCAATCTCCTGGATAGCCCGCTCGATGGGCGGCTCGTAGCGGATCGTCTGAGCGAGCGCCGTTGACATACTCGGCCAACCTCCTCTTCAATGAATCGATGCCCTGCCCCGTCGTTGAGATGGCAGCGATGACGGGAATCTGTAGCCTCTCCTCCAACGCCTGAGGGTCGATGTGAATGCCCAATCGTTCGGCTTCGTCCATGATGTTGATCACCAGGAATACCGGCAGATCGGCCTCCAGCAGTTGGAGGGTTAGCGGCAGCATGCGGGCCAGGTTCTTGGCATCGACCACGTGGATGACGGCGGCCGGCCTTTCCTGCAACAGGATGGAGCGCGCAACCCGCTCCTCCTCGGTGATCGGCATGAGGGAGTACATGCCGGGGGTGTCCACGAAGGCGAAGGGCTGGCCGGCAATCTCCCCCTTCCCCCGATAGACCTCCACCGTCGTGCCGGGATAGTTCGACACGGCGACGTAGGCCCCCGTCAGGTTCTGAAACAGCAGGCTCTTGCCCACATTCGGGCTGCCAACAATCGCAATCTCGCGCAATCCGTGGGTGTCGGCCTGGGGGCCGGCGTGACAGGAGGCCGCATCGCGGTGACCGTTGCGTCGGAACCACAGTTGTATCGGCACTATGCCTCCTGATTCAATGATATGATCTCTTGTGCACGACAGTCAGCGCACAGCCCTTCAAAGCATACGCAGGCGTGGGCGACATCGACGCCGAACTTTCTCTCCAGGTTGCCCTGAAGCTCAGCGATCAGGCCGGTTTCGAATTCTGTGATTCGACCGCAGCGCCGGCAGGTGAAATGGTAATGCTCGGGTTCGCCTTTGGCTTCGAAGTGCTCGCGCTGGTGATCACGGGCAAAGTAGCGCTGCTCCACCAGGTCAAGCTCCTTGAGCAGGTTCAGCGTCCGATACACGGTGGAGAGGCTCAGCGTCGGATCCTTGGGCTTACCCCGCAGGTAAATCGCCTCTGCATCCAGGTGCTCATCACTCTCCTGGATGATTTCGAGGATCAGGCGTCGCTGTTGGGTCAGGTATTTGCCGGCGGCTTTCAAGCGGTCCTCTGCGTGCTCCACGGATGTCTTGGTCATGCCTCCTGCCTCCCTCCCCTCGGTGATCCACTGGCGGATTTACGAATGATTCGCAATTCCTATTCTAGGCGACGCCGGTCCAAATCCGGTCAAAGGACGGTCAGGATTTCGTCCCGATGCCGGCCAGCCCACTTTTGCGTGCCGGTCAGTCGGATGATATAATCCCCGTGGGCAGTGAGGCTAACCAACAAACAATCCAGGTGACGCTCACCCTCCCGCAGGTTTGAACCTTCCTTCACCGGAAAACGCGGCTAGAGACATTGTCGCAGTGCCAGAAGCATTGTTCATCACAACCCGCAGGAGGATGGCCGAGTGATTGCCAATTGAGGGAGAAACAATCGGATGGGATTCTTACACAAGTTGGGCGACTTGCTTTCAGGCCGCGGGCAAGAGGACAACGCCGTGCACCTATTCGTTCAGTGCGACAAGTGTGGGGCAAAGCTGGACATCCGGGTAGACAAACAGTACGACCTGTTGCCGGACTACGAGGGGGACGGCGACTATCTCCTGCGGAAGGAAATGATGGATGACAGTTGCTTCACCCTGATGTACGCCGAGGTCCACTTCGATCGGCAGTACAATATCATCGCCTCGGAGGTGCAGGGTGGCCGGCTCATCTCGCGCGAGGAGTTCGAGGCCGAATGAGGGGCTTCGGTCGGGAGACCCTTCGTCCGGCTCAGGGCAGGCTCTTGCCCAACAGATAGACCTGGCCCAACAGATAGGGAGGCAAGGGTTGGGCAAGGTCTCCTGACCGCCGCCCAAAGAGCTTCGGTCGGGAGACCTTGCTCAACGGAGAGAGACCTTGCTCAACAGAGAGACCTGGCCCAACGGGGACTACGCCGCGAAACTCTCCTCGATAAACCTGACAATGTCGCGGGAGGAGATCACGCCTGTTGGCCGGCCATCGGCATCCACCAACGGGACGTGGCGGAAGCCATGCAGGCCCATCAGGTGCAATGCATGGGCGATGGGCACATCTGCTGACAGCGTCGATGGGCGCGGGGTCATCAACTCCTCGACAGAGGCAGCGGATAGGTCGTCAATCATCCCCGCCACGCGGCGCGTCGCGTCGGTTTCTGAGAAGATGCCGACCAGCTTGCCATCCGCATCGGTGACCAGCACGCAGCCCACGTTCCCGCTCAACATCGTCTCAACCGCCTCTGCCACCGATGATTTAACCGAAACAACAATCGGTGACCGGGGATCGAGCTCACTGATCAGATCGGTCATGATGCTGTGGTGTGCCTCCGAGGTGGCCGTTGGGCGGTCCTCCTGCATGAGGCTGGCACCGCACCCGGCACAGACGTCAGCCCCAGGAATGTTGTCATAGCCGCAGGTTGGACACTTCACGATGCACCTCCTCGCCGGCCATTGGATACCACCCAGGTGTCAGCCGCGTTGTACAGCCTGGCCAAATCGCCTTCTCCGCGCTGCCGGGTGGCCGTCTCCACCTGTTCGTGGAGCATTTCTTCGTAGGTGGGGCGGTCTACGTCGCGGAAAACGCCGATAGGCACTGGAAACTCAGGATGGTCCATACTGGTCAGCAGATAGGCCAGGGTCGGTACGGGCGCTTGCTCATCGTGGACCAGCAGGTCCTCTTCGGTCACGCCATTGCCCAGCGTCACCACCTCCGGCTTGAGACCTCGCAACCGGATCCCCTTGTCCTTGTTCTTCCCAAAGATCATGGGTTTGCCATGTTCCAGCATCAGGGTATTGTCGGCTTTGACCTTGGCATCCGTCGTGTATGCCCACGTGTCGGGGTTAAAGATCCGACAGTTCTGGTAGATCTCGATAAAGGCTGTGCCTTTGTGCTCGGCTGCCCGCAGCAACATCTGGGCCAGGTGTTTGGTATGCACATCGATGCTTCGAGCGACGAAGGTGGCTTCGGAAGCGATGGCCACCCGCAGGGGGTTGAATGCCTGCTCAATCGATCCCATCGGCGATGACTTCGTCACCGTTCCGCGCACAGACGTTGGGGAGTATTGGCCCTTGGTCAGGCCGTAGATGCGGTTGTTGAACAACAGGATCTTGATGTCCACATTGCGGCGCATGACATGCAACAGGTGGTTGCCACCGATGGACAACCCATCGCCGTCCCCGGTGATGACCCAGACGCTCAGATCGGGTTGCACGGCCTTGAGGCCGGTGGCCAGCGTGGGGGCGCGCCCGTGGATGGAGTGGATGCCGTAGGTGTTCATGTAGTAGGGGAAACGGCTTGAACAGCCGATCCCGGAGATGAAGACAATCTTCTCGCGCGGCAAACCGATGTCGGGCAGTACCCGCTGCACCTGAGCCAGGATGGCGTAGTCCCCACAGCCAGGGCACCAGCGGACCTCCATATCCGACACGAAATCTCTGCGCGTAAGCTTCGGCGTGGTAGCGATATCAGTCATCTATTTCCTCCAACTCAATTAGCCCAGTACCTCGTCAATCTTTCGACGAATCTCGCTGATCTTGAACGGCCGGCCCTGCACCTTGGGGAAGGAGATTACCTTCACCGGGAAGCGAGCATTGAGGAGCAATGCCAGTTGGCCCATATTCATCTCGGGCACCAACACCCGGTCGAAGCCGGCCAGGACGTCGCCCAGGTTGCGCGGGAACGGGTTCAGGTAGCGGATGTGAGCCGCAGAGACGGACTTCCCGGCACGCCGGGCTGCCTGGACCGCCTGTCGGATTGCGCCGTAGGTGCTCCCCCAGCCGACCACCAGAAGATCACCCTCGGGTTCCCCAAGTACTTCCTGCTCCGGGATAAACTCGGCCAGCCGGGCGATCTTTTCGGCTCGCAAATTCACCATCTCCTGATGGTCCTGTGGTGCATACGACACGGCACCGGTGATGTTCCGTTTCTCCAGCCCACCCAGCCGATGCTCCAGGCCGGGCGTGCCAGGCAGGGCCCAGGGGCGAGCCAGTGTGGTTTCGTCCCGCAGGTAGGGCGCAAAGCCCTCGATTTCCGTGCGATGGCGGACTCGGATGGGCTCAATGTTGCCGGGATCAGGGATCCGCCAGGGCTCAGAAGAGTTGGCCAGATAGCCGTCGGACATCACGAACACGGGGGCCATGGCCCTGACTGCCAGGCGGAAGGCCTCGATAGCCATATCGAAGCAGTCAGACGGGCTGGCCGGCGCTACGACCGCCACCGGGCTCTCTCCATTGCGCCCGAAGAATGCCTGGAGAAGGTCGGACTGTTCGGCCTTGGTGGGCAGGCCGGTGCTCGGCCCACCGCGCTGCACGTTGACAATGACCATGGGCAGCTCCAGCATCACGCCCAGGTTGATGGCCTCACTCTTAAGGGCAACCCCCGGGCCGCTGGTCCCCGTGACGGCGAAGGCGCCACCGAAGCTCGCGCCGATCACGGACCCCATGGCTGCGATCTCATCCTCGGCCTGGAACGTGTAGACTTCAAAGTTCTTGAGGGCGGCCAGTTCGTGCAGGATGTCGCTGGCCGGCGTGATGGGATAGCTGCCGTAGAAAAGGGGTTTGCCGGCCAGTCGCGCCGCCGTCACCAGGCCCATAGCCAGCGCCTGGTTGCCGGTTACTTTGCGATAGACACCGGGGGCCAGGTGGGCCGGCGGTACCCGGTGGCGCGCACTGAATGCCTCCGAGGTCTCGCCATAGTGGTAGCCGGCCTTCAAGGCCCGCGAGTTCGCCTCGACTACCGCGGGTCGGTGCTTGAACTTGGTCTGAATCCAGTTGAGCGACGTCTCCAATGGCCGGTCGTACATCCAGAACGCAAGGCCGAGCGCGAACAGGTTCCTGGAGCGGTCCATGTCCTTCTTGGGGAGGTCTGGGATGCCCTCCAGGGCGTGGCGGTTGAGCGCCGTAATGGGGACAGCGTGGAGCTCGTACTCCTTCAGCGAGCCGTCGGTGAGCGGGTTGCTTTCGTAGCCGGCCTTGCGGAGATTGCTGTCGGTGAACGCATCGGAATCGACGATGATGACCCCGCCTCGCTCCAGGTCGCCCAGGTTCGCCTTGAGGGCAGCCGGGTTCATTGCGATCAGCACCTGGGGCGCATCACCGGGTGTGAAGATGTCATGGCTGGCGAAATTGACCTGGAAGCCACTGACGCCCGCCAGGGTGCCGGCAGGTGCCCGGATTTCGGCGGGGAAATCCGGAAAGGTGCTGACATCGTTGCCAAACACGGCCGATGTGTCAGTGAACTGGGTTCCGGTGAGCTGCATTCCGTCGCCGGAGTCGCCGGCAAACCGGATAGCCACTGAGTCCAGTTCTTCGACGTCTTCGTCGGTCTTGGTTAGTGTTTTCGTCTCAGGCATAACCTCGATTCTCCTGTAGCTTATGCGCCGGCTGGAGCCTTCGGCACCTGACCGGGCTCCGGCGGCAAGTTGTAGATTTCTTCCGGGAAGCGATCACAGAGGAATGTCATGATCGCGTAGTGCGTGACGTTGCCTACGGGATGGCCCTGGTCATCCACTACGGGCACATTTCGATAGTGGCCGGCGTTCATTAACTCGATCGCGCGTGCGACCAACTCATCCGGTCGGACCGTGTCAGGGTTCGGCGTCATGAATTCATCGACGGGCCGAGACCAGGTGTCGGGGGCTTTGATGATCTTTCGCAGCACGTCGCGCTCGGTGAAGATGCCGGCCAGCCGGCCCGCGTCTATGACGAGGACGCAGTTTCGGCGCTGTTCGCGCATTTGCTTCAGCACCTCGTTCACCGGCGTTCCGGTTTCAACGGCGGCGTATCTGGAGAGGTCCAGGTGGGAGACTCTCTCGACTTGTAAGTCATGTTCTATGGACATCGCAACTCCTCTAGATATGCTGAGCTCACTCCGAGCATCGCGGAGTGGCAAGCGGGCCAATGCCATACACATATTCTAGTATAGTAGGACATGCGGGTCAAAATCAGGTTCCAATGAGGTACAATGCAAGTCAAAGTATTGGAAGTGTGCACTGGGAGGTAAGATTCTGGCGACGGAGACATCACAGTGGGTAACGGACCTAAGCCTGTGTAGGCAAAGGAGGCAATACGAATGCAACACAAGGTTCTTCAACCTCCCGGTAGTCAGACGAGCGCGGGTGGGCGCATTACGGTGCCGGCCGAGATGTACCCCTATCGGGTCGGGCTTGTTGGTGGGATCATTGCCGGCGCTGTTATGGCATTGGCGATGGCCGGCTGGGGGGCCCTCACGGGTATGGGCGTCTGGTTCCCCGTCAACCTGATCGCCGCGACAGTTCTTCGCCACCTGCAAAACGAGCCGCTTGAGATGCTCTCGCAGTTCTATCTGGCAGGGGCAGTCGTAGGGACACTGATCCACCTTGGATTATCCATCGTATTAGGTTTCATCTTTGCCACACTGCTGCCGACCCTCCCTGGCTCGGCCATCTTGTGGTCCTTGATTATCGGTCCGGTCCTGTGGTTTATCGCCCAGTATCTCGCATTGCCGCTGGTGAATCCGCGAATGGGCGCGTTAGTTGACCACCCATCCTTCGCCATCGCACACGTGATATACAGCCTGGTGCTGGGGTGGTGGATTTCGAGAACCTCAAAGATTATTTGCTGTGAACCCGGTACGACCGGTATTCGACAGATGTTCCTGGGCCGGTAGGTCACAAGAAGGATCTCTGGCACGCCAGCACAGCAGGAACTGGCTTCTGGCAGGTAGCCAGGCGGTGAATTCTCAATCCGTGATGCGTGAGCTGTTGCATCCTCGCGCATCACGGATTATGCTGACTGTATCTCTCGTGCGACCCGTTCCACGACGCGATGCGCTGCGGTTTCGGCTTCCACCGATAGTGTGGTGCCGGCCTCAAAGGCTTTCCCTTCAACACCATAAACGACAAGGTGTGGCGGGAGCCGGCCCAGTACGCGCGCCAGTTCAATCGCCTCGGCTACACTGAAGGCGTGGGTGGAATAGCGGAAAAGCTTTGCTGGAATTGGCCGGACGTGGGCGTCAAATCGGTGGATAGTGCCTGGCTCGGCGCCAGAACGGACGGCATCGAAAAGCATGACCATATCGGCGTTTGTCCACGCTTCCATCAACGTAGCAACGTCGCCGGCTTCTTCAATGACGGCCACGTTGGGCAAACGCCGTGCCTCGAGCCTCCGCGCAATCAGAAGCCCGACCCCATCATCGCCGCGATAGTCGTTGCCCACGCCGATGAGGAGGATTGCGGATTTGGGCTGCTGATCTTTCCCATTCATGGATAACTGCGTGAAACGCAAAACGGAATTCTCACGCGTGGACTCATCACGTTTCGGCCTTACCCCCGTTCGATCTCCAGTTTCAAGAAGTGCGTCGCGCAGGAGATGCACGGGTCGTAGTTACGAATAGCCTCCTCGCACTGCCAGGTCAGCTCATCGTCCGGCAAGTCCATGTACCGCTGTACAAGGTGATACAGGTCACTTTCCACGGTTTTTTGGTTTTGCGAGGTCGGCGGCACAATCTTGGCATCGAGGATCACGCCTTGCTCGTCGAGGCGGTAGCGGTGGTAGAGAATGCCGCGCGGTGCTTCGGTGCAACTATAGCCCGTGCCGGCGCGCGGCTCTACCTCCACCGTCGGCTGCTCCGGCATCTCATACGCATCAATGATGCGCAGCGCCTCGTCGCAGGCGTACAGCGTTTCCACACTGCGCACGATGATGCTCTGAAACGGATTGCGGCATTCGGGGCCGAGGCCGGCCTCCCGCGCTGCTTCCTGCGCCAGTGGCGACAGCCGGTCGAAGTTCAGGTTGTAGCGCGCCAGTGGGCCGACAAAGTAGGCACCGCGCTCCTTGAGCACCGAATGTAACGCATTCGCGTAGGGCACGTGATCTTCGACGAAGTGCTCATCGTATTCCTGAACGGCGATGTCCAAGCTCTTGTTGGAAACGAGCCGGCCTTCGTTGAATGGGTATTCATCAGGATGCCGCAGTGCGACGAACTCGTAGTCCTGTTCGAAGTCCGGAAAGGGCAGGGTCCCCGTCCAACGTACCGTTTCGAGAGCGGCGTCCCGCGCCCACTTCAGTTTCTCCGCCAGGGGAGCCAGTTCCTGCCGGGTCGGCACTCTGTAGAAGCCGCCGACGCAGGCGTTGATGGGATGGACCTCTCTGCCACCGAGCAGCGTGACGATCCCGTTTCCAATCTTCTTCAACTGGAGTCCACGCTGGACCACCTCTGGATACTCTTTGGCCATCTCGATCGCGTCTTCGTAGCCGAGGAAGTCGGGGGCGTGGAGCATATAGACGTGCAGCATGTGGCTCTCGATCCACTCGCCGCAGTAGATAAGCCGGCGCAGAGCACGAAGCTGTCCACCCACTTTGACACTAAAGGCATCCTCCATGGCGTGGGCGGCGCTCATCTGGTAGGCAATGGGGCAGATGCCACAGATGCGAGCTGTGATATCGACGGCTTCACCGTAGTTGCGGCCCCGCAGGAAGGCCTCAAAGAAGCGCGGTGGCTCGAAAATCTTGAGCTTGACGTCTGCTACTGCGCCGTCCTTGACCTTCACGTACAGTGCACCTTCACCCTCGACGCGGGCCAGGTAATCTACCTTGATTGTGTTACGCTTCATAAGCCTCGCTCTCCTTGCGAAATGCTTCGGCGTAGGCATTGAATCCACGGTACGCTCGCACGATGTCCTCATTTTCCACGCCGAGATGACGCCACCAGGCGCTGAGTGAGGCTGTGTTCGGCGTCTCCATGGGGCCGAAGCAGCCGTAACAACCACGATTGCAGGCCGGACAGATGGCCCCACAGCCGGCATGGGTCACAGGCCCCAGGCACGGGGTGCCGTGCGCCACCATCACGCACACCGTCCCGCGCTGCTTGCACTCGACACACACGCTGTACGCCGGCGTGTTTGGCTTGCGCCCATGCAGAAAGGCGCTGATGACCTCCAGGAGTTGCTGCTTGTTGATGGGACAGCCACGAAGCCCTAAATCGACGCGGACATGGTCGGCAATGGGCGTCGATTTGCGGAGCGTTTCGATGTATTCCGGTGTGGCGTACACGATGGAAGTAAATTCTTGCACGTCTTTGAAGTTGCGCAAGGCCTGGATGCCGCCAGCAGTGGCACACGCGCCAATCGTGACCAGAAACTTCGACGCACGGCGCACTTTGTGAATGCGTTCAGCATCGTGGGGCGTGGTAATGGATCCTTCGACCAGGGAGAGGTCGTACGGTCCGCGTGTCACGGCACGGGTTGCTTCGGGGAAGTAGGCGATGTCCATCTGGCCGGCAATGGTCAGCAGCTCATCCTCACAATTGAGGAGGCTCAACTGGCAGCCGTCACAAGACGCGAATTTCCAGACGGCCAGCTTCGGTTTGCCTCTTCGACCTCTAAAGGTCCTCAGGGCTGAAGGCTTTTGTGGCATGTTAAATCTCTCGCTTTCCGAAGAATGGCTGAACCCGATCGTAGCGAAACACGGGGCCATCCTTGCAGATGAAGTTGGGCCCGAATTGGCAGTGTCCGCAGAATCCGACGGCACATTTCATGTTGCGTTCCATGGAGATGAAGATGTCCTCCATGCCCAGGCCACAACTCAACAACCCCATCACTGTAAAACGCATCATCACTTCGGGACCACAAACCATGGCCACTGTGTTCAAGGGATCACACCGCGCTCCTGGGATGAGCGTCGTCACAACGCCTACATGACCCTGCCAGTCACTGGCGGCACTGTCTACGGTGACTTCCACATCCAGGTCGAACCGACCGCGCCACGCGTGAAGTTCGCGTTTGTAGAGCAAGTCGTCTGGCGTCCGTGCACCATAGAGCAAGACAATCTTGCCGTACTGCTCTCGGTTTGCCAGAAGATGGTACAGGGCTGGCCTCAGCGGCGCCAAACCGATGCCGCCGGCCACAATCACGACATCGTTGCCCACAGCCTCTTCGATTGGCCAATGACTTCCGAAAGGACCACGCACCCCGACTACGTCGCCACGCTTCAGCCGGCGCAGTGCCTGCGTCACTGTCCCAACGGCACGCACGGTATGCACAAGGCGTTGCGACAAGTCAGTGGGATCACCGCTGATGGAGATGGGCACTTCGCCCATGCCGAAAACATAGAGCATGTTGAACTGGCCGGCAGCGAATGAGAACGTGCCGGCACCATTCGCTGCTCCTAGCTCAAGGGTGAACGTATCATGCGTTTCCCGCCGTATTCGTCGAATGCGAAAAGGATTGGGAAGCATCGGATCGGGGATTACAGCCGTCATTACGTATGCCTCTCATCTTCAGACTCTTAGGGTTTGCAAAACCCTGGGAGTCTCATCACGAGTGAACGCCATAGACATCAAGCAATTGTAACCGGGTTGCCTGAAGTCGCTGATCCATAATGTGGGCAAATCGCTTCAGGAGCTCGTAGCCCAGATCGTGATCCTGTTCGCATTTTTCGCGCAGGCATTTCCCATCCAGGGCGGTGGCCCGCGTGAGCTCGATCGCCCGCGCGTCGAAGTGCCAGTGGTACGGCGGAATGAGCCACGACCAGCCGAGAATCTCGCCTTCTCCAATGGTCTGGATGGTGATGGGTGGCCCCTGGGGAGCCGCGATCTCCAACGCGACCCGGCCGTGACGGATGAGGTAGAACTGGTTGGCTTCTTCGCCCTCGCGGAAGATGAACTGGCCAGCATCGAAGCGTACATTGGATGCGCATCCGACGATCAATTGCAGGTGCTCTGCCGCTAGCCCCTCGAAGAAGGGGTGCTCTGCCACAATGCGTTGAAATGTCTCCATTGGTATTCTCCTCCCTGCCTTACTGACTCTCACGAATGGCGCGGACTTCCTCGGTGATGTCAATGGCGACGGGACACCAGGTAATGCAGCGCCCACACCCCACGCAGCCCGATGTGCTGAACTGGTCGATCCACGTGGCAAGCTTATGCGTCATCCATTGGCGATAGCGCGCCCTGGCAGAGGTGCGCACACTGCCACCGTGGATGTACGAGAAATCCGTCGTGAAGCACGAGTCCCACTTCCGCCAGCGTTCGGCGTGCTCGCCAGTCAGGTCGGTGACATCTTCCACGGTCGTGCAGAAGCAAGTCGGACAGACCATGGTGCAGTTAGCACAGGTCAGACAGCGGGCTGCGACATCATCCCAACGCGGATGTTCGTAGTTGCGGTAGAGCAGGTTCTTGATGTCGCTGGTGTCCATGGTACGGCCCATTTGGCCGGCGGTCTGCTTGACAATACGGTCAGCCAATGCCTCCGCTTCGGCACTTGCCTTTTCGTGCGGAACCTCGCTGAGAACCTCCCCACCCAACTCAGTGCCGACTTCCACCACGAAGTAGTGACGATCGGCCTCCAGAACTTCCGTCAGCGCCAGATCAAAGCCGAAGGTCACCTTTGGTCCCGTGTTCATCGACGTGCAAAAACAGGTGCCGCCGGCCACTCCGCAGTTGACCGCCACGACAAACGCGTTCTCGCGCCGCGACTTGTAGATGGGGTCCACGTATTCCCCGTGCATGAACACGCGATCTTGAATGGCCATGGCGTGCAGTTCGCACGCGCGGACGCCGATGAAGGCATGCCTGGGCGCTTCCTCGGTGTCTTCGATGATCTGAAAGCCGCCGTCACCACGCTCGGCCTGCCACAAGCGCAAAGTCGGCGGATACAGAAACTCCTTCCACGACTGCGGACCAACGACGTAGCCGAAGAGCGCCTCGCTGTCGTCCTTCCTGAGATGGTAGGTGCCACCCTCTTGCTCGTCTGCCCACCCGATGGGCAGGTCATCAGTAGAGGCTAGTCTATCGTACACGATGGCGCCGTCCCGAACGCTGGGACCTAACGGGCCGAAACCTCGGCGCTTCAGCACGCCGAGCAGGGTATCCAGTGAGGTGCGATCAATGGTGTACATGGGGCTCCTTTTGGTGCAGCCAGACAGGAAGACCTCCAAGGTTGTCGCAGAGTCGCCAGATTCTGCCTATGCAGAATCGCCAAGCATTGGCACCAAGCCTGTCTGCGACAACCTCGGAGATCTTTTCAGCTTCGTGTAGTGTCTACAGCATCATACCGGTCGGGTCCGGGCGCCAGGAGTCCAGGACCTTCATGTAGTTGGCACGCTCGAAGGCCGCCGGCTCGGCCACGTGCTGCTGGCTCATGCTGCCTTGCATCTGGGCCACCGACTCGTACTCACGTTCCTCCATCCACTGAACCAGGTTGTCCCGTATCTCGCCAATGCGGCGGATGCCGTTGCGTAGCAACTCCGAGGCCATCATGGTAACCTTCGCGCCGGCCATGAGGCCCTTCAACACATCCTCATGTGAGTGCACCCCGCTGGTAATGGCCAGGTCCACCGGCACCCGGCCGTAGAGGATAGCAACCCAGTTCAACGGCAGGCGCAGCTCGTGCGAGTTGCTCAGCACCAGGTGGGGTGTCACTTCCAGGTTTTCCAGGTCAAAATCGGGTTGGTAGAAGCGGTTGAAGAGCACCAGGGCATCAGCACCTGCCTCGGCCAGACGCTGGGCCATGTTGGCTGTGGCGCTGAAGTAGGGGCTCAGTTTCACGGCTAACGGGATGGACACACTCTTCCTCACATCCCGTACCACGTCCAGGTACATCTGCTCCACCTCGGGACCTGTCAGTGCGAGATCGGTGGGGATGTAGTAGATGTTCAACTCCAGAGCATCGGCGCCGGCCTCTTCGATGCGCCTGGCATATTCGACCCACCCACCTGTGGAGATACCATTCAGGCTGCCGATGACGGGAATATCCACCGCCTGTCCGGCCTGGCTGAGCAGGTTCAGATACTGATCCGGCCCAACATTATAGTTCTCCATCTCGGGGAAGTAGCTGAGTGCTTCCGCAAAGCTGTCGGTGCCGTAACTCAGGTAGTGGTCCAACTGGTGGCTTTCCAGGGCAATTTGCTCCTCGAAGAGCGAATACATCACTACGGCTGCCGCACCCGCATCCTCCAGCAGACGAATGCCATCCAGGGTCCTCGACAGAGGGGATGCCGACGGCACAATCGGGTGCTCGAGGGTCATGCCCATGTAGGTTGTTGTCAGGTCCATGGTTGTTTTTCCTTGTCTCGCGATATGGGATGCGTGATACGCGATCCGTGAGATCAGTTTGCGCATCACGCATCACGCCGCTATGCCTGAAGTGCAACTGCTCTTGGCTTTGTCTCTTCTTTGACTTCCTCCTCTTCCTCCCGGCTGAAATCCATGGCCGCCATCTGCTCATATCGACGCCAGTGCTCCAGGACCGTCGCCTGAGCTTCGGCCAGCAATCTGGCGGCAGCTTCGGGGTTGCTCTGCGTGAGCATCCGATAGCGGGTTTCGTTGTAGGCATAGTCCTTGAGCGGGATCCTGGGCGCCCTGGAATCCAGTTGGAGCGGATTCTTGCCCTCGGCCTTCAACCTGGGATCGTATCGGTAGAGGGGCCAGTAGCCCGAGTCAGTCGCCAGTTTTTGCTGGTGCATCCCCTTGGCCATGTCGATGCCATGCGCGATGCAGTGGCTGTAGGCGATGATGATGGACGGGCCGTCGTAGGCCTCGGCCTCCAGGAAGGCTCTGACCGTCTGGGTATCGCTGGCCCCCATGGCCACCTGAGCCACGTACACATTGCCGTAGCTCATGGCCATCATGCCCAGGTCCTTCTTGGGTCGGGGCTTGCCGCCAGCAGCGAACTTGGCAACCGCGGCCAGAGGAGTCGCCTTGGATGCCTGACCACCGGTGTTGGAGTAGACTTCAGTGTCCAGCACCAGGACGTTCACGTTGCGGCCGCTGGCCAGCACGTGATCCAGGCCGCCATAGCCGATGTCGTAGGCCCAGCCGTCACCGCCCACGATCCAGACAGACTTCTTGACCAGCACGTCGGCCAGGCTGAGCAGATCGCGCGAAGCCGCGTCGTCCCGGCCGGCCAGTTTGGCTTTCAACTCCGCCACCCGCTCACGCTGGGCGTCGATACCGGCCTCGTCCGACTGATCGGCGTTCAGCAAAGCATCGGCCAGTTCATCGCCGATGATGTCCCGCAGCCGGCCCACCAGGTCCCGAGCGTACCTGGTCTGGGTGTCCACGGTCAGGCGCATACCCAGCCCGAACTCCGCGTTGTCCTCGAAGAGCGAGTTGCTCCAGGCCGGCCCTCGTCCTTGCTCGTTGAAGCTCCAGGGTGTGGTGGGCAGGTTGCCGCCGTAGATGCTGGAGCAGCCGGTGGCGTTGGCTACGATGGCATGATCTCCGAAGAGTCGGGTGAGCAGCGTCAGGTACGGGGTCTCGCCACAGCCGGCACACGCGCCGGAGAACTCGAAGAGGGGCCGCAGGAGCTGCACGTTCTTCACGCTGTTGAACTTCAGCCCCTCGTGGCGCGGCACTTCTGGCAGGGATAGGAAGAAGTTCCAGTTCTCCCGCTCCTGCTCGCGCAACGGCAGTTGCGGTTGCATGTTGATGGCTTTGCGTCCCACCTGGCTCTTGTCCTTGGCCGGACAGACTTCCACGCACAAAGCACAACCGGTGCAGTCTTCTACGGACACCTGGAGGGTATACTTCTGTCCCTTGAGTTGCCGCCAGCGGGCGTCGGCGTACTTGAAGGTCGGTGGGGCATCCGCCAGCGCAGCTTCGTCAACCACCTTGGAGCGGATCACCGCGTGGGGACAGACCAGCACACATTTGCCACACTGAATGCAGATGTCCGGCTCGAAGACCGGCACTTCCAGGGCCAGGTTGCGCTTTTCCCACTGGGTGGTGCCGCTGGGGTAGGTGCCGTCCGCCGGCAACGCGCTGACCGGTAGCAGGTCTCCCCGGCCGGCAATCATCTCGGCCGTCACCTTTTGCACAAACTCTGGCGCTTCTGGCGGCACAGCCGGCGGCATCTCGATCGTGCTGGTAGCCCGTTCGAGCACCGGAATTTCGTGCAGGTGGGCCAGGGCGGCGTCCACCGCGGCAAAGTTCTTCTGCACGACCGCTTCGCCGCGCTTGCTGTAGGTCTTTCTGATGGCTTCTTTGATTCTGGCAATCGCCTCCTCCCGAGGAAGCACGCCGCTGATAGCGAAGAAACAGGTCTGCATGATCGTGTTGATCCGCACGCCCATGCCTGTTTCTTTGGCCACGGAGTAGGCATCAATCGCGTAGAACTTCAGCTTCTTGTCGATGATCTGCTCCTGAACCGGTCGCGGCAGGTGATCCCACACCTCGTCCGGGCCGTAGGGGCTGTTGAGCAGGAAGACGGCGCCCTCTTCGGCGTACTTCAGGACGTCGTAGCGCTCCAGAAAGCCAAACTGGTGCACCGCTACAAAGTTGGCTCGCTGGATGAGGTAGGTGCCGTGGATGGGTCGAGGGCCGAATCGCAGGTGGGAGATCGTCTGAGCGCCGGCCTTTCTGGAGTCATAGACGAAGTAGCCCTGAGCGTAGTTGGGCGTCTCTTCGCCGATGATCTTGATGGAGTTCTTGTTGGCCCCCACGGTCCCGTCGGAGCCCAAACCCCAGAACATGGCCCGCACCGTGTCGTCGGACTCGGTGATGAAGTCGGGGTCGTAGTCGATGCTGGTGTGGGTGACGTCGTCGATGATGCCAACGGTGAAATGGTTCTTGGGGTTGTCCTTCGCCATTTCGTCGAACAGGCCCTTGATCATGGCCGGCGTAAATTCCTTGGAAGACAGGCCATACCGACCGCCGATGACGAGGGGCAATTCGGCGAAGGGGGCTGTACCGCCGTGGAAGCTCTCGTTGACTGCCGTGACCACGTCCTGGTAGAGGGGCTCGCCGGCTGCACCGGGTTCCTTGGTCCGATCCAGGGCGGCGATGACTCTCACCGTGGACGGCAGAGTGGCCATCAAGTGCTCAGCCGAGAAGGGACGATACAGGCGTACCTTGACCACACCCACCTTTTCGCCCTGGGACACCAGGTAGTTCACCGTCTCTTCGGCCGTCTCGCAGCCGGAGCCCATCAGGATAATGACCCGCTCGGCGTCTGGTGCACCTACGTAGTCAAACAGGTTGTACTGGCGTCCCACGATGCCGGCGAACCTGTCCATGGTCTTTTGCACGATGTTGGGTGCAGCCAGGTAGTAGGGGTTCACCGTCTCGCGGGCCTGGAAGAAGACGTCTGGGTTCTGGGCCGTGCCGCGTATGAACGGGCGGTCGGGCGACAGCGCCCGCTGACGGTGGGCCCGAACCAGGTCATCGTCGATCATGGCCCGCATGTCTTCGTCGGCTAATCTCTCGATTTTTTGTATTTCGTGGGACGTGCGGAAGCCGTCGAGGATGTGCAGAATGGGCACCCGGGCTTCTAGCGTGCTGGCCTGGGCAATCAGCGCAAAGTCCATCGCTTCCTGCACCGAGTTGGCGAACAGCATCCCCCAGCCGGTAGCCCGAGTGGCCATCACGTCGCTGTGGTCGCCGAAGATGGAGAGGGCCTGGGCCGCCACAGAGCGGCACGCAATGTGGAAGACGGTGCTGGTCAGCTCGCCGGCGATCTTGTACAGGTTGGGAATCATCAACAGCAGGCCCTGGCTGGCGGTGAAGGTGGTGGTCAGCGCGCCGGTTTGCAGTGCCCCGTGGACAGCGCCGGCGGCGCCCCCCTCGGCCTGCATCTCCATCACCTCGGGCACGGTGCCCCAGATGTTCGTCTGGCCCTGAACCGACCAGGCATCTGCCAGCTCACCCATAGGTGTGGCGGGGGTGATCGGGTAGATCGCGATCACCTCATTAGTTTTGTGGGCAACATAGGCCGCGGCCTCGTTGCCGTCAATGGTTACTTGGCTACGTGTCATCCCATTACCTCCTGATTCTCCATTGCTACCCACTCTACTCTAGTCATGTGCATTCATCTGGCTATTTCGAGTCGCCATTGTGGTGATCCTTTTTGTTGTTAAAGTATAGTCCTGTGGTCAAGTTTATCGCAATAGAGTCAAAATCGGGTCAAAATCTGGTTCACAACGTGTCCCAACCGGAGGGACGTGAAACGTGAGAACTCGCTCACGCATGAACCCTCACGTCTTACGTTTTACGTTTCACGTCCTGGTTGGTCTGCGGACGGCATTTCGGCTATAATCCTGTTATGGCTCAACAACCCATCCGTTACCCTGTGCCGGCCGGCATCGTGCAGGTCGAAGATGTGATCAAGCGTTCGCGGTTCATCGGCACCGCCGGGCCGGCGGCCTCCGTGGACGAAGCGCAGGCGTTCGTTGCAGAGATGCGCGAGCAATACCGGGATGCTACACACAATGCCTGGGCTTTCGCGGTCGGCGTTGGCGATAGCGCTGTGCGCGGGATGAGCGATGACGGCGAGCCCAGCGGCACCGCCGGCCAGCCGATCCTGGCCCGAATCGATGGCAGTGGCCTGGGAGACCTGGTGGTAGTCGTGACCCGCTACTTCGGGGGTGTGAAACTGGGAACCGGCGGGCTGGTGCGGGCGTACGGCGGCGTGGCCGGCATGGCCATCAAAGCGCTGGACGTCGTGGAGAAGGTGCGGATGAAACGCATCGACCTGGAGGCGGTGCACTACAGCCACTACGGCCCGCTGCGCGGACTCATCGACGCCCACGGCGGCCAGGTGATCGAGGAGACCTTCGGCGAAGCCGTCGATCTTCGGGTGGCAATTCCGCTGGACCGTCTGGTTCCCTTCGCCCGAGCCGTGGCCGATGCAACGGCGGGCGCAATCAAGATAGACACGGACGTGATGCATGATCTGTGAGCATAACACTCATGTGACAGTCTTTACGCATCACCCATTCTTCCGCGAGTAGCCCGACAATGTGCTATAATTTCCCCCAATGAACAAAATCGAATCACCTCTGCAACATATCATACAGCCCTACGCACCGGCCCTCGAGCGGGAGATGCGCGCTCTGGTGGAGGAACCGCCCTCCCTACACCTGGTGCCGTTCTACGGCATGATGGCGTATCACCTGGGCTGGCGGGACGCGGAGCTGCGTCCGGCCAGCCACCGCTCCGGCAAGTGGATCCGGCCGGCCGTATGCCTGCTGGCCTGCGAAGCTGCCGGCGGCGACTGGCAGCACGCCGTCCCCGCTGCCGCCGCTCTGGAACTCACCCACAACTTCACGCTGATCCACGACGACATCCAGGACGGCGATACGGAGCGACGGGGCCGGCCCACTGTGTGGACGCTGTGGGGCGTCCCCCAGGCCATCAACGCCGGCGATGGCCTCTTCGTCCTGGCCCGCACCGCCCTGCACCGCCTGCACTGCCACCCATTCGACCCCGCCACCATCGAGCACGTCTACCGCACCTATGATGCGGCCTGCCTGCGACTCGTCGAAGGCCAGTACCTGGACATCGACTTCGAGCAGCGGCTGGACGTCAGCGTGGATGAGTACCTGGCAATGATCAGCGGGAAGACGGCGGCGCTGCTGGCCGCAAGCCTGGAAATTGGTGCCCGGCTGGCCACAGATGATGCGACTGTCGTGGACGCCTACCGGCAATTTGGCGAAGAACTCGGCCTTGCCTTCCAGATCGTCGATGACATCCTTGGCGCGTGGGGCGACGAGGATGTCACCGGGAAGTCAGCCGGCAACGACCTGCGCCGCAGAAAGAAGACACTGCCCGTCGTCTTCGCGCTGGAACAGGAAGCCGCGGCCGACGAACGGCCACTTCGGACCCTGTACCAGCAGGGCGCCCTCTCCGACGCCGACGTCGATACTGCTCTCCGCCTCCTGGAACAGGCCGGCGCGCGTCGCTACGCCGAAGACCTGGCGCAGCAGCACTGGCAACGCGCGGTGGACACCCTGGCTGAAATCGGGATCGACAACCCGGCTCAGGGCCGGCTGCGAGCCCTGGCGCGGTTTCTGGTTGAGCGCGAGTTTTGAGTTTTCCGCTTCACGTAAGTCCTCACGGATAGAATCTAACTTTCTCTGTTTTTATCCGGCCACCCCAACGCCCACGGCCTGTCGATCCACTTCCCTCACGACCTGGTCTATCCCGACCGGGGCGGCGGCATCACCAACCCATCGACCCATGCTTTCGACACCCCCCCTTCGGGACGCACCTGTACAAGCGCGACGCCGCCATCCTGCTGCCTAGACTGCGCACCGTCAACCATGCCCTGGCCGACGATTCGGGTTTCAAGTTCCCCAACGCCACTCATTGGGACGAGTTCCTGCACCGCTACTACAAGCCCGTGGCCGATGCCTGCGTTCGCCAGGGAGATGGCTGCATCAGCGAAGTGACAGTCCCCGTGGGCACACAACTGACCCTGAGCGGCGTGGGCTCTTCGGGCAGCGACGGCCCGGAGCGGGATGATGTACCGGCCCACCGCGTCGGTACCACCAAGCATTGGTACTGGGACTTCCAAACGCAGAATGATCACCCGGCGCCCATACCGAACTACCAGGAAGGGACCCGCTACCCCAGGTGCGACGACGGGGATTGCGACCGGGACGAGGTTGACGACAGAGATGACGACAGGGATGCCGAGGGACGCACCGTGACCTACATGTGCGAGGAAGCGGGAACGTTTCGCATCCGTCTCATGGTGTGGGACGAGCATCACGACCAATGGCGCCGGCACGTCGAGGATCGCAGCCACAACCGGGGCCGGCACTGGCTCCACTTCAACGTGGATGACGATTGGGTCACGGTGACGTGCGAAGAATCCGAGACCCCGCCGCCCACCGAGGTCCCACCACCGACGGGCACGCCAACCCCGACGCCGACCGGGACTCCCACGCCCACCGCAACACCCTCACCGACGCCGACACCTAAACGGGTGCTGACCGGTGTCTCCTCCATCTTCACGGCCGAGACGACGGATACGGGCCACGTCGTGAACGCGGGTATCACGGCCCTCAATGCGGAGTTGGACGGCGTCATCTACGACGCGGAAATCTTCACCGCCTGTACAGCCCAGGCGGGTAGGCCGGCTACCACTGGACAGCGAACGGCAGAATTCAACGAACTCTCGGTAGTGGGTGATTCGAGAGCAGGAGACGTATGCGGATTTGGTGGCCGGCACGGTCGTACCACCGGAGATGCTGCCGCCAAAACGCTGAGGCCAGGGGAGCAAGCCGTGAATCTCCCAGCCTCTACCTTGACAATGTTTATCATCTCAAGAAGTAGGGGCGAAGCAACTCGGATTGAGGGTCTCGGTGGGAACAGACTGTGCTCTGAGTTGCCTTGCCCCTACTCTCTCCCGAACTGTCTCAATCGTAGGCCAATCGTCAGCTACCTCCCTCCAAACGTCGAACAAAACGACCCGTACCAACGTATAATAAAGAGGGAAGAAGTTGCGTCGGTTTGTAGATGCACCTTTTCTACCTTTTGCCTTCTTCACTTTTCGCCCGGGAGGAAGAAACCATGAACCACCCCCATCGCCGGCCCGCCCTGACCCTGCTCCTGCTCTCACTCCTGCCCGTGCTCGTCGCCTTCACCGTTGCTTCGACCAGGCTCAGCACAAGGCTGCGCACCCAGCCGCCGGCCATCGCCCGGGTCTCGCCGCCGCCGGGTGCCACCGATGTGTGGCTGGGCACCACTGTCCAGGTCACGTTTGCGGTCCCTATGGACCACGAGAGCGTCGAATCCCGCTTCGTCGTGGAGCCGCCGACCGCCGGCACCTTCGCGTGGCACGCCGACGAAGGGGGCGACACCGTCGAGTTTCGCCCCGACGACATCCTGGTGGCCACGACAACCTACCACGTCACCCTCCAGGCCGGCCTGCGCAACGCCAAAGGCGACGTGGTGCTGGACGGCGACTACACCTGGTCCTTCACCACACGGCCGGCCAGCGACGTCATCGACTTCGGCTACGGCCTCCCGGTCCAACTAGTCGATCCCGATGGCCGCAACCGGGCCCAGGTCTGGCCCGGCTACGCGCGCATCCGCGTCGATTTTACGCTGTACGCATTGCCGGCCGCTGACTTCGCCGCGCGCTACAAGAACCTCAACCCCAACCAGGATGAACCCATCGACGTGACGGGGCTCACCCAGGTGGCCACCTGGCAGGAGCACTACATCGACGCGGGTAACTCCACCGTGCCGGAGACCACGCTGCCCCCGGTGCCCTCGGGTATCTACGTGCTGGTGGCCGGCCACCCCTACGCCGGCCAGGACGAGATGTTCGTCGTGGTCAGCCGGCACGTGCTGGCCCTGAAGCGAGGGGACAGCGGCGAAGTGGTCGCCTGGGCCACGCGGCTCCAGAATCAGACGCCGGCCGCCGGCATGACCGTGACCCTGTACGATGATGAGGCGACCCCCATCGCCCAGGGCACGACGGATGCTGACGGTGTGGTCGCCCTCGATGCGGGGGCCGGCAACCCCCGCCTGGCCATCGGCCAGCTCGGTGACGAAATCACCGTGGCCGGGCTGGACGGCGCCTGGCGCACCGCCGGCGGCTACTGGTACTGGTGGTGGGACACCTCCCGAGCCGACGCGTACCGCGTCTACCTCTACACCGACCGGCCCATCTACCGGCCTGGGCACACCGTCCACTTCGCCGCCATCCTGCGTCGCGACCAGGACGGCGCCTACACCCCCGTGGAAGCCTCGCAGCCCGTCACGGCCACCCTGCGGGACTCGCGGAACAACGCGGTGGGCACCCAGACGTTGCTCACCGACGACTTCGGCTCGGTGAACGGCGCCTTCACGCTGGCCGCCGAGCCGCCCATGGGCACCTACCACATTGAGCTTGACATGGATGGCCAGACCCGCCGGCAGGCGTTCCGCGTCGAAGCTTACCGCAAGCCCGAGTACCAGGTGGATGTGACAACACCTCTCTCCTACGCCGTGGCCGGCGACGACGTGCCGGTGACGGTCGAGGCCAGCTACTTCTTCGGGCAGCCGGTGGCGGGTGCCGACGTGGTGCTCAAGATCTTCCGCCGGATTTCGTACTGGTACTGGTGGCAGCCGTCGGGCGGCGAGCAGATCGCCGAACTGCGGGGCACTACCGACAGCGCCGGCCGCTGGACGACCACCTTCTCCACCGATGGCAGCCTGGGCCAGGATGCCACCTACACCTTCGTGGCCACCGTCACCGACGCCAGCCGGCAGCCGGTCGAGGGCCGAAGCTCTGTTCCGGTCTACTGGAACACCTTCCGCCTGACGCTGACCACGGAAAAGTACGGCTACCAGGCGGGGGAGCCGATCGTGGCCCAGATCGCAGCCCGCGCCCACGACGGGACACCCGTGGCCGACGAACCCGTGACGGTGACGGTGTGGCGCGACTACCCCGATGCCGAAATCGTGACGCAGCAGCAGGTGACCACCGACGCCCAGGGCCAGGCCCAGGTCACCTTCAACAGCCTGTCGAGCGGTTGGTACCGCATCACCGCCGACGCCGAGGACGCCCGCGGCCGGCGCGTCGAGGCCCGGCGCTGGCTCTGGATCTACGACCAGTCCGGCGGCTGGTGGTACTCCTCCAGCGACGAACTCACCATCAGCGCCGATCGGGACACCTACGCCCCGGGCGACACCGCCCAACTGCTGATCCAGTCCCGCGTCACCGGCCTGGCACTGCTAACGCTGGAGCGAGGGTCGGTGTACCAGGAGCAGGTGGTTCAGATCGATGGGCCGGCCACCACCGTGGACGTGGAAATCCGCGAGGAGTTCGCGCCCAACGTCTTCGCCCGGGTCCACATCTTCAAGCCCGGCGCCGAGGACCCCGCCTCCTATCGCAGCACGCCAGAAGGCCGGCTGCTCACCGCCCACGTCGAACTCCCCGTGTCAGCCGAAAGCCACCGCCTGTCCGTCAGTGTGACACCGGACACACAGCAGTACCTGCCAGGCAAACAGGCGACGTTCACCATCCAGGTGACTGATGCCTCTGGCACACCTGTCGATGCTCAGGTGGGGCTGGCGCTGGTGGACGAGGCCATCTTCGCCTTGAGCCAGGACCTGTCGGGCGACATCTTCGAGACCTTCTATGGCCGGCGCTCCAACACCGTTTCCACCTTCGATAGCCTGACGCCACGGCGCTACTTCTGGGGGCGAAACGTTCCGGTGGACGGCATCGGCGGAACCACCACGCCCACGCCATCCCCCACCGGCACGCCGGCACCCAGCGCTCCCGTCCCCGAGGAGCAGGGACAGCCCCCGCGCCAGGAGTTCCGCGACACCGCCTACTGGAACCCATCTATCCGCACCGGACCCGATGGCCAGGCCACGGTGACGGTGGACCTGCCGGACAATCTCACCACCTGGCGGGTGATTGCCCGCGCCGTCACCCTGGACACGCACGTCGGAGACACCACGACAGACATCCTGGTGACCCAGGAGATCATCGCCCGGCCGGCGCTGCCCCGCTTCACCGTCCTGGGCGACCGCTTTGCGTTGGACACCATCGCCCAGAACTTCTCTGGCCAGGCCCTGACCGGCAC
>CAZHMV010000023.1:40920-43094 GCA_964532665.1 uncultured Anaerolineales bacterium
GTCCATGAAGCGACGGAGCTCACGCTGCGATTGTCGCCGTCGGTGGCGCTGGGGGTGCTGGACGGACTGGACGCTCTCATCGACTATCCCTACGGCTGTGTAGAACAGACCATGAGCCGCGTGCTGCCCAGCGCGGTGGCCGCCCGGACGTATCGCGAACTGGGCATCCCCAACCCCAAAGCCGACGAGTTGCCGGAGATCATCCACCAGGGTGTGCAGCGGCTCTACGGCTTTCAGCACGAAGATGGGAGCTGGGGCTGGTGGTACGACGACGAGGGCGGCACGTACATGACGGCCTACGTCCTCTTTGGGCTGACCATGGTCCAACAAGCAGGGTTCGATGTAGACGTCACAGTCGTGGACCGGGGGTTCGCTTTCCTGGATGGCCGGCTGCCGGGCGTGGAGGACCCGCGAATCGCGGCCTACGCCCTGTACGTGAAGTCCGTCGCCGGCCGGGGCGATCTGGCTGCGGCCCAGGCGCTGCTGCCCCAGCAGGCATCCCTCGATCCCTTCGCCCGCGCAGCACTGGCATTGACCCTCGACGCGGAGGGTGATCCCGAAGCAGCACAGATGCTGGCAGATGACCTGATCGCCGAGGCGGTGGAGACGCCAACCGGGGCGTACTGGCCCCCCAAAGAGGCGACCTGGACGCGGTACCGCTGGCGCACCATGTCTTCGGCCGAGAAGAACACAGCCATGGCGTTGCGGGCGTTGGTCGCCCTACGACCCGACCACCAGTTGCTGCCCAAAGCCGTGCGGTGGCTGATGGAGCATCGGCGCGGGGCCGGCTGGCGAGACACCCAGGCCACGGCCTTCGCTGTACTGGGTCTGACCGACTACGTGCAGGTCTCCGGCGAACTCCGGGCCGACTACACCTACACCGTCACCCTGAACGGCCAGATCGTCGCTGCCGGCCAGGTGACTCCCGAGACGGTGACGGATCCCATCGATCCCATCGTCGTGCCGGGCACAGACCTGCGGGATGGCGAAAACGACCTACGTATCGAGCGGGACGGCCCAGGTCAATTGTATTACACCCTGTCTTTGCACCTGGAGCTGTTCTACGACGGTTTCGAGCCTGTCAGCTCCGTCGATCAGGGGCTGGCGATTACCCGGACGTACCGGCTGGTCGAGGGTGAACCGCGAGCCGATGGCGCTTACGACGTTGGCGATCTGGTGGAGGTGGCGCTCAGCGTCGAAGCGCGAGACGAGCTGTGGTACGTCATCGTCGAGGACCCGCTGCCGGCCGGCTTCGAGGCGCTGAACGAGCGCATGAATCCCGTGGCCTACGGCGATCTTTTCCCGATCTGGCGCTGGTTCGAGTGGGGCTACAACCGGAAGAACATCTACGACGACAAGGTGACGTTCTTCGTGACCCACCTGTGGCCCGGCCGGCACACGTACACCTACCTGATGCGCGCCACCACGCCCGGCGTGTTCAGCGCGCTGCCGGCCCAGGCCTACCCGATGTACGCCGAGGAGGTGTGGGGCCGCTCGGCCAGCCACCAGGTGCGTGTGGCACCGCAGGTGCTCGCCGAGCGTCCGGCCCTGGCCGGCGACTTCGATCGCGACTGTCGCGTGACGGGATTCGACACGCGGCAGGTGGCCGGCGTCTGGGGGACAACCAACCCTGCTCGGGACCTGGATGGCAACGGGGCCGTCGATTTGCGAGATTTGGCCGCCGTAGCAGCTCGCCAGGGAGCCGCCTGCCTGGCAGATCGGGCTCTGCCAGGCGTCGGGGAAGGGCACGTGGAATTCACGATCACGCCCGAGGTAGACACCATCCCTGTTGGACAGGCGCTCAACGTGGATGTCACCGCCGACGCAACTAACCTGGGTGGCTTCAGCCTGACCCTCGCCTTCGACCCCAGCCGGCTGCGGGTATCCGGGGTGACACTGGACCCGGCGCTGGCCAACGCCCTGTCCCTGGGCCCTCGCATCGACAACGAGGCCGGCCGGGTGGCGTTCGGGGCTTTCGGCGTGCCGTCGGATTTGGCAGGAGGCCGGCTGGCCACGGTGACTTTCGTGGGCCGACGCACCGGCCAGGTCGAATTCGCAGTTGAGGGCGCAGAAGCTGTGGATGAGCAGGCCAGGATGCTCGAGGCCGGCGGTGCTGTGGGCGGGCAGGTGACAATCGAAGGCATGACACGCTTCCTGCCGCTGCTGCGCCGGTA
>CAZHMV010000023.1:43194-50914 GCA_964532665.1 uncultured Anaerolineales bacterium
AAAGTAGCACCTCAGGAAGCGCATGTCAAGATGCTGCACCTGAAAGCGCATTTTTGCGATTAGTGTCCGGTATCGACGTAGATGAGCGGGAGCTTAGCCGGCTCCTCCATCCCCTCGCGCCAGTACCAGAGAAAGCGATCCGGTCGGTTGGAGGCGCCGGCCGGCTTGCCGTCACGGTCGATGGCTCGGATGGAGATGCCGCCGGCGTATGGGTCCTGTAGCGCCTTGAACTCCTCCATCGCCTCGACGCATGCCGCTTCCACGCTCAGGCCCATCTTCATGTACAGCACCACGCTGCGCGCGGTGGACAGGCAGATGGCCATTTCGCCCCGACCGGTACAGGCCGCCGCGCCGTAGCGATTGTCGGCGTAGCCGCCGGCCCCGATGATGGGCGAATCCCCCAGCCGGCCCGGGTACTTCCACGCCCAGCCGCTGGTGCTGACGCCGCAGGCGATGTCGCCGTGAGAATCGAGGGTCAGGACGTTCACTGTTTCGTTGGCCCGTTCCGGGTCGGTGGCCAGGCGGGCCAACCCGCGCATCCTCTCGCGGTAGCGCAACTCCCCCACGCGTTCGGGTGGGATCTCTTCCTCAAGCCGCTTGCGCCAGATTCGCTCTGCTTCCGGTGTCAGCAAGTCCCGTTTCTCGAAACCCACCTCAGCGGCGAAACGGGCGGCTCCATCACCCACGATGAGGACGTGGGGCAGGTCTTCCATCACTTTGCGAGCGACGGAGATGGGGTGCTCGTAGCCCCGCAGGCTGCCGACGGCGCCGGCCCGCAACGTGCGGCCATCCATGATGCTGGCGTCGAGTTCAACTTCCCCCACGAGATTGGGCAGGCCGCTGAAGCCGACGGTATGATCGTCGGGGTTGCTTTCGACAAGGCGAACGGCGATTTCGACGGCATCCAGGGCTGTGCCGCCGTCGCGAAGTAGTTCGATGGCCGGCAGCAGCCCGACATCGCCGTATTCGCTTGCGACAATGGTGGTATTGAGCTTCATTTGCATTGATTACTCCACAAACAGCCACGGCGCCAGGCGGTGTTCCAGCCAGTCGGCCAGGTAGTAGAGCGACAATCCGAGCAGGCTCATAGCCACGACGCCGGCATACATCTCGGGATACGCAACGCGCCCCCAACTCTCGATCATGATGTAGTAGCCCAGGCCGCTGGTCGTCGCGAAGCTCTCGGCCAGGAAGAGGACGGCCACCGCCGTGCCGATGCTCAGGCGAAGCGCCGTCAGCATGGCCGGAATCGACGCCGGCACGTACACGAAGCGCAACAGGGCCCGCCGGCCCGCCCCCAGCGACCGCACGCTCATCACCAGTTCCGGTCGGATGGCGCTGGCCTGATCGCGTACAACGACCAACACCTGAAAGAAGAGAATCAGCGCGATGAGAGCGATTTTGCTGGCATTGCCGATGCCGAGCAGGAGCAAAAAGACCGGCAACAGCACCACCTTGGGGACAGGATAGGCGATGTAGATCAGCGGTGAGAGCAATCGATTGAGCCTCGGGCTTTGCCCCAGAGCCAGGCCGGCCGGCACTGCCAATGCCAGGGCTACCACGATGCTGACCAGCACCCGGACGACGCTGACGGCAAGGTGCCGGCCCAACTCCCCCACAACGATTTCACGGGCGAACGTTGTCAGCACCCCAGCCGGCGCCGGCAGGATGGACCGATGAATGAGCCACGCCGCGACCTGCCACAAAGCAAGCGTGGTCAGAATGCCGAAGAGCAGTTGTCGCCATCTCACATCTACGATCTGTTCCTTTCTATACGGGGTTATGTTTATCCCGGAGACGTGAAACGTAATGACCGGTTCGTGTAAGGACCCTCTCGCTTCATGTTTCACTAAACGGAGTGTTCCAGCTTTCTCCCTGCGGTACTGGAATCAGCTCCTGGTTCAAATGCGCCACGATCTGCGGCACCTGTCAACCAGAAGTATACCACTGAAACATGTCACGAACAACGGCGGCCTGATGCGCCACGCTCTCCCGGGTGCCGCCATTCGGCTCACCGACCAACCAGTTCATCCAGCACCAGCCTCTGATAGACATAACAAATGCCTGAGAAAAGAACCTGGGGGGTCCGGGCTGAGGCCCAATCCCACCTCGAATGCTTGCCCGGCCGCCAGGTCCCGTAACCGGCAGGCGCGGAACGACCGAGCCGGAAGCAGGATTGACACCTGAACCAACCGGTGCTATGATTGCTGCGCATGGACACGGAACATCTCGTCTCTCGACAACGTCCCCACAGCGAAACGAAGGAGTCTTCTGGATGGCGCGCGCCTTGCCGAACACTGAGTCTCGAATCACGAACCTGGATGGTATCACTCTGGATGGAAGGAGACGCGATGCGACTCATCGTTATTTGCGTGTCCAACTCCGTGAGCTAGATACCCGGATCGAAGCACTCATGCATGTACAGCAGCAGGCCTCATGGCGTGTGCTGGAACGCGCGGCATGGATTCATCCGGCCGCCGCCGAGGTCGTCTGGACGGGCCGGCTGGAGCTTCATTACCTCCACGCCGTACGCGAGGCGATGCTGGAGACCTTGATAGGCTTGTAATCATCACGACCTGGAGCGTTTGACATCCGTGTCACTCATCCCGACCGACTGGTATGACCGACAGCCGGCCAGCCGCCGGCGACTGTACACCATCTTGCTGGCCATCACATTGTTCACCGTCCCCGGCTACTGTCTGGGGTTCGCCCTGCTCCTCACCCGACCCGGCGCACAGGTCGCCGCACCCGTCCCGACGGCCAGCCGCACGCCGGCCCGGACACCCGACACGCCGACACCGGTCCCTGAGCCGACAGAAACAGCCACGCCCAGCGTAACCCCATCCCCGGCGCTTACGGTCACGACCACCGTCACACCTTCGCACACACCGAGCATCACGTGGACCCCCAGCATGACGAGATCACCCACACTCACCCAGACCGTCACGCCCTCGCCGGCGGTGACCACAACACCTTCACCATCGCCGTCCGTCACACCTTCGTTGACCCAGGCGACGCCCACGCCCTCGATCACACCGTCGGTCACGCCCTCGCCGACGACGCCCGTCCCCACCGACACGCCGACGGCCTCTGTCACACCTTTGCCCACGCCGACGGCCTCCGTCACACCTTCGGCCACGCCGGCCCCCCCCACAGCCACAGATACGCCCACGGCGACGACTCCACCGACGGCGACAGCGACGACACCGCCGACAGCAACGTTCACGCCGACCCTGACAGAAGAAGCGCCGCCAACTGAGACTGTGACGCCGGCCATCGACCTGTCACCGACGGCGACATCGACAGCCGGGGTAATGATCACCCCACCATAACCATCGGCCCAGGTTCCCGTGCGCTTTATCGAGTGGTTTACCGGCCTGCCCCTGCGAAGGCAGGTGTTCTACATCATCGTAGCCGCACTGTCTCTGGCGACGGCCGTCGTGTATGGCATGGGAATGGCGGTTCTACTGCTCCGGCCGCAAATCCAGGCAGCCCTGGCAACTGCGACGCCGGCCCCGCCCACCGCAACGAGCACGCGAACTGCTACGCTCACACCGACCGCACGGCCAAGCGTCACCCCAACCCCCACCATCACCGTCACACCACTGCCACAACCAACTTTCGGGCCCACGCCCACCCAGTTGCCCATCTTCTCGCCAACGCCAAGCCAGACGGTATCACCGAGCCCTACACCGAGCCCGATACCTCCAACTGCGCCGCCACCCACGACACCGCCACCCACGGCGACGCCGCCCACCCCCTCGGTCACGCCGACAGCAGCACCACCGGCGCCCACAAATACGCCGGCCAGCTACCCGCCGCCGAGTCCATCGCCCGTACCCCCCAGCCCGTCGCCCGTGCGGGCCAGCCCCACGCCGGCAGCAGCGACAGACACCCCGGTGGCCGTTCAAACACCAGAGACCCCAACGCCCACGACAGCACCGCCTACCCCTGTCCCCACTGCGCCGCTGGTGTTCCCTACCAAACCCCCACCTACCGTAGTACTCCCGGGACAGTGAAACACGTCAATACCAGCCCCAAGATGGGGGGCGAGGGGAGCACCTCCCCGAGGGCTCACTGGGGTTGTCCCCATGAACCCGGCGGTTGACAAAAGCATGAGGGCCGGCTATAATGGGCCTGACTTTGCTTAACACAACAAAAGCCTGGCAAGGCGATTGCCAGGCTTACCACACGCTGAGAGCGCCATCACGTAGCCAGGGACATTGTCGCACAACGCCCTGAGCTTGTCGAGGGGCAGTTCTTGACTGGGTGATAAAGGCCCCTCCTGAGGCCTGGTCCGGTCCAGGACTTGGCGAAGCACCGTCCTGAGCTTGTCGAAGGGGGCCGGTCGAAGGGCAGTTTACAGCGACAGCTTGTGTGATTTCAGCGCGTGGGCCGTCAACGACACCACCACAAGATACCGTGGTTCACGGGGAGAGCACCACTACATATTGTGGTTCGCGCCCCCGTAGCTCAAGAGGACAGAGCAACAGCCTTCTAAGCTGTCGGTTGCAGGTTCGAGTCCTGCCGGGGGCGTTTGTTGTACAGGGGTGCCGGGGAGCAACTGCTTCCGTGCCCTCTTCTTCCATCTGGCTCCTTTGGCTCCTCCGCCCCCTCTGGCCCTTGCTAGTGCGGCGACTCATACAGCGGGACCGTTACCATGAGCGTCTCCCCGTCCCGCCACACGGTGACTTCAACGGATGTTCCGATTCCGGAACCGCCCGCGATTCGAGAGATATCGTCCATCCCCGTCAGGTCTACCCCGTCGATGGCAAGCAGGACATCGCCGCCGGCAAGCACACGGTCCCCACCGATCAAGACTGGCTGGCTACCTACGCGTAGTCCAGCCTCCTCAGCGCCGGAGCGCGGGTGCACGGCCTGAACTAACACGCCCTGGTTGACAGGCAATCCAAGGCGCGACGCCAGGCGGTCATCCAGTGACACCCCCATAATACCGAAAAAAGGTCGCGAAACGTAGCCGGCCTGCATCAGTGAGCCAACCACGTCCTGCACTGTGCGACCTGGTATCGCGAAGCCAACACCCTGGGAACCACGACTGGTCGAGAATATGGCGGTGTTGACGCCAATGACCTCCCCCCGGGCATTCAGGAGCGGCCCGCCGGAGTTGCCAGGATTAATAGCAGCGTCTGTCTGGATAATGTCATAGATATGAGGGATGTACTCATCGTCACTTCTAATCACGCGTCCGAGAGCACTGATGTGGCCCACAGTTAACGTTTGCTGCAGGCCGAACGGACTCCCAATGGCCAACGCCAACTGCCCCACCCGAACATGCGCGGAGTCGCCAAACGGCGCGACGGTGACTCCCCTGGCCGGCGGCTTAATTTTCAGCAGCGCCAGGTCCGTTGCCGGGTCCAGACCGACGATATCGGCATGGAGATACTCACCGGTCGAAAGCAACACGGCAACGTCCGTGGCTCCATCAACCACATGATGATTGGTGACAATGTGGCCCTGGTCGCTCACGAAGAACCCGGACCCGGTTTCGCCCTGCCGCTCCGAGGGGCGTTTCAAATCGATCTGCCCATACTTAACCGCCCTGACCTGAACGACTGCGCTATCCAGCTCAGCATAGATGCGCGTCAGGTCCAGATCTGTGGTGGTGAGCACGCCGCCCGCCCGAGCGGAAGGGGGGCTGGCAAGCGAGTGCGCCGAGAAGCCGACAAAAAAACCGCCGGCAACCAGGCCGGCAGTGACGGCAATCGTGAGCACCAGTAGCAACATGGTCTGGCGCGTCCCCCGCCTCCGCTTTTCAGCTTCCAGCAACTCAACACATTCACACCAGGTTTCCCGATCTATGACTCGTGCAGGTCCCATCGCCGACACCATCCTACAATCCAACGACTCGATCCTCTTTGATATTAAGACGGCCAAATCGAGATCGATCTTACCGGCAGGCTCGCGTGAATGCATTTGCGGTAGCTACCCACCCTCCCGCAGGTTCGCAACCTCTCTGGCCGAGAATCGCTGCTTCAAGGCCGTTTTTCGGATGCAAAACCACCGCGCATCGCAACCTGCGGGAGAATGGCTGAGTAGTAACCATTTGCGAAAGCGTGAAGGTCAGAATATAATTCGATCGACCTTGACGAGACCGGGAGTGAATGCATGACTGAGACTGACAACCAGAACCCGCTGACTGAGCGCCAGATGGAAGTGCTCAAACTAGTAGCCCAAGGGGTCACCAACAAGGAAATTGGCCGGGCACTCAACATCAGCGAGAACACCGTTCGCAAGCATCTGCAGAACATCTTCGAGAAGCTGGAAGTCAGCTCGCGCACGGAGGCGACGACCCTCGCCTACCAACGCGGCTGGGTGATCCTCCCCACCTCCACACCAGTCACTGAAGACCAGGCTGTCGAACCCGTTGCGGGAGAGGCCCCGGCCGCCGGCATTCGCATGGATACGCGCCGGCTGGCCGCCGTTGGCATTTTCGGCATCGCCATCGTTGCCGTGGTCGTGGGGCTGCTTGTCACGCGCCAACCAACGCCGGCCTCTAACGCACCCCACGTCCCTGCCAGCGATCTGGATCGCTGGACGGACGCCCCACCCCTATCGACACCTCGCATGGGACTGGCCACCATCGGCTTCCAGGGCAATCTGTATGCAATCGCCGGCGATACGGCGGACGGCCCCACCGGCCAGGCCGAGCGCTTCAATCCCAACGACGTGGGATGGCGCCGGCTGACAGACAAACCCACACCGGTCCGCGACGTCGGCGCTGCCGTCGTGGGTGGGAGAATCTACGTGCCAGGCGGTTGCCTCGGCGACGGCTCACCCACCGATGTGCTGGAGGTGTACGACCCGGCGGACGACTCCTGGGTGAGCAGAGCAGCGATGCCCCAGGGTATCTGTGCCTATGCCATCGCAGCCGTCGAAGGCAAGCTCTATCTCTTCGGCGGGTGGGATGGAAATGGCTACCTCAACAGCGTGTACGCGTACGACCCCGGCAAGGACGCGTGGTCAACGGCAAGCCCGATGCCAACCGCCCGTGGATACGCCGGCGCAGCGGCCATCGAGGGGCAAATCTACGTGGTGGGCGGCTACGATGGCCGGCGGGACCTGGCTGTCGTCGAGGCCTACGCCCCGAGCGACGACCGCGCGGGTGGCAGGCCCTGGACCAAACACGACCCCCTCCCTGACGGGCGGGGCGGGGCGGGCGTCGTCACGGTACAGAGCAAGCTCTACATTCTCGGCGGTGGGTGGGACACCGGTCGCGAAACAGACATTCAATACGATGTTCGCTTCGACACCTGGACGCCCTTCTCGAAACCCACCTCGGGCCTGTGGCGCAACATGGGCGTGGCCGTCCTGGATACGCGATCGGAAACGAGGATTTACGCCATCGGTGGCTGGGCCGGCGACTTCCTGGCAGACAGCCGCGCCTACACCGCGCTGTACAATGTGAAGCTCCCCCTGCAGCAACGGTAGGCGGATGAGCAAACAGCGAACCCGGGCAACCAGGTACGCCCAGTTTCTTCATAACTTCTTCATAACTTCTTCACGGCATATTCCCCAAGAAAGGGTTGACAACCGCCTGCCCTTTTGGTAAAATGCGAGTTAACACGGAAGTGGCTCAGCCGGATACCAGGATTGACGTGATCCAGGGGTAGCAGGCAGGCGAGAAAAGAGGGGGGCCTGAAATGCGCAAGCTCACATTTGTTCTGATATTGGTTGCTCTGCTGGTCGTCAGCACGGCCGT
>CAZHMV010000024.1:0-50794 GCA_964532665.1 uncultured Anaerolineales bacterium
TGGCGATCCCGGAAAACCGATTTCAACAGAGAATTGCTCACGTAGGCAGTGACAGAGGATCTGTTCCAGCCCATTCAACCCACCCGGGTATCTGACAGTGCCGTAGATCAGATCATGAACCTGATCGCCAACGGGCGATTGCAGGCCGGGGATCGTTTGCCCAGCGAACGGGAGTTGGTCAAGCGACTGGGCGTGAGCCGGGCGACAGTCCGCGAGGCCATGCGCGCTCTCGAAGCGATGGGCATTATTGAAGTCAAAGCCGGTGCTGGCTCATTTGTCAAGAAGGCCGGCGCCGGGAAGACCGGACCGAGTTGGGTGCCCTGGCTATTGAGTCACTGGCAGGAGATCATGGAGCTGGTGGAACTACGGCAGGCGTTGGAAACGCGAGCCGCGCATCTGGCGGCCATTCGGGCGTCGGCCGGGCAGATCGAGGCCATCGCCACCACTCTCGACCGCATGGAAACGGCCATTGAGGCCGGGGATGCCGAAGCCATCGTCGCCGCTGACAAGGCGTTTCACGAGACGGTGGCCGAGGCCAGCGGGAACAAGCTGATTGCCAATGTGCTCAACGTGGCCAACGCAGCCCTCAGCGAGACGCGAGGAGCCATATTGAGTCTGTCGAACCGCCCCGTCAGGTCACTGACCGAACACCGCCTTATCTGGGAAGCGATTGCCGCCCGCGATCCGGAACAAGCCGAGCAGGCAGTGCTCCATCACATCGAGGGCGTGGTCGAGGACCTGGAGACCATTGAAGAACAAGAGGGAACTCATGGTTGAGAGGAGGTGAGAGATCCCAGGAAGATCGATCTTACAATGCGGTTCCGTTATCCATCTCGTTGCGTTTTGGCGCAAAGGAAGCAAGAGAGGAGGAGAATCATCATGTCACGCAAGAGGACCGTTATTGTGCTCTCTGTAATGGTGCTGGTGTCCATACTGGCCAGTGCGTGCGTCGCAACGCCTGTCCCGACCCAGGCACCCCAGCCGACTGAAGCGCCCGCCCCGACCCAGACGCCCAAGGCCGAGGCAGCAGTCATCAAAGTTGGGATGCTGACGGTGTTGACCGGGCCGGCAGCGTCGGTGGGCGAGGAGCAGCGGAACTGGGCCAAGCTGGCAGTGGATCAGTTCAACGAGGCCGGCGGGGTAGCTGGCGTCAAAGTCGAGATGGTCGAAGGGGACACCGAGTTTGACCCGGCCAAGACGCTCCTGGTCGCCGAACGGATGGCCGCCGACCCGGACGTGGTCGGTCTGGTGGGGCCGGAGAGCAGCCAGAACTGCGCGGCCACGGCCGACGTCTTTGAGAAGGCCGGCCTGGCCTACATCAGCCCCTCATGCACCAGTCCCGATCTATCGGAGCAGGGGTACAAGACCTTCTTCCGGGTGGTGCCGAGGGACGATGTGCAGGCCCCGGCGGACGCCGTGTTCATCGCCAAAGACCTGGGGGCCAAGTCGGTGTACATCATAGACGACCAATCGGCGTACAGCGTGGGACTGGCCGACGAAGCGGAGAAGAAGCTGAAGGAGTTGGGAGTGACGGCCATCGAGCGAGAGTCCATCACCCAGCAAGACAGCGACTTCTCAGCGCTGCTGACGCGGGTCAAAGCGATAGGGCCGGACGTGATCTTCATCCCGATCCAGTTAGCGTCCCAGGGAGCGCAGATCGCCAAGCAGATGCAGGAGTTGGGCGTGGAAGCCACGCTGGTGGGCAGCGATGGGCAGTTCTCGCCAGACGACTTCATAGCCGGCGCGGAGGGAGCGACGGAAGGGGCCTACGTGTCGCAGTTTGCGCCGGACGTGCACTACATTCCCGAGGCGAAGCCGGCGTGGCAGGCGTACGAAGCGGAGTACGGGAGCTTCGGGGCCTACGGGCCACCATCGTATGAGGCCATGGCCGTGCTGCTGGACGCCATCAAAGCAGCGGCCGAAAAGGACGGCCAGGTGACTCGAGAGGGGGTGTTGCGCCAGGTAGCCGCCACGAAGGGCCGGCGGGGCATTCTGGGCTTCGACCTGACCTTTAACAACAAGGGCGACCCTGAAGGCGCATCCTTCTATATCTTCAAAGTCGTCGGTGATCACTTCGAGCTGGTCAAGAAGGTGGAAATGTAGCTTCGATGCCTGCACCAGCACAGGTGGTGAGGAGTTGCACCCCGAGCTCCGGTTCGGGAGTGCGACTCCCTCCACACCCCTGGGCCGATGCAGGCATCAGAGAACAAGGCATGGAATTGGAAATTATCCTCAAGCAACTGCCCCAACAACTGGTCAACGGCATCACCTTGGGTAGCGTGTACGCCCTCATCGCTCTAGGCTATTCGATGGTGTACGGCATTCTGCAACTGCTCAACTTTGCCCATGGCGACGTGTACATGGTCGGCGCTTTCATCGGCTGGGGCGCTTTTCAGATGCTGTCTCCGGCGAAAGTGCTGGCCCTGCCGGCCGGCCTCACCATCCTCATCATGCTGGTCGCGGCCATGCTGGGCTGCGGTTTTCTGGGGGTCGTCATTGAGTGGTTCGCCTACCGGCCACTGCGCGACGCGCCGCGCATCGCCCCACTGATCAGCGCTTTGGGGGTATCGTTCTTTCTTCAGAACGCCGTCCTGCTGACCATGAGCGCCCGCTATCGAGTGTACCACACAGCGATGCTCATCCCCTCCACGTGGGGGTTCTCGGTGCCGGGGGCCACCATCTCGGCGACCCGCATCCTGGTCATCGTCGTAGCCGTGATCCTGATGATCGGCCTGCAGTATCTGGTGCAAAAGACGAAGCTGGGCAAGGCCATGCGAGCCACAGCACAGGACCGGGAGGCCGCGGCCATGATGGGCATTGACGTGGACCAGGTCATCGTGGCCACCTTTTTCATCGGTTCGGCGTTGGGCGGCGCGGCCGGTGTGCTGGTCGGGCTGCTGTTCACGCAGGTGTATCACTTCATGGGCTTCGTCGCCGGGCTGAAGGGCTTCACAGCGGCCGTGGTCGGTGGGATCGGTAACATCCCCGGCGCGATGCTGGGCGGACTGCTACTGGGCATCCTGGAGAGTATCGGCGTGGGCTTTATCTCGCCGACCTACAAAGATTTGATCGCCTTCGCTTTGCTGATCGTCATTCTGCTATTCCGCCCCTCGGGGTTGCTGGGAGCCAAAGTGCCGCAAAAGGTGTGAGGCTGCCTATGAGTTCGGATATGGATCAATTCGGCACGGATGAGTGGGTGGCACGGCAAGAGGCGGCCCGCGCGGCCGAGGGCAACCTGCTGCGACGTACGTGGCAGAGGCTGGACCCGCGACTGAAACTGCTGGCCGGGTTGGCCCTGGCCACGCTGCTGCCCTTCGTCGCCCGCAACGATTACGTCCTGCGCGTGGCCGGTCTGACCGGACTGTACGTGGCCCTGTCGCTGGGGCTGAACGTGACCGCCGGTTTTGCCGGCCTCCTCGACCTGGGCTATGTCGCCTTCTACGGCATCGGTGCCTACGGCTATGCCATTCTGGCTTCGCCTCATTTCGACCTGCACTGGCCTTTCTGGCTGGTGCTGCCGCTGATGATCGCCGTTGGTGCCCTGTTCGGCCTGCTGCTAGGTTCACCATCACTACGTTTGCAGGGCGATTACCTGGCCATTGTCACCCTGGGCTTCGGTCAGATCGCCGGCATCCTGTTCCTGAACTGGGACAGGGTACACGTGCCTTTGCTCAATCTGGCTAAGCCGTTGAACATCACCGGCGGGCCGAACGGTATCATCCGCGTCGATGACGTCAGGTTGCTGGGATTCACCTTTGACACGGCGCTCAGTTACTACTTTCTGATCCTGTTTTTCGCGGCCCTGGTGCTGCTGGTGATCTATCATCTGGACCGGTCGCGCATCGGGCGCGCCTGGCGGGCCATCCGCGAGGACGAACTGGCCGCGCATACCATGGGGGTGGACGTGCGCCGCCTCAAGCTGCTGGCCTTCTCAGTAGGAGCAGCGGTGGCCGGGGCGACCGGGGTCATCTTCGCTGCCTGGCAAGGGGCTGTGTTTCCCCCCAATTTCGACGTGACGGTGCTCATCATCCTGTACTCGATGGTGGTGCTGGGTGGAGCAGGCACCCTCTGGGGCCCGGTCACCGGCGCGCTGATCCTGTCCCTCCTGCCGGAGATGCTGCGCAGTCCCGAGCTATCCCGTTTCCTGTTCTATGGTGGGATCGTCGCTGCTGTCGTGATCGTCTTCCGGCGGCGCAAGCTGGGCGCTCTGGGCTTGCTGGGGGCGGTGGCCCTGCTGGGGATGATGGTCAAAGCCATGCTGATGTGGTTGCGACCGGAATGGCTGACCCGGCCGGAGATGGCAACCAGTGTGAGCCGGTCGGTCTCCGCGCCGTTAGTGCGGGCTATCAACTGGTGGATGGTGTATCCGGCGCAGGCGCGGACGGTGGGCAACGTGGCCTTTGTGGTAACCCTGGGCGTGTTACTGCTGGCCTATCGCCTGCGGGGGAGGGCCCGGTACACCCTGTTGGTGCCCGGCCTGTATGCCCTGGCTTTCGTGTGGGAAACGCGGCTGGTGGAAGAGCCCAGCGTCACTCGCATGCTCATTTTCGGGGCATTGCTGGTGCTGATGATGAACTTCCGACCTCAGGGGATATTCGGACAGCGGCAGGTGCAAAGGATGTAGCCGGTGCCACTACTGGAGACGCGGCAGTTAACCAAAAGCTTTGGCGGGCTGACGGCGGTGCACAGGTTGAACCTGCACGTCGAGGAGGGTGAAATCGTCAGCCTCATCGGGCCGAACGGGGCGGGCAAGACGACGGTGTTCAATCTGATCACCGGCCTGTATCAGCCCGACAGCGGAGACATCCTCTTCCGGGGACGCAGCCTGGTGGGGCTGCAGCCACACCAGATTACAGCGCTGGGCATCGCCCGTACCTTCCAGACGTTGCGCATCTTCACCAATATGAGCGTATTGGAAAACGTAATGGTCGCCCAGCACTGCCGGAGCAAGGCCGGCCTGTGGTCGGTCATCCTGCGCTTGCCCGGCTTCCGGCGCGAAGAAGAACGCATCCGACAAAAGGCCATCGAACGGCTGTCATTCTTCGGCGCGCGTCTGGCAGGTTTTCGTCACGACCAGTTAGCCTATTGTCTCAGCTACGCCAACCGGCGGCGGCTGGAGATCGCGCGGGCAATGGCCACTGACCCCCATCTGTTGCTGCTGGACGAGCCGACGGCGGGGATGAACCCCCACGAGACGCAGGAGATGACCGGGCTGATCGGCCGGCTGCGGGACGAGATCGGGTGCACCATCCTGTGCATCGAACACGACATGAAGGTGGTACAGGGCATATCCGACCGGGTGGTAGCCCTGGATTACGGTGAGAAGATCGCCGAGGGGACGCACGAACAGGTAGCCAACGATGAGCGGGTGATCGAAGCATATCTGGGCAAAAGGGCGAAGACCGTAGGACAAGATGGCATCTTGTCCTACCCCCAAGCCGGTGCAGGCACGGACAGCGAAGGATGAATGACAGACAGCCCTTGCTGAAGATGAGCCACGTGGACACCTTCTACGGGCCGATCCAGATCCTGAACGATCTTAACGTGGAAATCCGCGAGGGGGAGATTGTGTGTCTGCTGGGCGGCAACGCCTCGGGCAAATCCACCACCCTGAAAACCATCCTGGGGCTGGTCAAGCCGGCGCAGGGCAGCATCGAGTTCCGGGGCGAACGTATTGATGGTCTGCCCACCGGGCACGTGGTAGCCCGAGGCATCGCCATTGTGCCCGAAAACCGGCGCATCTTCCCCGAGATGACGGTGAGGGAAAACCTGGAGATGGGAGCCTACCTGCGGCACGATAAGAAGGGCATTGCCGAGGACATGGAGCGGGGGCTGGTCCTGTTCCCTCGCCTGCGTGAGCGGCTGGGGCAACTGGGCGGCACCCTGTCAGGTGGCGAGCAGCAAATGCTGGCTATGGCCCGGGCGCTGATGTCCCGCCCCAGACTGTTGCTCATGGACGAACCTTCCATGGGCCTGGCACCGATCCTCGTCGAGCGCATCTTCGAATTGATCCAGGAGATCAACCGGCAAGGGATGACCATCTTCATGGTCGAACAGAATGCCAACATGGCCCTGTCTATCGCCGACCGGGGCTACGTGCTCCAGACCGGACGCCTCGTCCTGGCCGACACGGCGCAGAACTTATTGCGGAATGAGATGATGAAGAGGGCGTATCTGGGAACGTAGGTGTGGAGGATAGTGTGAAGCGGATTCTTGTGTGGAAAGAGGTTTGTAGTGGCTGTCGGGCATGCGAGATCGCCTGCGTTGTGCAGCACGAGGGGCAGTTCAGCACGGCGCTGGCCCGCATCAAGGTGACGAAAATCGAACCGGATGGGCTGGACGTGCCCGGCGTGTGTCGCCTGTGCCGGCGGCCGGCCTGCGTGGCGGCCTGCCCCACCGAAGCATTGTACCGCGACGAGGAGACACCCGGGGTAGTACGCCTGCGAGCCGACAAGTGCATTGGCTGCGCGGCCTGCGTGGATGGTTGCCCCTTCGGAGTGGTGACCCTGCACCCGGCGACCGGCCTGCCATTGATCTGCGACCTGTGCGACGGACAGCCGGCGTGCGTCAAACGTTGCGCCACAGGTGCCATCCGCTTTGTCAACGGCGACGCCGGCGCGCGGGCCAAACGGGAACGGCTGGCAGCCAAGGGGGTGAAGCGATGAACGGATACGGAGGATCTATTCTGCGCGTCAACCTGACCGACGGCACCATCCATCGACATCCCACCGAGCCGCACCTGGCCCGGCTATATCTCGGCGGGCGGGGGCTCAACATCAAGCGGCTGTGGGACGAGGTGCCGGCCCACACCGACGGCCTTTCGCCCGACAACAAGCTCATCTTCGGGGTGGGGCCGCTGGCAGGCACGTTGTTCCCCGGCGGGGCACGCTTCAACGTCAGCGGGATGTCGCCCCAGACCGGCATCCTGGGCGATTCCAACGCCGGCGGCTTCTTCGGCCCTGAACTCAAATTCGCCGGCTACGATCAGGTGATCATCGAGGGACGGGCCGAACACCCGGTGTACCTGTGGATTCGGGACGACCAGGTGGAACTGCGCGACGCACGTCCGTTGTGGGGCCGGGACGTGACAGAGGCGACAGAGGCTCTGCGTGCCGAATTGGACGACCGCGACGTGCAGGTAGCGACCATCGGGCCGGGCGCGGAAAACGGCGTGCGATTTGCCGGCGTGTTCGTCAACCTGGTGCGCGCAGCCGCCCGCACGGGCATGGGCACCGTCATGGCCTCCAAGAACCTCAAGGCAGTGGCCGTACGCGGCACGGGCCTGGTGCCGGTGGCCAACATAGCACGTTTTCAGGAGATCATCGAGCAGTTAGACGAGGTCATCTACAACCACGCCGAGTACGACATCCGGGTGCGGCTGGGCACGACCAAGCTAGTCAAGAGCCTCAACAGCATCGGCGGCATCGCCACCCGCCACTTTCAGACGGGCCAGTTCGAGTACGCCGATCAGGTCAGTGGCGAGGCCATCGAAGCGCAGTACAAAGTCAAGAGCAAGGCCTGCTTTGCCTGCACCATCCCTTGCAGCCGCTTTCTGGTGGTGAAGGACCCGCGCTTCCCTGGCCTGCGGCTGGAGGGGCCGGAGTACGAGCCGCTGGCCGGGTTCACCGCGCGCATCGGCAACGGCGACCTGGCCCTGGGGCTGAAGTGCGTTGACCTGGCCAATCGCTACGGGCTGGACGCTATCGCCCTGAGCGAGGTCATCGCGTGGGCCATGGAGTGTGCCGAGCGGGGCATCTTGTCGCATGAGGAGACCGACGGGCTACACCTGACGTGGGGCAACGGCGAGGCCATCCTGGCCCTCATCGAAAAAATCACCTATCGCCAGGGCTTTGGCGACGTGCTGGCCGACGGGGTGAAGCGGGCCGCCGAACGCATCGGGCGCGGCTCCGAGGAACTGGCCATGCACGGCAAAGGGCTGGAGGTGTTCCAGGCCGACCCGCGCAGCATCAAGGCCTATGCACTGGGCAACGCTGTGGCCAGCCGGGGGGCTGACCACCTGCGCTCCGAGCCATGGTTCGAGTTCTCGAACGATCCAGAGGAAGGGGTACGGCGCTACGGTATCCCGGAGACGGCTTTCCGGCTGGAGTACAAGGGCAAGGGCCTGGTGGTCAAGCACTTCGAGGAGATGGCGGCGGTCTGCGATGCCACGGGGGTATGTAAGAACACGTATAACAACATGGAGGTGTTGGACTGGGATGGAACGGCCGAGTTGCTGAACGCGGCCACCGGCTGGGACCTGAGCGGCGAAGAGGTGCGGCGCATCGGTGAGCGCATCGTCAACCTGGAACGGCTGTTCATCGCTCGCGAGGGTATCACCCGCGCCGATGACACCCTACCGCGCCGCTTTCTGCAAGAGCCGCTCGGCCCGGCAGACAGCCCGTCAGCCGGCGCGGTAGTCGAGCTCGATGCCATGCTGGACGAGTATTACCAGGCGCGGGGCTGGGATGTGGAGACGGGCCTGCCCACAAGCGCCAAACTGAAGGAACTGGGTCTGGAATGAGGAGGAATATCGATGTACGAACTCAAGGTGACAGTAACCAAAGTGATGGGCACATGCACTGCCGATCCGCCAATGAAGCCGGGTGATTACTTCACCGTGCGCGACGGCGACATCCGCATCCCCGAAGGTTGCTACATTTGTCTGTGGGCACTGCAAAGCATCCTGCCGGTGCTGCCAACCAAAGAGCGGAACATCGTCGAAGCCAGGGAAGACGATTGGGTCTGGCGTGTGCACCACGTCCAGTGTCCCGATCCAGAAGGCCGGGTGATCTTCAAAATCGAGCGGGTGGGCGAGATCGACAAAGGGGGTACGCAAGATGCTGTATGATCTGAAAGTGACCGTTGAGAGCGTAAATGGCAGATGCACTTCGGGGATGAAGCCGGGTGACTACTTTATTCTGCGCAGCGGTCGGCTGTACATTCCTGCCGACCAGCACTTTTGCCTGTATGCCATACAAGCTGTTTTGCCTCTGCTGCCGGCCAAGCAACGCCCCCTGGAGGACGGTGACTGGATGAAAACGGACAACCACGTCCTCTGCCCCGACCCGGCGGGCAACGTCATTGTACGTATCGAGCGACTGGACACACAGTCACCCTAGGGGTCCGTCCCCATAAGTTCTTGAGGTAAAGCCTGATAACTCTATCGCCTACCGGGTCGCCTCATGACGATCTCGTCGGCCCAATTGCCGCCGGCCTTCCTCCATAGTATAATCCACCTGTCTTCAACCGTGCATTGGAGGAAGAAACCCAATGACCCAACAACTTTCCCTGTTCCCTGAATCGACCACGGAACAACCTTCCGAAGACACCGCCCGCGCCCGGTGGGATCAGCGCCTGGACAGCTTCGAGAACTGGCTGCGTTCCCTCAACAAAGCCAAACGCACCATCCGAGGCTACACCACCGACATCCGACAGCTCCTCGACTTCCTGGAGGGAGAAGGCCGGCTTGAAGACGTCATCGACACCGACGACCTCATCGACTTCCTGGCCGACCTCCAGAAAGAGGGAGCCAGGAGCCGCACCCTGGACCGCAAGCGGGCGGCCTTCAAAGCCTTCTTCGGCTACCTGATGCGCTTCAAGCGCATCGACGACGACCCCTCGCGCCGGCTGGGGGTCCCCATCGCCGACTACGAACTCCCCCTCACCCTCACAGAGAGCGAGGTCGAAGGCCTGCTGGAGGCTGCCAGGGACCACCCGCGCGACCTGGCTATCCTGCGCATCTTCACCGACTGCGGCCTGCGCGTCAGCGAGCTATGTGGTTTGAAGCTGGAAGACATCGACCTGAAGGAATCCCTCCTCTACGTCAAGGGCCGCTACGTTCCCCTGCCCACCGATGCAAAAGCAGCATTAGAAGCCTGGTTGGACCAGACGGAGGGCGACCGGGTCTTCCCCATCAAGCCGCGTGCCGTGCGGCTGATGGTGAAGAAGTACGCAGCGGCGGCCGGCATCCGCAAGGCGGTCCGCCCATCCATTCTGCGCCACACCTTCGCCGTGCTGGCCCTGGTGCGAGGGGAAGACTACGAGACCGTCAAGCTGACCCTGGGTCACGAGATCGACGACGTCATGCAGCAGTACGTCCAGCGCGCCCACCAACTCCGGACCCTGCGCCAATTACCCCACGAACAGGCTTGATGCGCTGTCCGGCAGTTGATGAAGATTGAGAAAACAATCAGGGTACTGAGTCCGACAGGCCCGCCCGCACGGGGTTGTGCGGAACGTGCCATTGTCAAGTCAGGAAGGCAAAGGGGAACTGCACCCCATCATTGTGCAGGACGAGACAGGGATGGATGGCGGGCATTGAAGAACAGCGGTCCCTCGGCCACCAGCATGGCGGTCAGGATCAGCCCGCAGCCGGCCAGACCTCGTCCGCTGAGCCGTTCGCCCAGGAAGAGGAAGGCGGTGAGGGCGGCAAAGACAGGCTCCAGGGTCAGCAGTAGGGCTGCCTGGTAGGGAGGCGTGCGTCGTTGCGCCACCACCTGAAGCAGCAGCGCCAGCGCCGTGGCCGGCAGCGCCGTGAACAGGATCGCCCCCCAGACGGCGGGGGAGAGGTGGATCGGAGGCGGCTCGGCGACCAGGGCAGCCGGCCCGCTGAGCAGGGCCACGGTGCCGATCTGGACCGTGCCCAGCGCCACCGGATCGTGACGACGGGCCTGGCGATCCACCAGCAGGATATGAACGGCCACCATCAACGCACACAGCAGCATCAGTCCATCGCCGGGGACCAACGAGGGGCCCATCGGCAGCGAGAGCAAGGCCAGACCGAGCACGGCCAGCAATGCTGCTACCCAGGCGCTGGGAACAGGCGGCCGGCGCAGCACCAGCGCCGAGAGCAGGGGGACGAGGACGACGAACAGGCCCGTGAGGAAGCCGGCTCGGGTGGCGGTGGTGGTGCGCAGGCCAACGGTCTGGAAGGCGTAGGCAGCGAAAAGGACAGTCCCCAGGACACCGCCGGCCCGCCACAGGGGCCGGCCACCCTCCCGCAAACGGGCGAGGAAAGGCACGGCCAGCACAGCAAAGGCCAGCCAGAAACGTGCGGCCAGGAAGGTGAAGGGACCGACCTCCCGCAGTGCAGTTTTGACGAAGACGAAGGTAGCGCCCCAGACGAAGGCCACCGTCAGCAACATCAAGCTGGCAGTCGGAGAACGGCGGTGGACCATGTCCTGATTCTACTACGCTGCAGGCGGGGCGACAAATGGATAGCTGCTCGCTTCATAACTCAACCCCCACGTTACTCATCCTCGCCGATGATCCGAAACTCGCGGCGGGGGGCGCCCAGCGCTCGCCAGTCGCCGTCTACGGTATCGGATGACTGATAGGGGGATGGCAACTGCTGCGGGCCGCCGGGGCTGACCACGATGACCGGTGGGTAGTGGTGTGGCTGGGGCTGTGCCGGCTGAGCCTGAGCCGCGCGCCGGTCGCGCGCACGCATGACCACCAGCATCAGCACCGAGGTGGGAATGCCGGCCAACACGCCACAGACAACACCTACCACGACGGCCACGGCCTCCGAGCTCATGCGGTTGCCGACCATGATGCCCAGGCCGGCGAAGAATGCAATGATACAGAGTGCGACGAAGCCTCTCATGTCCATTTCCTTTCACTGGTGATGGCGAGTAGTCAACCTGCCCTACTGGGCGGTTTCTTGTTGTGGCCACCTCGCCCGATGCGGACGTCACCGTTGCAGCGTTCTCGATAGCGTTTTACGAAGCTCAGGACGACCATCATTCATTCTAGCACAAATGTTCTATTTGTGCAACCACAACCGATCCGCCTTTACGATGAACGATCTTGTAGTCTTTGTCATTGAAGGGTACAATCGGTACTCCATCGCGGCGCTGGCCGGCCTTCTGGATCAGGAGATGCCGGGCCTTGCGCTGGCCTTTCTACAGAACCGGCCGCGCCTGGGTCGGGAGGTGCGGGAGATGGCTGAAGTGCTTTGTGGACTTCATCTTCGGCCTGCCAGGGGAGACGCCGGCGGATCGGGAGTTGACGCTGGCGGCTATCCAACGCCTGACAGAGATGGGAGCCACGATCAACAGCCACTTCTTCATGCCCCTGCCGGGCGCGCCGCCGGCCGGCCAGGAGAGCGAGATCATCGAGATCGGCCTATGCACCTTGGATGTCGCCTCCCTCCAGCGTCTAGAAAAATGCTCGTCCTGGTCAGGCCAGCGCGTTCAACCGTCAGCACCTATTGCACCGCGTTAACGTCGTTGACCCAGGCCGATGTGGAAGCAGGTATCTCGCTACATGAAGCGTGCCGCATCCTGAAGCAGGAGTACCATGCCAGACAGCGGCTCTGGGCCAGCTACGGCGACTACGACCGCCGGCAGTTTAAGCGGAACTGCCGCACTCTAGGCATCACCTATCCGTTTGGTCCGAGCCATCTGAATATCAAGAGCCTGTTCGCTGTGACGCAGGGCTTGCGCCGAGAGGTCGGCATGGTCCGGGCGCTGGAGATATTGAGCCTGCCCCTGGAAGGAACACACCATCGCGGCAGCGACGATGCCTGGAACATTGCCAGCATCCTGGGCGAGCTTTTGTGTAGAAGCAGAGTTCCGAGCCAGTCGAAGGGATGACGAACATTCACGAGTTGCTGAGCAAAATGGAAGTCACCGACCTGGGTGAAGATCAATGAACGAGACCCAACATGCCTCGCTGTGTGAGGCAATCCATCAATTACCCTATCCACCGCTGTTTGTAACGGTTAGCGGCGCACACCTGTATGGATTCCCATCGCCTGACAGCGATTTCGACCTGCGCGGGGCATACGTGTTACCCCTTAAGTCAGTCATCGGACTGGACCGGCTTGAGGAGACGGTGACGCGCACCTTCGAGCAAGACAGACTTCAGATTGACCTGGTAGCCCATGATATCAAGAAGTTTTTGACACTGCTGTTGAATAAGAACGGCCAGATGCTGGAGCAACTTTACTCGCCACTGGTGGTGCAGGGAGGCGCCGCTTTTGAGGAACTGCGGGAGCTGGCCCGCGACTGCATCACCCGCCGCATCCACCATTTCTACGACCGCTTCGCCCGCCACCAGATCAAGCGCCTGGAAACCGAGTCGCCAGCACGGGTCAAGACGCTGCTATACGTCTATCGCGTGCTGCTGACCGGCATTCTGCTGCTGGAGACAGGCCAGGTCGAGGCCAACCTGCCCCGCCTGAATGAAACCTTTCATCTGCCCTTCATCCCCGATCTGATCGCGCAAAAGCAGCGGGAGAAGGTAGCACTCACCAACTCCGACCTGATGAGGCATCGGGACACCATCGCGCGGCTGCAAGCGCGACTGGAGACAGCGTTCCATGAATCACGGCTGCCGGAACAGCCAACCAATCGACAGGCGCTGAACGATTTTCTCGTGAGAGTTCGGCTGGAGACTCGGGGATGAAGATGAATGAAATGCACGAGTCTTTTCACCATGAAGCCCTCTACCGGGGAACAGACGCCCTGGTCCGAGTGGGACAGGTTCGGCCACGCTGCGAGACTTGCGGATCAATGCGGAGAGATCAGGAAGAGAGAAGCAAGCATTGCCTCAAGCCGGTGATTGGGTTTCGTAAGTCACCTGCACATCGTGCCCGACGAGGTCACGCACCGAGCCAACAATCTTGGGCTGCATACGGTGCTCCAGCCAGTCCTGCGCCTGGGTGTTGCGGAGCCGGACCACCAGACGGTTGCCATTCCAGGCAACGCCATTCGTCCCCCGCAGCCAGGTCTCGAAGGTGGCTTTCGGCATCTGGAGCTGCAAGATGGACAATGCCTGCTGCCACAGCCTGTCGGCTGTCCAACCGTCCGGGTCGGTCTTGCTGGCAGCATCGACGGCCGGCTCGGAGGTTGCGCCGGCAAATCCCAGATCGATGCCGGCCTGCTGGGCCAGCGTCTTGATGGACTCTACGAAGATCGCCCCCAGGTTGGCGTGGCGATCCACTTCGCCAACTTCCAGAGCTTCTCCAACGGCCTGCACAAAGAGATCCAGGTGATCGGGGTACAGCGAGCATAGGACTTTGTAGAACATCCCGGTGCTGTGGAAATCTGCCAGTATCTTCTCGGTCATTTGAACAAGCGGAGCAACCGCTCGGCGGATTTCTGTGGTTGAAGTCAGGTTCTTGTTTATGCTCTCCTGTATGTAATTGGTTAGTTCAGTTAACGTTAACAATATGGGGTCGTTTGGACCTTTCAGGCTTCCTGAAGGGTCGTTCCTTCCTTTCAGGGGATCGCCTGAAAGGGCACTCGACTCTTCAGAGGGTGCACCTGAAAGGTCTGCCTGCCTTTCAGGGGGTGCGCCTGAAGGGGCGATTGTCCTTTCAGGGGCCTTCTCTGAAAGGGCGGTGGCCCTTTTAGGGGCCTCGATTGCTTGCGGTACATCCTGCTGCGCAGTTGTCACATCGCCGGCCACGATGTCGCTGATCTGATCCAGGCTGAGGGAGCGCATCCGGGCCTGATCTTCCGGCGTCAGCGGATCGTCTATGGAGACGGCGATGATGAAGCCTCGTCGTTTCGGGGGGGCGCTGGAGCTGGGCGACTTCTCGTACCAGTAGCGAAGACGGGGGATGAAGAGGCCCAGGGCGTGCCGGCGCGGATCAGCTTCGCCATCGGGTCCGTTGGGGTCGATGGCGCGCCAGCCCTTGCGCGTCGGGTGCGGGATGTGGCGCAGCAGGTCGGATACGGTCTTCTCGCTGCACTCCAGGAAGGCGGCAACTTCCTCGCGCGTGATGCGCACCAGCCCGTGTTGACCGGATCGACTGAGGGCGTCGCGCAGCAGGAGAACCAGCAGCCAGCGCTGAAGCCCCAGGCGGGGGAACCACTCCTGGAAGAAGTACTGGGTCACGTGGACGGTATCTTGCGGCCTGAGAAAATGATTGCGCAGGGCCTGATACACTGGCTGGGGCAGCAGGTTGGTCAGCGAGTTGTTTTGGGCCTCGCTTGCGGCAGCGGGATCTAAGCTCGATGTTTCCTGGGCGGCCATGGCGTGTGGCGCTCCTCTGTCTGGATGCTTGTATGACTTCTGGATCAGGTTTTGACGGTACGAGCACCACGTGATAAAATTGAGATGTGGTGCTTTGGGAGGGCTGGGGCCTTTGGCTATCTGGGAAAGGGGGCTCCAGCCCTTCCAGGTTTCGTACTGTTGGTTGTGTGTCGGTCGGGTCGCCACCCCGACTTGCTACGGTGTAGCCGCACTTGACATCGCCGCAAAAATGTGGTATTATGTTCCACGAAGAGGGTCCCGTTCAAACGGCATACCTCTCCCTTCCCCACTGAAGGGGCTTTTGCGGACCGACCGGTCGAAGTTGGCGGCTTCCTCGGTCGGGTGATGTGAATCAAATATTTCTGAATCGGAGACTCGTTGGCGGCGAGTCTCTTTTTCTTTTGGGTGTATTCAAATCTGGTTGTAGGGGCGACCCTTGCGGTCACCCTGGGCGGGTGCAAGACCCGCCCCTACAATCCATTTTGAACGCCCCCTTTTCTTTTTGGGCGCCTGGTACCTACAGCAGACGCCCCTGGTAGTGTATCAGCAATTGAACGAACCGCTCTGGTGAGACGATGACGACTCCTTCATATTCTCTCAGGGCCAACAGATCCTCTTCCTCTGTCACCAGGTAGTCGGCGTGCCCGGCGACGGCACTTGTCAGGACTACCTCGTCAAAAGGATTGGGCACCATCACGGGTGAGACAGAACGCGGTACTTCGGTTTTTTCGCTTCGGTCGCGGAGCAGGGCCATGAGGTCCTCTTTCGGAAGATTATCCAACCTGAGGTCCTGCTGCAATGTCGGGTGTGCCAGAATGCGCTCGCATTCCGACAGCATCTGGTTAGAAGTCAGCAGAGTGAACTCGCCGGCCAGCCAGCGATCGACGATCTCGCCAGCGGGCCCGTCGGCCGATAGCAGGCCGCTGATCAGGACGTCAGTGTTCACGACGGCCCGAATCGTCGCGGTAAGGGTCTGGGTGTTCACGATTAGCTACTGACTCTCCCCCGGTATGGTCCCTTCGCTATGCCTGCGGCTACTCCGAGAATAGTTGGTTGGCTGGTTGGTTGGCTGGTTGGCTAGATGTCTAGATGGCTAGCAGAGTGCCCAACCATCCAGCCATCTAGCCAACCAGCTATCTAGCAAATTCGTCATTCAGGGTGAACGCAGTTCATGACGACTACTCCGAAAATAACCCTATCTGCTAGCTCAGGCGTGGCTCAACTGCTCCGCCTGCACTGATTGGCGGGTCTTGTCAACCAGCCGGCTGACCGCCTCCGGGGGAAGACCCCGCGTAGCGCCTCGGACGTCGCCCACGGCGCGATCGAAGCGTTCCCGGAGGTGCTCGTGTTTGATACGAAGGAGGTCTTCGTATTCGGCTACATCCAGGATGACAACCATGGGCTTGCCGTAGGTTTCCACGAGGATGGTATCGCCCCGGGTGCGGGCCCAGTCGATGACGTCCCGCGTATTTTTCTGCAACTCGGTGGAGGTCACGACTCTAGGCATCCTTGTCCTCCAGACGGGCTGGCAGGGTGAGACCCGTCCAACTGCTCAAGAAATCTATATGTTCTGGAACATCTGTAATATACTCAATTTCTGGGATTTTGTCAAGGGGGAAAACTGGTTGGGGAGTTGCGGGGAACAGGTTCCCCACCTGCTCCTGCTGGATCGGGCGATCCATGCTGAGTGAGATGGGGAACATTGCTATGGTGTTTCTTCCTCCACCTGTCGCCAGAACTCCTCGTGCTCTATGCCGCCTGTCTCTCGAATCTGTTGCCGCATGGTTGCCCATCGGTCTGACGGTGGGCGATGTAGCGGGGCTGGTGCTGGGGAGGACAGCTAGCCTGCCAGGAACGTCGTGAGCCGGCTGTTGAATGCCTCGGCCACTTCGAGTTGGGGGCAGTGGCCGGCCTTTTCCGCCACCCACAGCTCCGCCCCAGGGATGGCCGCCTGCGCCGCGTGCCCGTGGGCGACCGGTATCACGGCGTCCTGTGCACCCCAGACGAGGAACACCGGCAGCACCAGCTCCCCTAGCCGATCTGTCAGCGTTTCGGCCTGGGCGTCGCCCGCACTGGCTGTGCCGGCGGCTGCCACCAGCGCTTCCCACGCGCCAGGCTGTGAGAGCACCTCATAGGTGGCATCAACCATGGGACGGGTGACGAAGGTGGGGTCGTGGAACAGACCTTGCAGCATGGTCTCTGTAGCTTCGCGGTTCAGGCCGGCCAGCATCGGTTGCAGGAAACTGGTGTCGATTTCGTGCCCCAGCCCGCCGGCATCGACCAGAACGAGCCGCGCCACGCGCTCCGGCTGCTCCAGCGCCAACTGCAGGCAGATGTGACCGCCCAGAGAGTGGCCGACCAGGACCACCCGCTCCAACCCCAGGGCGTCCAGGAATCCCCCCAGAGCCTCGGTGAAGAACGCCACGCTGTACGCCGCCGGCGGTTTGTCCGAAAGGCCGTGGCCCGGCAGATCCACCGCGATGACGCGCCGGCCAGTTGCCAGGGCGGTGATGTTGGGCTGCCAGAGCATGGTGCTGCCGCCCAACCCGTGAACGAGCACCGCCGGCAGTTTGCTCATTTTGAGTCCCGTGGCTTCGCCGCCGGCGGCCACGTAGTGCAGGCGCAGACCGCCAGCGGTCACGTAGCCGTCCTCCAGGGTGGCGGCCACGGCGTCCATGATCGCCCGCTCGACGTCTTCGCGACTGATGCTCCCCTGGGGACCGGTGCCGGCGACGCCTGACAGGTCGAGTCCGTGCTTCTGAGCCAGCCGGCGCGCCTTGGGGGATGCCTTCACGCGTCCGCGTGCTGTCCGCTGGGCCGGGCGGGCTTCCCGCCGCTGCCGGACGGTATCCGCGCCGGCTTCGGTCGTCGGTGCGGCGCCGCGCAACGCTTCCAGGTCAAACGCTTCATCCGGCTCGGCGATGACGGCGATGAGGTCGCCGACTGCCGGCGTCTCTCCTTCGGACGCCAGGACCGCCCGCAGCACGCCATCACCTGGGGACTCCACCACGTTGGTGATCTTCTCCGTTTCCAGTTCCAGCAGCGGTTGTCCCTTCGCCACATGCTGGCCCTCTTTGACCAGCCACGCGGCGATGAGGCCCTTCTCCATTGTGATGCCCCAGCGGGGGACGTAAACGGCAGTGACCATGTGTGACACCTCTATTTTGGATGCTTCTGGCGGACCTTGTAAACTGCCTGACATGAAGGAACTCGGAGGAACTCGGAGGAACTGGTTCCTCTGAGTTCCCCTAGTGCCCCTGAGTTCCTCTGAGTTCCCCTAAGTTCCTCACAGCACAGAGACAATCGCTTCCCGGATCGCGTCCGGTCCAGGCACGTAGTTCTGCTCCAGGAACCAACTGCCGGGCACCGGGATGGGTGGCGCGCCGACGCGCTTCACGGGGGCGTCCAGATCGTAGAACGCCTCTTCGCAGACCATGGCGGCCACCTCGGCACCGACGCCGGCCACCTTGCGGCTCTCCTCGGCGGTCACGAGCCGGCCGGTCTTGCGCACCGATGCCAGGATCGTCTCCCTGTCCAGCGGCGAGATGCAGACGGGGTCGATCACCTCCACGGAGATGCCTTCAGCGGCCAGGGCCTCGGCCACCGCCAGGCTGTGGTGTAGCATCAGATGGTGAGCGACCACGGTCACGTCATCCCCCTCGCGGACCACGCGGGCTTTGGTCAGGGGCACGGTGTAGTCGTCGTCGGGCACCTCGCCTTCCATGCCCAGCAGGGCCTTGTGGGCGAAGAAGAGCACCGGATCGTCGCTGCGGATGGCCGCCTTCATCAGCCCTTTAGCGGTGTAGGCATCGGAAGCGGCCACGACGGTCAGGCAGGGGATGCTCTGGAAAAGCGACTCGGTGCATTGCGAGTGATTGTAGCCCAGCCCCATGCCGGCGCCGTCGAAGGTGTACATGACCAGAGGGGCCTTCCACTGGCCGCCGGTCATGTAGTGCCAGCTTGCCACCTGGTTGGCGATCTGGTCCATGGCCACGAACGTGAAGTCGCTGAACATGATCTCGGCGCAGGGGCGCAGGCCGGTCAGGGCGGCACCCAGCGCTGTGCCGACGATACCTGACTCGCAGATGGGGGTGTTGCGGATACGCTCCGGCCCGAAGTGGTCTACCAGGCCGGCGGTCACGCCGAAGACGCTGCGCTGCACGTCGATCCCCAGGATGAAAACTCGCTCATCGCGGGCCATCTCCTCGGCGAAAGCCTCGCCCATTCCTTGCGCATAGACGATTTGACGGGTCATCGGATCACCTCCTGCTCCACGTAAAGTCCGGTAAACATGTCCTCCACAGCCGGCAGCGGGCTATCCAGCACGAACTGCATGGCCTCCTGGACTTCCTGCTCAACACCGCCTTCCAGATCAGCCAGCGCGGCTTCGTCCAGGATGCCGTCGGCCAGCAGACGGGCACGGCAACGGGCGATGGGGTCCCGCTCCTTCCAGGCGGCGACTTCGTCCTGGGGCATGTAGCCGCCAGGGTCGCCGGTGAAGTGCGGCCCGACGCGGTACGATTTGATCTCTAACATGCTGGGGCCCTGGCCGGCGCGGGCGCGGGTCACAGCGTCGGTCATGGCGTCGTAGACGGCGGCCACATCGTTGCCGTCCTCGACCATGATGGCGTTCATGCGGTAGCCACGGGCCAGGTCGAGCACGTCGTCCAGATGGGTGACCTCCTTGTAGTGGTGCAGCTCCACGTACTGGTTGTTGACGCAGGCGAAGATCACCGGCAGGTTCCACAGCATGGCAATGTGCATGGCGGGATGGAAGTCGGCCTGGGCGGCCGTTCCTTCGCCGAAGTAGACGCAGGACACCTGGTCGGTGGCGCGCATCTGGGCGGACAGGCCGGCGCCCACCGCCACGGGGAAGTCAGATCCCAGGCTGCCGACGAGACCGACGATGCCGTGCTCCGCGCTGGAGATGTGGACGCCGCCCTTGCCGTGGGCCGGGCCGGCGGAGGTACCGGCGAATTCGGCAACGATACTGGCCGGCGACAGGCCCTTGCCGATAAACTCGGGCCAGCCGCGATGGGTGGGGAAGAGGTAGTCGTCGGGGCGCAGTGCAGCGGCCACCCCGACGCCGGCTGCTTCCTGGCCGGTGGACCAGTGACCCATGCCGCGAATCTTGCCTTCCCTGAAGAGGCCGTCCACCGTCTCCTCGGTCCGGCGGGTGAGCAGCATCAGGCGGTACAGTCGAGTGATCTCGTCGTTGGTTGGTTGCATGGAATATCCTCCTTTCGGATCTGGTCAGGCTTCACCCTGAGGCTCAGCCCGAGGGGTCTACAGGAAATCGGCGACCAACTGCTGAAACTTCTGGTAGTCTCGCTCGAAGAAGGGGACGTGGCCGGCCTCCGGCAACCAGTGGACTTCTTTGACCGGGCTGGAGACCTTCTCCAGGAAAGCCTGGCTGTCTTCCTCCGTGGCGAAAATCTCGTGGACACCATTGATGATCACCACAGGCGCAATGATCCGGGCAGGATCCTTCACCAACGGTAGCTCTGCCGCACTCAGCAAGGGGCCGTTGGGGATCGGATACGAGAAAGTGGCCTTGTTCCAGTCCACGATCCTCGCTTCTGCATGCGGAAGGGAGGCTTCCAGCAACTGAGGGGCTGGCGGGATGTACCCGTTGGGCGCCATCGCCATGGCCTGCATGGTCTCTGGTGTCAACATCTGCGTGGCGATGGGATTCAGTGTGGCGTAGAAGAAGCCTGACAGCACGAGCTTGTCCACCCGGTCCGGCAACCGCTCGGCCACCATGGAGGCCACGAGGGAACCGAAGCTGACCCCCAACAGCGAGACCCGGTCACACCCTACCGTCTCACAAATGTAGTCCATCACCTTGACGGTGTCGGCCAGGCACGCCCCCGCGGTGACGGTCTTGCCATCGGCCGGCCTGGTACTCTGGCCGAAACCTCGAAAATCCACACCGAAGGCGCGGTAGCCCTGCCGTGCCAGGAAGTCCAGCAGGGAATAGTCGTCGATGGGACAGTCGAAGCTGCGGTGATCCACGCCGGCCCCTGGCAGGCACAGGATCGCTTTGCCGGCCGGTGCTCCTTGTTCCGTCGGGACGAACTTCTCCAGGACGAACAGGATCACGCCCGGTTCGACTTCTACCTGGTGTGTGTTACTCTGAACGTGCACGTTTTTGCCTCCTCTTCTTATTGCGTGGGGTCTGCCTTCATCCCGAGGGCGGGCCAAGTTTCCGCGTGATCAGATTGCGGTGAAAGAGCGGCACGTTTTCCTCCTCACGCAGGCTCCCGGGGGATTCGGGGTTGGAATTGTCCTCAGAGCATTATAGCGGGTGATACTTTCTGGGGACTTAATGGGAGATCAAGCCCGCGCGGGGCTGAATGAAGTTCGAGAAATTAGTTCGGAATCCAGAAGTCGTCACTGCGGATCAAACGGACACATCAAGCATCCGCCGTGCCACGGCCTGGGTGGTAGGACTGGGGGCTACGCCGATCTCGTCGTGCAGCACCGTCACGCACTCCTGCCAGGCGCGGGCGGCCGCGGCACAATCGCCGGCCAGCAGGTGGGCGAAAATCAGCCGGCGGTGCACGCTTTCGCAGCACGGGTCGAGGATCAAGGCTGTCTGGTAGTGTTCCAGCGCCCGGCCAGCGCGTCGTTGAAGCCGGTAGTGATCGCCCAGGCACATCAGGGCCAGGCGCTGCATCTCCCGAAGTCGGGCCCGCTCGCCGTCCAGAAACTCCTCGTAGGGGTAGTCTTCCAGGAAGTCGCCGGCGTAGAGCGCCGTGGCATGAACCAGGGCTTGCTCATGATAGGGTGAGAGGCGCCGGACACGGCGGCCCTGCAGGATCGGTGATGTGAGGCGGATGAATTCGTCGGCATCCACCTGGCAGACCGTCGACGCCAGCTTGTAGCGGTCTACCTCGCGCAGGATGACCCGCGATTCGCTGCCGGAGGTGAGTCCGGGTTCGAGGATGCGCCGCAGCCAGGAGAGGGCCACGTGAAAGCGGTTGGTGCCTGATGTCGGGCTGACCTGGGGCCATAGAGCCTCGATGATCTGCTCGCGGGGCACGGCCCGGTGCCGGTTGGCCAGCAGGAAGAGGAGCAGCCGGCGGCAACTGCGGCGCCGGTTCAGCTCCGGTGTCAGATCTGCCTCACCGTGTCGGACGGCGAAGCGGCCCAGGGTTTGGAACTCCAGCCGGAACACCAGGCTGGGCGGCGACGGCTGCACCCGGTTTGGCGGTGCCCCCGGGATCGATCTGGTCACAGCCAGAGCTTGCGCCAGCGCACGACGACGGGGCTGGCCCGGCTCCGCCAGCAGGCGACGCACCGGCTCCAGGGCCGGCTCTGGCAGTCGTCCAACCAGGGTCAGCAAGTAGTCGGTGTGGAGGTCGTTTTCCAGGGCGAAGGCCGGTAGAACGGGGTTTGCGGCGAACTCCAGCAGCAACGGGTGATCCAGGTTTCGCCCGCGAGCGATCTCCAGCGCGCGGGTCAGTCGCTGTCGGGCAGTATCGGGCTGGGCCAGGCGCAGGTGGAGGGCGGACAGGCGGGCCAATGCAGACATCTCGAGCTGGGCGTAGTCCGTGAGAAGCTCGGCTGCCTGGATCAGGAGGGGCTGCGCGGCCGTCAGGTCGCCGGCGTGAAGATAGGCCGTTCCGGCGCAAAGGGCACCCCAGCCCTGGTCCAGTCGGGACTGGCAGGCCTGCCCGTATGCCAGGGACTGGCCGGCCAGGCGGATGGCAGTGCTGTGATCGTCCCGGGCGCTGGCGACCGAAGCCAGCACGCTGGTCAGATAGGCGTATGCGCCAGGCTCTTCCTCCTCACCGCCGGCCTGCAACGCCATCTGTCCCAGCCGCTCGGCGCGTTGCAGATTGCCCTCGCCCAGCGCGATCTCGGCCAATACCCACAAAGAGTGCATCCGGGGCATGGTCAGCTGGTGACGATGGCACAGTACCAGCGACTGCTCGCACAGGGCGCGGGCCTGGACGGGATTGCCGGCCAGCCAGTGCAGGTGGCCCATCTGGCTCAAGGAAAACGCTTCCATGACGGGATCATGAAGTTTGTGGAAGAGTTGCGCGCTCTGGCCATAGTGGTGCAGTGCAGGGGCTGTGTCATTGCGGTAGAACGGCACGCTGGCCAGGCGGTGGTGGGCGTGGGCCTGGCGCAGTAGATCACCCGACGCCCGCGCCTCAGCCAGCATCTGTTCGAGGGCCGGCGTCAGTCGTTCCAGGGTTTCCAGGGGGAGAACACGCCGAATGAAGATGCTGGGGTAGGCCATTTGCGCGTCTGGTGACTGTTGCTCCAACCAGCCATCAAACAAGCGCAGGAAGGTACGCGGCGGGTAAATGTCTACCACGTGCGACATCACCCGTGCGGCCTGGGCATAGTCGCGGGAGGCCAGATAGTGGCCGATGGCGTGGGTGTAGCGACCGCGCTGTTCGTACAGGCCGGCGGCCCGCTGATGTAGATCGCGCAGCGCGGCAGGACCTTCGCGTTCTTCCAGTTGGTGGTGCAGGAAACTGCGGAATAGGGCGTGGTAACGATAAGTTTGGTCGCCGCGCCCTGGTCTTGCCGAGGGGCTGTCGCTCTCGGCGAAGGTGAAGAGTTGTGTGCGGGTCAGTTGGGTCAGAATCTGGTGCGAGTTGGTGCTTCCCAGCAGCGCATCGGTGATCGACGGCTCCAGCGAGGCGAGCACCGAGGTGCGCAGGAGAAAATCCTGGGTCTGTGGGGGCTGGTTCGCCAGCGCTTCGCTCCACAGGTATTGGAAAATGTCGGGCATGCTGGCCAGGTCCAGCCAGAAATTCTCGCGCTCCTCCGGGGCGGTGGTACGGCGCAGTGCCTCGCGCACCAGGCGCAGGCCGGCTGGCCAACCCTCGCAGTGCTGGTGGAGGAGTTGCAACTCACCAAAGCTCAGTGTTATCCCGTAGACGTCGGCAAAGAGTTGTTGGGTCTCTTCGCGAGTGAAGGCCAGGTCCGCCCGCGTGATCTCCGCCAGACGCCCCTCCAGGCTGAGCCGTGTGAGGGGCAGGCCCAGCGGTCGTGTTCGGCCAAGGATCAGCAGATGGACTGCCTCCGGCAGGAGGAGAGCCAGACGGTGAACCGCGTTGATGACCTCCGCGCTGTCTTGCACGGTTTCGAAGTCGTCCAACACAACAGTCATTGGCACATCCGGCGGAGGATATAGTGCCGCGACGAAGTCGGCGGCCAGTTCGGCTGGTGAGCGTTGGCGCTGCCCCAGCCGTGCGGCCAGGGCGGTCAGGCGGTTCTGGCAGCTTGGGAGGTGTTCGGCCAAGCCTGCACACAGGTGGGCAAACAGGACGTCCAGGTGTCGGTCCTGGTCATCGAGGCGGAGCCAGAAGGCGGGATGCCGGCACTGGGCCAGGTAGGTAGCGACGAGGGTGCTCTTGCCGTAGCCGGCGTCGGCGCAGATCAGGGTCAGGGGGTGGGTGAGGGCCTGGTCCAGCCGTGTGAAGAGGCGGTCGCGGTGGAGGACGGCCTTGTACGTCGGAACGCTGAACTTGCTGTGCAGAATCGGGATGGCCATGGGTTGCTGTTTGGATCATGGCACGGTGGAAGTAGGATGTTGACATTATAGTTCTGAACCTGTAGTCCGTCAAAGGGGGCTGCTGCGCCGTCATCCTTCCCTCACTCGCTCTATTTCTCAACCCACACGCTGCGCAGATCGTACCACTCTTGCGGGGCATGGGTAAAGCCTTTCACTTTGGAATTCATCACCAGCGGGGCCAGGTCGTTGACGATGGGGATGTGCCAGGCATCGGCCATCACTACGGCGTTGGTCTGGCGATAGAGTGCAGCCCGCTTCGCATCATCTTGCTCCGAAAGAGCCCGGTCCAGAAGCCGGTCCACTTCGGGATTGGCGTAGTAGTTGGTGTTGAGACCGTTAGGTGCCTGCCAGCGGGAGTTGACCATCATATCCAGCCAGTAGTTGGAGGTCATACCCCACGAAATCTGATTCATGCCGATCTCGGGTTTGATCCCACTGGACCAGATCCCGATGTAGGTGATCCACTCGTAGGTCTCGACCGCTACATCAATGCCGATTCTCCGTAAGTCCCGCTGGATCCACCGGGCGATGGGCACCGGCGTGAGTTGACCCGAGCCATCCACCGAGGTTTGGAAGACAAAGTGAAAGGGCTTACCATCCTTTTCGACGACACCATCACCATCGGAGTCGGCCCACCCTGCCTCCGTCAGCAGTGCCTTAGCCCGTTCGGGGCCATAGGGGAGACCCCGAAAGCCGGGATCATAAGAGGGGTTGGCCGGCGCCTGCAAGCTGTGCGCAGCTTTCGCCGCTCCTTTGAGTAACTCGCGTGCCAGGCCTTCTTTGTCGATGGCCATAGCGATGGCCTGTCGCACCCGGAGGTCCTGGAAGCGAGGATCACGTGTGTTGAGAAACAGGAACCAGTTGTGGGGCACAGATCCTTGCAGGTAGGCGAAGCCCGCCAGTTTCAGTTGCTCGATCTTGTCGGGCGGGGGGACGAAGATCAAGTCCACCTCGCCCGTCTGCAACGCGTTCACGCGAGATGCCGGATCGGGGAGAGGCCGAAAGATCAGGCGGTCCAGGCAGGGCAGGGCTCCCCAGTAATCCGGGTTGCGCTCCAGGACGATGCGGTCGCCACGTACACGCTCCACGAAACGAAACGGACCGGTGCCTGTCGGATGGTCGGCAATGCCCTCGTCGCCCCATCGCTGTAGTGCTACAGGGCTGATCATCCCGGCCGAGCCTTGGGCGTATTGCGTTAACATCCGGGGAAACTCGGCAAACGGGCGTTGGAAGACGAACCGGACGGTAAGTGGATCGATCACCTCGACCCGGTCAAGGTCTTTCCACAGATAATACATCGTCGCTGCTGCTCTGGCCGAGAAAAAGGGGGAGTCGCGCCGAAACATCCGGTCAATATTGACCTTAACCGCCTCGGCATCGAAGAGCGTGCCGTCGTGGAAGTGTACTCCGCCCCTCAGGTGGAAGGTATAGACCAACCCATCGGGCGACACGTCCCAGCTCTCGGCCAGACCCGGCACCAAAGGCGGGTACGGCACATCAGCCCGGGTCAGGTCTTCGGCCACCAGGCTTTCGTAGATCTGATAGATCACCCGATGTGTGACCCAGCCACTGGAGGTGTGTGGATCGAGGATGTCGGCCTCCGATTCCATACCGATAAGCAGGGTACCGCCCTCGACCGGACAGCGCTTGGATTCCGTTGAGGAAGGTGAGGCGGGCACAGACACGGCGCCTGACCGGCAGCCGGGCACAAGAAGGACGAACACTGCCAATAGGCCAACAACAGCCTTGCTGCTCATGCCTATATTACCAGGTGTTTTCGCACTCGCTCTGCGCTGTCCAGGTCACTGACATGGCCCTGGTCCGCGATCCGGCCTTTCTCCAGCACAAAGAAGCGGTGTGCCAGCTTGAGCGCAAACTCCAGGTTCTGCTCCACCAGCAGGATGGAGACGTGTTGATCTGCGTTGAATGTGCGGATGAGACTCTCAACCCGCTGGATGTTGGAAGGTTGTAGCCCCTCTGTTGGCTCGTCGAGCAGCCACAAGGCCGGCGGTTCGATAAGTAGCCGCGCCAGGGTCAACATCTTTTGTTCGCCCCCGCTCAGCGTCCCACCCCGTTGGTTCAGACGTTCAGCCAGGAAGGGGAAAACCTCCAGTACTGAGGGTGGGATCTCCCCGTTTCTCCGGCGCTGCCGGCCCAGGCGCAGGTTATCCCGCACCGACAGATCGGGGAAGACGCCCTTCTCCTGCGGCATGTAGCCTACCCCGCGCCGGGCTACTTCGTACGGTTGCCGATGGGTGACATCCTGGCCCCACAGCGCGATTGTTCCCGCCTCTGGCGGGGTAAGGCCCAGGACACCTCGCAGCAGCGTCGTCTTACCCACACCATTTCGTCCCAGCAGGCAGACGATTTCACCGGCGTCCACGTCCAGACCAACGCCGTGCAGGACGCGCGTCTCGCCGTAGCGCACATCGAGCCCGCGCACTTCCAGAGCCTTCATGTGTCTAAACCCTTCCCAGATACACCGTTTGGACATCGGGGTTCGAAACGATGTCGGACATCGATCCCTCCGCCAGGACCTGACCGCGGTGCATAACGGTAACGGGGCTGGCTATCTCCCGCAGGAAGCCCATATCGTGCTCGATGATGATCATCGGTATTGCCCATTGCTCGAAGATGGTCCGAATGAGTCGCGCGCTCTCTCTGGTCTCTTCGACCGTCAGGCCGGCAGTTGGCTCATCCAATAGCAGGACGCGTGGGCGGCTGGCCAGCACCATACTGATTTCCAGCCGCTGCTTTTCACCGTGCGAAAGCTCCGCAGCCGGCGCCTGCAACCGTTGGAGCAACCCCGTCCGCTCAAGGATGCTCTGCGTTAGCGCATCTAGCTTGACCGGACGTGGCCGGAAGAGCAGTCTTGTGGGGCTATTGTTACGGCTGCGGGCGGCTATGGCCAGATTGTCGGCTACGCTCAGGCTATCATAGACGTTGGGAATCTGGAACTTGCGGCCAATGCCCCGGACTGCAATCTCCCACACCTTCAGTCGCGTGATATCCTCACCCAAAAAGCGCACCTGTCCCGCGTCGGGCCGCAGCCAACCGGTGATCAGGTTGAACAGCGTCGTCTTGCCCGCACCGTTGGTGCCGATGAGGCAACGCAACTCCTGCTCGCGCAGAACCAGATCCACGTTGTTAACCGCCAGGAGACCGTCGAGGCTCTTGGTCAGGCCACGAATCTCGAGGACCGGTGTGTTACCCGCTTCGCCTGGCACGCGCTGCTGCGTTCCAGGCATTGGTGGCGCCGGGTGGTCGGTGGAAACGGCCCCAGACCCCGTGATCCGCGCCGGCCAGAGCCGATCCAGCCCGCGTGCCAGCAAAGGGAAGATGCCATCGGGGAAAAACATGACCACCAGCACGAAGATGAGCCCGATGATGGCCAACCAATAGTATAGCACATGCTCGCTCAAGTACGAAGCGATGAGGTTGATGCCAATAGCACCCAGGATGGGACCCAGAAGCGTGCCGCGCCCGCCGACTGCACTCCAGATGACAACTTCAGTCGATAACACGAAACCCAGCAGGAGAGGCGACACAAAGCCAACCTGCGGTGCGTACAGCGTCCCGGCCAGCCCGGCGATACCCCCGGCGATGGCGAAGACCAGCGTTTTGTAGTGGGCTGTATCGTAACCGAAGAACTCTGTCCGATCTTCGTTGTCACGGATTGCCATCAGGAGTTTGCCAAAGGGTGAGGCTACGATCCAGCGCGAGAGGTAGAAGGTGCCAAGGAGGGCGGCAGCCACGAGGTAGAACATCTCGCGGCTGCCGAGCTGATAGGGCGGCAGTCCCGAAAGCATCAGGGTAAGGGACGGAATGCCGGCAACACCGTTGGTTCCGCCCGTCACACTGTACCAGACAAGGGCTGTTTGCATCGAGATCAGCGATACAGCCAGGGTGATGATGGAGAAGTATACGCCACTGATCTTGCGGTAAAATAGCAGGCGGCCCAGCCCCAGAGCGACCAGGCCGGGCAGGAGAATTGCACCCATCAGTGCGGGATAGAGCCAGATCGGCGGCAATCTCTTGAGAGCGAGTCCGGCGATGTACGCCCCCAGCCCGAAGAACGCAGCCTGGCCCAGGCTGAGGATGCCGGTGTAGCCCCAGATGAGGTCAAGGCTCAAGGCCAGAATGGCGAATACCATGAACTTTCCCACCTGGTTGACCCGATAGGCGCCAGCTACGGCGGGGAAGGCCAGCGTCAACAGAATGGTGAATACCAGCAGGATGCTATGCCGATTGAGCGCCGATTTCCTCACCCGAACAATCCTCTTGGCCTGAATTGGATGATGCCAATGGCCAGCAAGAGGACAACGATGCGGGCGATGACCGCATTAGTCAAGAAGGAGAGAAGGCTTTCCACGCCGCCGATGGTGCCGGCACCCGCCACCAACCCACCCAGTGTCCCCAGGCCGCCCACAATCACCACGAAGAAGGCCTCAACCAGAAAGTCGAGCCCCATATCCGGATAAACGGAGATCAGAGGGGCCATGAGAGCGCCGGCAAAACCCGCCAGAGCTGCACCGAAGACAAATCCGATCTGGTAAACCCGACGAGTACGGATGCCAAGAGTTGCTGCCATCTCGGGATTCTGGATGACTGCGCGCATCTGGAGGCCGAAGTCAGTCCGATACAGGAGCAGGTAGGTGATGATGACAACGCCGATACTCGCTGCCATAAGGAATGTGCGATATGCAGGATAGGTCACACCGAGGAATTCCAGGGAACCAGGAAGGGGGTGAGGAATCTGCCGGTAGCCTTTGCCAAACACGATCTCCACACCCTGTCGCAGCAGGATGCTCAGACCCCAGGTGGCCAGGAGTGTCTCCAGGGGCCGGCGGTAGAGGCGCCGAATGACGCTGCGCTCCACGATGAGGGCCAGGAGCGCCAGGGCCAGGGGTGCAGTCAGAAGGCCCAGCCACGGGCTGAGCCCCACCGTCGTGGTGACGAAGACCGCATACGCACCCAGCATAAAGAACTCGCCATGCGCCAGATTGATGATCCCCATCAGGCCAAAGATTACCGCCAGGCCCATGGCAATGAGGAGCAGAATGAATATCAGGCTGAATGCATTAAGAATCGGGATCAGAATCGCCGACAGTTCCGGCACGTTGTCCCCTCTGGGGAGCGCAGGCGTCACGATGGGGTTGCTCTCATCGCAACGCCTGCGCCCGTGTTCATCTCATCCTCGGTCGCAGGCAAAACCTGGGGGAGCGAGCGCCGATTGAGTAGCGAAGCGTATCGAAATCAAGCGAGCGGCTCTCCAAGTAAATCGCTTAGTCTCAGTAGATCCAAATTCTAAGCTCAAAGCGGACCACAGTCCGCGTTTTAGCCGCTGGACTGTGGTCCAGCTAGAGCATTCTTGGATCTACTGAGCCTCGATCCGTCGCTTCGCTCCTACTCGGCCGGCGCTGGACGTGCTCTTTTCTCGGTCCTCCCCTAGCTTGTATAGCGCCCCTCGTCGTCTCTCAGGCGACGCGGCACGCCTCATTGGGCTCTACTAAACCAAAATCCTTGATGACGCGGTACTCTGCCGCATCGTCAACTTCGCCCAGGTAGATGTGCTGGGCCAGATGCCGATCAGTGCCGTTCAGCCGAACTTTGCCGCGCGGCCCGTCGAATTCCACGCCGGCCAACCCCTTGAGAAGGGCCCCCACATCCAGCGCGCCGGCCTTGGTCGCGCCCAGGGCGAAAATGTGCAATGCCTCGTATACCGACTCGCTGAGTGAAGTGACCGGTGGTGCGTCTTCACCGAATGTGGCGGTATAGTTCGCGAGAAACTCCTTGTTCCTAGGAGTGTCCAGGTTCTTGAAGTACGCGAAGCTTGAGCGAATTCCCTGGCCGACCTCTGCTCCCACGGCGTAGACGCTGTTCTCCTCAAAAAGTGTGGTCAACGTTTGCACCTTTGGCCTGAGGCCGAAATCGAAAAACTGCTTCTGAAAGGCAATGCCGTCGGCACCCACGAGGGTTTGGAAGAGATGCTCCGCCTTGGATGACTCGATGCGTGAGATAATGGCGCTGTATTCGGTAGTGCCAAGAGGTACGTACTCCTCGCCGGCTACACTGCCTCCCGCCTGGGCGATAAACTTCTTGGCCGCAGCGTTAGAGTTACGGGGCCAGATATAGTCATTGCCCAGGAGGTACCAACTCTTGCCGCCGTACTGCTCCATAATGAAGGGGATAACCGGTCCCAGTTGCTGGTTGGGCACCTCGCCCAGGACATACATATACTGGTCGCACTCGCCACCCTCGTAGACCGGTGTGTACATGTAGAGCTTCTTTTCCTTGTCGGCGATGGGCTTGGCGGCCTCCCGGCTGGCACTGGAATGCATGCCGATGACGAAGCCCACGGCCTCCTGGTAGACCAGTCGATTCATCTCCTCGTTGGCCTTCTGGGGGTCGGTGGCATCGTCACCCACGACCAACTCCAGGGACCGACCGAGAACCCCACCTTTGTCATTGATCTCCTTGATGGCCAGATCGGCGCAATTCTTGGTAGGCGGGCCAAAGAGGCCGGCCGGGCCGGTGAAGGTGATGAGAAGCCCAACCTTGATGGGCTTGCTCGGTGCCGGCGTTGCGGCCGGGGCACACGCGGCGATGAGCGGGCTGGCACCGAGCCCAACTGCGCCTGCGGCCGTGAGCTTCAGAAACTCTCGACGGCTGATCTTTCCCTTCATAGGGGTTCTCCTCCTTTGCTGTCTCAGCGGAGCACGTTACGGCTGGCTTTCCCACGCATGGGCCAGATGCAACAGTTTGGCCTCTTGCCACGGATGTCCGATGAATTGCATTCCGATGGGAAGTCCTGTGTCGCTGGATCCGACCGGCACGGTGATCGCCGGATTACCGGCTATGTTGACCAGGAAGGTATAGCGAATGAAGGTCCCAAAGGTCTCCACCATCTGCCCGTTGAGCATCGTTTCTGCGTCATCCCCGATGGGTGCTGCTGGCAGGGGCGTGGTTGGGATCACCAAGGCGTCCACGTCACGTAGCGCAGCCGCCATGTTCGCCTGGAACGCCTCTCGAAACGTGCGCACGGCGTCAAGATAGACATAGCCGGGGATCGGTGCAGCCTCTGGGCCGACTTGACCGCCGAGAATCTCACGGACATCCGGGCCGAGTTGGTCTAGGACATCGGCCAGGTTGACCGGCGGTTCGACCTGGCGCAAATAGGCCCCCAACAGGTGCACTGTCTCCGCCAGCACGATGGCAAACCCGGCCGGAATCACGTCCTCCAGCCCTCCGACTTCCACATCGACTGGCTCAGCACCGGCCCCGGCCATCCTCTCCAACGCATTTCCCATAGCCTGTGCCACTGCGGGGTCATTGCCTTCGTAGAAGAAGTGGCGCGGGACACCCAGACGCACCCCCTCCCAGCCGGCTGTATCCAGCGGCGCGTAGGCGGGGACCGCTTCTGTTGAGGCCCCCGGGTCGCGCTCGTCGGCACCGGCAATTGCGCTCAAGATGAGGGCAGCATCCTCAGCCGAGCGCGTGATGGGCCCAATGCAGTCGCAGGTTGAGGACAGGTACATAAGCCCGCCCCGACCAACGCGCCCCAGCGTGGGTTTGAGGCCGATGCAGCCGCAAAGGGCCGACGGGATGCGGATAGAACCGCCGGTGTCAGTGCCAATCGCGCCGGCGCACAGGCCGGCCGCCACAGCCGCCGCCGATCCACCACTGGACCCGCCCGTGATGCGGCTTCGGTCGTGCGGATTGTGGGCTGGGCCGTAGTGCGGGTTGTTGGTGGTGATGCCGAAGGCGAACTCGTGCATGTTGGTCTTACCCAACACGATCGCGCCGGCTGCCTTGAGGCGGGCCACGACCGTGGCATCGGTAGCAGGCACATGATGGGCCAGCACTTTTGAGCCACCGGTGGTGCGCAGGCCGGCCGTGTCCAGGTTGTCCTTCACGGCGACAGGCACACCGTGCAGCGGACCCAGGTAGGTACCCCTGTCGAGCAATTGATCCAGCCGTGCAGCCTCGGCCTGCGCCTGATCGGCAGAGCCGGTAATGAAAGCGTTCAGGCCCTCGGGACCGTCGTAGGCCGAGATGCGAGTCAGGTAGCCTTCCACCGCCTCGCGGCAAGAGATCTCCCGCCTCTGAATCCGGGTAGAGAGATCAGCCAGGGAGAGTCGAGCCAGGTCGGCCATCGGGCCGTTCGGATCAAAGGGCGAAGTAGCCATTGTCACAGCACCTCCCGTTCGTATATGAAGAGTCTAACAGAACCGGGGAAGCAATTCAATATCCAAACGGATATCCAAATGGGTCAATTCAATGATACCATCCGATACTCAGATAAGCCCCCGCCGCAATGCTTCCGCCACCGCTTGAGCCCGATTGGTCGCCCCCAGCCTGACGAAGATCTCCTGCAATTTGCGCTTGATTGTTATCTCGCTGTAGCACAGTTGATCGGCAATCTCCTTGTTAGTCGCACCTTCGCTCACCAGGCGTAACACCCGAATCTCCTCTTGCGAAAGAGTCACCGCCTCGCGCGCACGTTCGACCCCCGCGTCTACCTGACGCAGCACCTTCTCCATGAGCGACGGGCCGATCAGATGCTCGCCGTGATATGCGGCGCGGATGGCTGCGGTCAACTGCTCACGCGCCACCGTTTTCAGTAGATAACCGCGAGCTCCGGCCCTGAGCGCACCCAGAAGATATTCTTCGTCATCGTACGTTGTCAGGATGATAACCTTGACCTGCGGTGCGGCCTGCTGGAACTGGTGAAGCAATTCGACGCCGGTGATATCCGGCAGTCGGATGTCCAAGAGGACTACGTCCGGCTCCAGGTCCACTACCTGCTGGAGCGCGCCTGGCCCGTCACCGGCCTTGCCGACAACCTGGATGTCTTGCTCGATGGAGAGCATCGTCTCCAGGCCCTGGCGCACCACCGGATGATCATCCACCAGGAGAACCCGAATAGGCTCCATTGTCCTCCTCCCTTGATTGTAGCTCGTTCGCGCCGCGACCATCCAGTGGCAATGTGAGTCTTACCCGGGTGCCCTGCCCCGGCGCCGACTCGATCTCGAGTTGGCCACCGATGCTTTGCGCCCGCTCCCGAATGTCAATGAGCCCCAGGCTCGTTTTCTGCGAAGCTTTGATTTCGTCCTGCTCGAAGCCCGTGCCATCGTCACGCACTGTCACCTGCACCTGAGTTGGCGCGAACTCGATGCGTACCCAGGCAGTCGAAGCCTGGGCGTGCCTGGCGACGTTCTGCAATGCCTCCTGAACGATCCGATAGATGCCCATTTCCCGGTCATCTGGCAGGCGAACGGGCGCGCCAATGACTTCCAGGGAGCAAGGAACCTCGCCGTGTTGGTGATAGTCCTGGATGTAGTGTTGCAGCGCCGGCACCAGTCCCAGATGATCAAGGATGTGCGGCCTCAAATCGAAGATGGCCCGCCGCATCTCGGCCACACTTTCGTTCAGCAATCTTTGCGCATCCTGCAGGCACACCGTGGCCTGCGCCGGGTTGGCTGCCAGAATCGCCTGGGCAGTCTGCACCTGATACAGCGCGCCAACGAGCAACTGAGTGACGCCATCGTGGATATCCATGGCGATACGCCGGCGATCTTCCTCCTGCACATGCACAGTATGAGCGAGCAATTCCTGTAACTGGGCTGCTTTGCGACTGAGTTCTTCCTTGGCTTCTGCCAAATCGGTGATATTCTGCGCCAGGCTCTGCGACATGAAGTTGAAGGCGCCGGCCAGTTTCTCCAGCTCATCGTGAGTTCGGACATGGACCCGCTGATCCAGATCACCGCGAGCGATGGCCCGGGCTGCGGTCGTGAGTTGGTCGAGAGGTCGCGTAATGGTGCGGGCGGAGAGGAGGGAGATAGCCACGGCCAGGAGAGTCACCACCCCCAAAGAAGCCAGTCCCCGCAGCCAGGTGCCTTGCATCAGCGAGTCAACGCTACTCAGGGGGTGAGCCACGATGACGAGCCAGCCGGTCTTTTGCATCGGACGATAGGCGGCCAGCCACCTCCGTCGGTCCTGAGGGTTCATGTATTCCAGGGTGCCGGCCTGACCCTGCAGCGCAGCCGCTACGGGGGGCAAATCGGCCAGACTGGTTTCCTGGTACACATCGCGGTAGTTGGGATGAACCAACACCAGACCGTGCCGGTCGGTTACGATGACAGTGGCCCGCTTAGCGGCATCGATGTTCGCCAGAGCCTCCTGCAATTGCTTCAGGGATATGTCCGCGCCCAGAACGCCGATGGGACGTCCAGCGTCATCACGCAAAGGAACCACGATGCTAACCGCCACCTCTCCCGTCGAGCGGGAGATACGCCGCCCAGATATGGCAGTCCGGCCAGAAGTCATCACATAGCGGAACTCATCCATCCCGGTGAGGCCATGCGGGTCCTCGCCGCGCCAGATCACGGCAGCAAACACCCGGCCATCTTCGTGTGCAGCAAACAGGTTGAGAAAGCTGGGCTGTTGGGGCAAAGTGTCAATGAACAGGCTGTTGGTGCGAACCGGGTCTTTAGCTTTGAGAGCGGGGAACTGTGCCAGAGTGTAGAGCAGCCGCTCGCTGTCTTCGATGAACGTATCCACGTGGGAGCTGACAATGTCGGCTGCGGCGAAACTGCTGTTCAGAATCTGGCTTCTGGTGTAGGAGACGTTTTGCTGGACGAGGAGGTAGGCCAGGATGACCACGGGGGAGATGACGGCTGCGGAGAAGGTCAGGAGTTTACGCTGGACATTCCAATCCCAGATGAATCGCATGACCGGACTCCGTTGGCTGTGCTCTCTTCGTTAAGGCTGAAGGTTACTGCTCAGCCGCTCGGCCTGGATTGTCAAATCCAGGCCACAGGGTGACGGCATCGGCTTGAATCGGCCACTTAGCCGCCGGATCTGGCGATCCGGCGGGAGCGGCTGAGTGGTAACGGCTGAAGGTTGGTACTACACCGAAAGTTCGCGCAATGGATGGGAGAGAAATGAGGGTCAGTGCTATCCCCATCAAAGCTAAAGAGGCCAGATCACCCCATCCCTGGTGGGCCTGGAGGCGGGCCCTCGGACGGATGCGGCCAGGCACCGTAGAAGCGCAAGGCCGGCTCGGGTGGCGACTTCTGGGACCACTCAGCCTCGAACTCGGCCAACGGTTTTCCACGTCTCAGCCGGTCTTGCCGGGCTGCTTCTCGCGCAGCCTCGGTGGCTTCCGTGTCTACTTGCAGTGTTTCCGGGTCGTACACGACGTGATAGACATTCTCGGCCGCCTGGTGGGTCGTCAGCCCCTCCCGCAGGTCCTGCATAACCGCCTCCGGGTCGCGCTCCAGCACGTCGCCGTAGCCGGCACCGCCGCCTGTCGGCACCAGCAGGATGTCGCCGGCCAGGCTCGGCTCGCCCGGGCAGTTCACAGAGCTGAACTGATAGCCCCCCTCCACTGCCTGCTGGCCCAACAACTCACCGATTGAACCGGGCACGGCTGGCGCGCCCTCGGCCATCAGTTGCGGCAGGTTGCTACGTCGCACGCGCACAGCCGGGATGCTGGGCGCGGCATAGCCGCCGAAGAGACCCAGGGTATTTGGATATCTGCTGCCGTAGCCAAAGGAACCCAGGAACAGCCAGGGGACATTGTGAACCATGTAGGCAGCACCCATCCCCGCCCCGCCCCGATGCCGGCCATGGCCGAAACTATCAGGCAGGTAGCGGCTGCGGAAGGGGTACAGCACCGGGATGTAGGTCTCACTCATCTCGGCCTCGCCGCAGTCGGACAGGGTGGCGAAGTACGAGCCGGCCACGTTGACCCCATCGCCGTGAGGCCGGCCACCAGTACCGCCGGCGTTGATCTCGCTGAAGACGTCGGCCACCGGCTCGCCCCACTGGTTGAGACCGCCGTAGACTGGCATATTGAAGCTGTTGAACCAGGGCGCGACCGCGTGCTCACTCCGCTCGCTGAAGATCAATTTCGCACAGGCCAGGCTGAAGGCCAGATTGAATGCGCTCATTGTGTAGGGTGCCAGCGAGATAGGCGCCTCGGGGTTGGGGTTGATGAAGGTCGCCGGCGGGAACTCCCAGTCGAGCACATCGAGTAAGCCACTATTGACAGGCAAGTCGGGGAAGAGGTAGTTGCACAGGTAGACCGAAGACTTGCCGACGATGGTGTGGGAGAAGGTGTTGATCGAGTGATCAGGCACCTCGGGCGAGGTATCGGCGAAGTCCATCGTCAGCCGATCACCGTGCTTGTTCAGCGTGAGGGACAGCTTAAGAAGGCCGTCTTCGGTCCCGACGGTGTCAAGGAACACAACCTGGCGCACAGTACAATCCGGCAGGCTCTCCAGACGACGACGGGCAGCTTCGCTGGCTGTGTCAATCATACGGCGCAAGCCACCGATGACGAAATCGACCCCGCGCTCCTCGACCACCTCCAGCAGACGTTTCTCCCCCCGCCGGCAGGCGGCTATGCGTGCCTTGATGTCCACCAGTAAGGTGCGGGGGTCGCGTACGCTGTTGGCGAACATGTTGAGCACGTCTTCGCGCAGGATGTAGTTCTCGCCGATCTTGACCGGGGGGATGTGGAGTCCTTCTTCGTAACGGTTGGTTGAGCGGGGGGTGACGCCGCCGGGGTCCTGAGCGCCGGACTCCCCCGAATGGACCACCGCGCCGGCCCAGGCGATCAGCTCGTCCTGGTAGAAGATTGGCACGAAAGCCATCATGTCAGGGGTGTGAACACCGCCGTAGAGTGGATCGTTGCAGAAGAAAGCATCGCCGGGCTTGATGCCCACAGACGGCTCGTCCCGCCAGTGTTTGAGAACGTACTTGGCCGGGATCTGCTGCAGAAAGGCATGGAAGTAGATGCCTGTCGAACAGGTAGCGATATCACCTGAGGCGGTGTAGAAGGCGAAGGAAGAATCTCCCCAGCGCGCGCCGGTGCTGGCTCCCAGCCGATTCAACAGCTCCTGGCACTCGACGGCGGCTGTCGTCATCTTGTGGCTGAAGATATTGAAGCTCAGGTCATCCAGCACGGCCTGGCCGGCCTGCTCCCGCTCGGTCATCGGTTCCGGCCGCAACCGTTCCCGAATCTCCAGATCACGTCCACTCATTTGTATCCTCCTTTTACGCTCGCACCTACCCACCCGCTTCCGCCGGATTGGCCAATCCAGGCCGAGCAGGCCGAGTAGTTACTTACGCTTGTTCGATGACGCCATTCAGATACTCGTCCACGGAAAAGCGCCAGCTTGGCGGCACGACGATGGTCGTATCTTCGGCCTCGATCACTGCCGGCCCCTCGACCACGTTGCCGCAACGCAGTGCCTCGCGCTGGAAGATGGGTGTCTCGACAAAATCGCCCTCGGCGCGCCAGTAGACCGGCCGGCTTCCCTTGCGCGCCGCCGATGGGTCAGCCCCTTCGGAGGGCAAAGCAGGGAAATCGTGGGGCGGCACGCTCACCCACGCCTTCAGGTAGAACTCCTCCACATCGATACCAGCCTGGGGGAAGGCCGCCTCCGGGCTGAAGAGCCGGGCATACTCGGCGTTGAAGGCATTGCACAGCGCCTGTACGTCCTCGGGGCCGGCCAGTGCCATCCGCGGCGAGCGCACGCGAGTGAAATTCAGTTGCATGCCGTACCGCATGTCCAATTCCAGCGCAAATTGCACGTCCTCTGGAGTGAACCCCTCCAGGCGAAAGTCGCGCAATGCCGTCTGGGTTAGTTCTTCCACGATCCCGTTAAAGGTATCGTAGTCCTCGGTCATCTGCCCGCTCATAAACTGAGTCAGGCGCATGTGGCGCGTCTTTTCGTAGATGTGCATGATGTCCATCGTCGCCGCGCCGTAGGCGCAGAAGACGGAACTGAAAGGAAACGTCATGATGCGCTCAGCGCCCACGAATTGGTTGTAGTCGCAGCAGTGGGTCGGGCCGGCCCCGCCAGCCGCGAACAGCGCGAATTTGCGTGGATCAAAGCCCTTCAGTGCCACCTCTTTGAAAATCTCCTGGCCCATGGTGCCGTCTGCCAGGCGGCGGATGTGCCAGGCTGCCTCGACCGGGTCAAGCCCCAAGGGATGAGCTACCCTGGTTTGAATCGCCTGTCGGGCGGCCGCGGCGTTGAGGGGGAAGCGTCCGCCCAGGTAGTAGTCGGGGTCGATATATCCCAGTACGACGTCGGCATCGGTCACCGTGGGTTCCTCGCCGCCCTGGTCATAGGCCGCCGGCCCGGGCATAGCGCCGGCGCTGCGCGGCCCGACCTCCAGCCGGTTCAGGGTCGGGTTGAACCAGGCAATTGAGCCGCCGCCAGCGCCGATGGATTTGGTCTCGACGATGGAGGTCTGGATGCGCCAGCGGTCGATCACCGGCCGAAAATCGTAGGATCGCACTTCCCCACCCACAACCACGCCAATGTCGAAGCTCGTCCCGCCCATATCAGTGACGATGATGTCTTCGATCCCGTACAGCCGCCCGAGGTGCGCCGCGCCGTAGATGCCGGCCACCGGCCCGGCGCTGTGCGTGTTGATGGCCTTGGTGCGGGCCAGCTTCTTGCTGCCGCCGGTGTTGTGGACCAGCATCATCGGTTTGGTGTACCCCGCCTCACGCATCTTCTCACCCAGCGCCCAGAGTTGTTCGGCCAGTTCGGGGTGTGCGAAGGCGTTTACCACGGCGGTCATGGTGCGCGTGTACTCTCCCGAGCGGGGGGAGATTTCGCTGGATAGGATCGTCGGCATGTTGCCCAGGTACGTGTCGGGGTATTCCTCTTGAATAATATCGCGGATCATCTGCTCGTGGGTCGGGTTCAAGAAAGACCACAGCAGACAAACGACGAAACCGCGTGCGCCGCGATCCACAAGAGTCTGCACCTGCTCAATCACATCTTCTCGCTGCAAAGGCATGACAACCTGGCCGAAGCAATCCACACGCTCGCGAACGCCGACGACCATTTCTTTGTCAATGAGTGGCTGCGGCTTCTGAATGCGGGCCAATTCACGAGTTTCCTGCACCGGCAGGCCGTCGGCCCATTGGCGAGCGCGGCCGATGAAGATCGTGTCCTCGAAACCACGGGTGGTGATCAGACCCAGCTTCGGACCGCTGCGCTCTATCAATGCGTTGGTGCCGATGGTGGTAGAATAACGTAGCACGTCCGTTTGACTCAGCAACTCTGAAAGATCCAGGTGGCACTCCTCGGCCGCGGATTCGATCACGTTGGTGAAGCAGACGCTCAGGTCGTAACGCGTGGTCGGCGCCTTGGCTGTGACGACCTGCGCTCCATTGGCAACGAAGCAGTCGGTGAACGTGCCACCGACGTCGATGTCGATTGTGTAGCCCATGTTGATCTCCTTGTTGGCAGATGGCTGATGGCCGGTCGCTGATGGTCGCTGGCTGATAGACTATCCGCCATCTGCTATCTGCTATCAAACGCTCGCACGGCGGCGACAGCCGCGTGCAGGTTCTCAGGTGGTGTATCCGTCGGGACTTCCCATTCGGTTGTTAGAAACCAGGGTGAGGCCGGCGCGCTACTGGCGACCTTGTCGATGGCGGCCGCAACCGTGGCTGGCGAACCGGCCAGGGCTGCTGCCGGTATTGCTCGACCGGGCAGAACCCGCGCGTTAGGCCAGGCTTCGTCAGCGACGTGACCGACCTGCCCCAGCGCCAGGGCCGTTGCCCCCAGCGCCGTCAGTTCGGCCAGGCCCGCCGGCTGGTGTTGGCGCAGCGCCAGAATGCCCGGCGCGCTGTAAAACCGCGCCACGTTCCACAGAGGCCGATAGGTCCCCCGCAGCGCGTTCAACTGCTGGGGCCGGCCTCCTGGCCGAGCCACCGCTGTGCCCGGCAGCCGGCTGGATTCCATAACCAACAAGGCGTCCACGCGCGCCTCGCCGAAAAGGCGGGCAATTGTCGCACCCACGCGGCTGGCGAGTGCCAGACAATCAGCAGGGTCTGGCGCGTCGCCGGCCCAGTCACGACTGAAGTCCGGTCCGTAGAGATGGCCGGCCAACGTCCAGGGGCCCTGGACGACGCCGATGAGGGCGGCCGTCTCGCCCAAGGTGCTTCTCAGCCGCCGGACCACCTCGACGACCACGGGTACGCGCCCCCGTTGGGCAACCGCGTGTGCCTCCGGAACGTTCGCCTCCTTCCACGGATGCGAGCAGACCTGCGGCCTGTCCTCGGCCCACTCCACCTTGCAGCCACAGGCCTCGGCGGCGACGGTTTCGTCGAAGCCGACGGTAACCGCGTCGTAGCCGAACAGGGCCTGGGCCTGCGCCAGGCTGTTGGCCATCAGCGTCGGATCATGGGCCATGGCGCGGGTCGAGATCTGCGCCAGCCTCGCAGCCAGGCTGTGGACGAACGGGATTAAGGGTGGTCGGGGTGGGGTGCGCCCGCGCAGCGTTGAGCGCACCAGGACCCGCCCACCGGACACCTGTATCATGCCGGCAGGAACCTGGCTTTCAAATCATCTACGTCGATCTCGATGTCGTGCGTGATGGGGTGCCCTGGCGGCAGGTACTCGTTCTCGACCATCGTCCCGCAGTGGGGACAGTAGAACTCTACGATCCGGCACCACGTCGGATCGGGCGCAAACGTGTAGGGCGCGTCGTCGGGGGCGCGGGGCTGGTGCACTTCACGTGGGTCACGTTGCGCCACCAGGCAGCCTTGCTTGTACGACTCGCGCGCCGAGACGAGATCGCCACCGCAGCGATTGCAGCACCACATCTCGCGCTCCAGGTCTATATCAAGGTATTCCGTGATTCGTTTGCGCATAATCCCGCTCCCTTTCCCAGCGGCCAGTGATCAGTACAACTGTTTACTGATCACTGGTTACTGCTTCCAAGACCCCATTCAGTCGTTGATCCACAACGAATTGGAACCCTGGTGGAATGACGTAGGTGGTGTCCTCTCCCTCGATGACCGCCGGCCCGGATACGCGGTTTCCGGAGCGAAGTTGCTTGCGCTCGTAGATCGCTGTTGCCAGCCAGCCACTTTGCGGCCCCCAGTAGACCTCACGCTGTCCTTTCTGTGCGGCGCCCGGATCGGGGCCGACAAGCGCATGCTCGGCTGGAACGAAGCGAGGCACAGCAGCGGTCGCTCGCAGCGTGAGCAGCGTGACGAGGACCGGCTGTCGTGTTCCCAGGCCAGCCGCCTGGCGGCAGGTTTTGGCCAGGCCATGCACATCGTTCGAGGATTCGAGCAGTGTCCTGGAGGTGGTTACGGCCACCTCGTCGGTCTCGTTTCCCACCAACAACTCGAGCTCATGCCGCACGGCATCGGAGGCGAAGCCTTCACCGCGCATATCTCGCTCAGCGCGGGCGATCAAGGGTTCCACCAACGCATTGAACTGCTCGGCAACCGTTGGCGTTGCTCCGTTCTCGGCCAATACAAGGTGGGCAGCAGTGCTGTAAGCGTGCGTCACATCCATCGTGGAGGAGCTGAAGGCACTGAACACCGGTGAGTAGGGTGTGGTCAACGCGCGGCGGGCACCCAGGGCTTCCAGCAAGCCGGCGGCGTGGGTCGGACCTGCCCCGCCGTATACCACCAGCACCGTGTCGCGCAGCGATGTCCCTGTCAGGCCGTCCGCCTCCGCCACCCGGCGGATATTCTCGGCTGTGGCCTGATCCACAGTTTGCTTGATGCGCCAGGCTGCTTCCTCGGTTGAACATCCCAGACGATCGGCAATCTTCTGCACGGCAGACAGCGCCTTGTCGCGATTGAGGCGCATTCGTCCACCCAGGAAGTAGTCGGCGTTCACGTAGCCCAGGACTACGTCGGCGTCGGTGACGGTCGCCTCTGTCCCACCGAGGTCAAAGCAGGCCGGGCCGGGCAGCGCGCCGGCGCTCTGCGGACCGACCTTCAGGCGGCCGTCGGCGGCGATCCAGGCAATCGAGCCGCCGGCACCTCCCAGCGCCGACACGCGGATCATGGGCAGATTGATCGGCAGGCCGGCAATCTCTGGCGTCAGGTCATAGCCCACCTGGCCGTTGGCGATGACTCCAATGTCCACACTGGTCCCGCCTATGTCCACACTTATCGCGTGAGACAATCTGTATGTCTCTACCAATCGGCGCGCGCCCAGCAATCCTGCGACTGGCCCGGAGTTGTAGGTGTTGAGGGCCTGTGTCTTGGCTACGCGAGCTGCACCGCCGTTGTTGTGAACGATGAGCAGCGGCCGGCTATAGCCGGCTTGCCGTGTCTGCTCCTCGGCTTTGTACAGGTAACGTGCCAGGTGGTCATGGACATACGCGTTGAGAAGCGCGGTGTTGAGCCGTAAGGCGTCGCCTGGCCGCATGGTCGTCTCACTGGCGGAAAACACCGGGATCGAGCCCAGGTAGTAATTGGGGTACTCCGCCTTGATGATCCGCTTGATGGCCTGTTCGTTGGCAGGGTTGACGCCGGCATTCGCCAGGCAGATGACGATGGCCCGCGCGCCACGGTCGATGAGGTCCTGCATGCTGGCCAACACGGCCTCCGGATTGGGCGACTGCAACACTTCGCCAGCCGTGCTGACCTGCTCAGACACGCCGGCGACCATGTCGGGTTGAACGAAGCCATTCGATACAGCAGCCGGTTCTGTCCCCCCGACCTCGTACAAGTCGGCTTCGTGGCCGGCAGTGACCATCAGACCCAGCTTTGGTCCGCTGTGTTGGATGATGGCATTGGTGGCGATGGTGCTGGAGAAGCGGATCACGCCGCTCTGGCGTAGCATCTCCTCCAGGGACATGCCGAAACGCTCTGCCCCGCTCCTGATGCAGTCCAAGAAACAGACAGTCAGGTCGTGGGGTGTGGTTGGCACTTTGACAATCTCGATGCGGTTCTTGACCTGATCCGTGAAGAAACCGTCAGTGAAAGTGCCACCGGTGTCGATGTCAATCATGAAGCCCATCGGATCCTCCTCCCATTAGTTTGTAGTCAAGCACGGAACGGAAGTGGAGTGCCGTCGTCTGACGCCACTCCGCTTCCGCTGCGTGGCTTACTACAAACTTCGCTCACGCTCCCAAAATTGTGACTGTGCAGGCCACACCGTCCAGGGCCGCCACACCGCCGCCCAGCGTGTGGGCCAGGCCGATCCGGGCACCCGGCACCTGGCGGTGGCCGGCCTCGCCCCGCAGTTGCCATACCAGTTCAGCGATCTGGGCCACACCCGTTGCGCCGACCGGGTGTCCTTTCGAGAGCAGCCCGCCACTGGGGTTGACCGGCAGCCGGCCACCCAGGGCGGCCTCACCGCTTTCGGCCAGGTGTCCGCCCCGACCGGGCGGGCAAAAGCCCAAGGCCTCGCAAGCCACGATTTCGCCAATTGTGAAGGCGTCGTGCACCTCGGCCATGTCTACATCGTCTGGACCGATCCCCGCCTGGACGTATGCCTCCTGAGCTGCACGGGCGGTGATCTCGGACCGGGTCATGTCGCGCGCGCGGCGCAACGATGTACCCGACGCTAGACCGCTCCCCAGCACCCAAACTGGAGAGTGTGACATGGAGCCGATCAGGTGCTCTGCAACGAGGACGGCCGCCGCTGCGCCGTCGCTGTTGGCGCAACACTGATACAGCGTGAGCGGGTCGGCGATCATGCGCGATTCCAGCACCTCGGCCAAGCTGAGTTCGATTTGGTATTGGGCGCGCGGGTTGAGACAACCGTGAAGGTGGTTCTTGACAGAAACCTGGGCCAGTTGCGCGCGCGTGGTGCCGTGCTCAGCTATATGGCGCTGGGCGATCATGGCGTAGCTGGCCGGCATGGTCAGCCCCAGCTCTGTCTCCGGTTCGGCCTCGCGGTCCAGGGTGATGACGCCGTCAAAGCGGTCGGATAGCTTCTCTGCGCCCAGGACGAGGGCGACGTCGTAAATGCTGGCGGCTACCATGAGCCAGCCCTCGCGGAAGGCGGTGGACCCACTGGCGCAGGCGTTCTCGATGTTCACCACTGGCAGGCCGGTGATCCCCAGGCCGTGGAGGACCCGCTGGCCGACGCTGCCCCCACCAACGGCGTTGCCGCAGTAGGCGGCCTCGAGTCGGTCCGGTGCCAGGCCGGCATCGTGGAGGGCTGCCAGGACTGCCTCCCGCCCCAAATCCTCTACGGAACGTTCCGGCTGCTTGCCAAAGGTGGTCATGCCCACGCCGGCAACTGCCACTCGTCTCATGCGCCTCCCTCGTTCTCAGCCACCGGTTCAAACCAGAACGTGTCGCTGCCGCCGGATGGGTCTGACACAAGCTGCACTCTCATTCCTACGGCCAAGTTATCTCCAGACACGATCCGCCCAAAGACACGGGCACCTGCGGCGAAATCCACGTAACCCAGCGCGTACGGTGTCTCCACACCCGGCGCGGCGGCATACACGACGGTAAATGTGTACAGGGTTCCCTCCGTCCCCAATTCGACTGGTTCACCTCCGCCCTGATGGGCGCAAACGCTACAGATAGATTCAACCGGGAAGGCGACGTGGCCGCATTGTGGGCATCGGCTGGCAGTCAAAGACAAGATGTCATTTCCTCAGCGCTTCAAGATTCCGTGAAACAGAATCTCGGCCAATTGGTCGGTCAGGGCTTCCACGTCAACTGGACCATCCGGGTTGTACCAGAAATAGACCCAGTTGGCCATGCCGTTCAGGGCGAAGGTGACGACGTTGAGGTCGAGTTCTTTAAGTTGGCCGGCCGCCTGCAAGCGTTCCAACTCAGCACGCACCATCAATGCGCTCTCGCGCTGTTTCGCGCGGATTATCTCCTGACGTTCCGGTAGCAGCTTGTCGGAGTTGTCGATCTGGACGCGGATCTCGGCCCGGTTCTCGACGACCACCCGGACGGTGGCTGCCAGCATGGCTCGGATCCGGTCCTCCGGTGTCTCGGTCGAGTCACGCGCAGCCTTTAGTTCGGCCAGCAGTCGGTCAACGGCGGCATCGATAATGGCGAATAGGATGTCGTCTTTGGTATCGAAGTAGTGGTACATGCCGGAAATGCTCATACCGACTGCACCTGCAAGGTCACGCACCGAGGTCTGGCCGAAGCCCTGGGTGTGGAACGACTCAAGGGCCACTTTTAGAATTTGCTCGCGGCGTTCGTCGGGGTCTAAACGCACCCTGGTCGGTGTCGTGTCTCCGTCGTTGCTCATGTTTCGTCTTCGTAGCGTCTGATGATCAGTTTGGTTTTATGGGCCGATCTCTCCAGGTTGCCTGGTGGGACCAGCTCGATTTTCGGTCGGAACCGCAATAGGTCTCGGATGTGTTCCTCCAGTTGGGCGCAGAGCGCCGGCAGATCGTCCTGGCCCACGTCCGTGCCGTGCTCGATACGCAGCAACAGGGGCGGCGTGATCCTCGGACCAGGCTCGTCGAGCACGATGCGCATGGCACCGGTGACGCGAGGCGCGAAGCCGGCGACGACGTTGCGCACGGCTGCCGGGTAGACGTTGATACCTTTCACGATCAGCATGTCGTCGGCGCGCCCCAGGATGCGGTAGCGAGTTCCTGGAAGTCCGCAGGCGCAGGGCGCGGTGAGGAATTCGGCGATGTCGCCCATGTTGTAGCGCAGGATCGGGCCGGCCTCCCAGTCGAGGGAGGTGAAAGCCATCTCGGCCACAGTTCCGTCCTCTATCACCAGAGCCTGGCCGGTGTCGGGGTCAATGGCTTCGACCAGGCACAGGTCCGGCGACACGATGTGCATCCCCTGGTGTTCGCGGCACGAGACCATGAAGAACCCCCACGCACCGCCCATGCCGTCGAAGACGTTCGCTTCGTAGGCGGCCTCCAGGCGGGCGCGTACGGCCGGGTCGCCGGCACCGGGCTCGCCGCCGCACATAAGGGTCTGGATTCCCAGGCTTGCCACCTCGTCCCCGATCAACTCCGGCGCACGCTCGATGAGGTGTTCTGCGAACGACGGTGTGCACAGCAACGCTTTCGGTTTGGTGAGTTGAGCAAATTGCAGCAAGCGCGCTGTGCCGCCCTCTGCGCCGACGGGGATCACTCGCAATTCCATGGCCTGCATCGCGCCCAGCCAGGGAGCGCCGCCGACAAACATGCTCAGGGCGAAGCCGTGCATCACCGTGTCGCCGGGCCGCAAACCAATTCGCCACAGCGTGCGAGCGATGACCTCATTGTTCACCTCACAGTCGTGTTGGGTGAAGGTGTAGAAGGTGGGCAATCCAGTGGTCCCCGAGGTAGCCTGCACGCCGACCACCTTTTCCAGCGGGGCGCACAGGTGCAGGCCGTAAGGATGACCGTACTCACGGAGGGAAGCCTCCTGGGACTCACGGTGCTGGTTCTTGTCGAAGCAGGGGATGGGATGGATGTCTTCGAGAGATCGGACGGCTTCGGGCCTCACGCCGGCCCGGTCCATGCGCGTGCGGTAGTATTTGCTGTGGTTGTATAGATAGGCCAGTTGGTGGCGCAGGTGCTGGATCTGGAGAGTGCGCAATGCCTCGCCGGTCAGCCTCTCCTGCTCCGGGTTCCAGAGGTCGGGGACAGACATGATTTCGACTACCTCCACCGCCTTACCGAACGAACGCTCGATAGATAGTATAACATGGATGGGGGAGATTGTCAACCCTGCCACAATCCACATGTGGGCACTCTCGCTCGATAGAGCGGCGAGGGGTTAGTCTCAGTAGATCCAAGAATGCTCTAGCTGGACCACAGTCCAGCGGCTAAAAAGCGGACTGTGGTCCGCTTTAAGCTCAGAATTTGGATCTACTGAGTCTACCATCTGCTCGGGTGGAGGGGGGACTGGCGCCTACAGGTAGCGCTCCGTACAAAGGCTGCGTTTGCTGGATAATGAAAGGCCGGCCTGTGGGGGGTAGGCCGGCTTGCAGGCGTTGGGTCGGACGACCCACATTCGTTGAAGAAGAGGTTATTCCTGGTCCGGTGAGTCACCTTCGTCTTCGGTCTGTAATGCAATCAGCGTCTCCTGGAACTGGGACAGGGCAGTTTCGATGCGTTCCTGCTCCCACGAGGCCAGGGGGCGCCGGCGCAGGGCCTGCACAACCAGATTCAACTGTTGGGTTACGTCCTTCACTACACGCTCCAGGTGAGCCAGCAGGCGGTCGGTTTCCACGTCGGCGTACGGCTCGCGCTCCTCGGGGATGGGGATCGCCGGCTCTACGCGATGCTCAGGGTAGGGCTCTGGGCGCGGTATGACTGTGATGTCCTCGACTTCGCTCGGAACGACGTGTTCGACCGGAGGGGCCTCTGTCGGCTGTGGCCTGACCGGCAGGGTCGGCGTGGGGGCCAGAGGCGGAGCCGGCGGCACCTGGGGGAGCCGGGCGCGCTCTTGCTCCTCCCGAATCTGCTGGATGGCCCGGGATACATCTACGCCGGTCTTAAGTCGCCGGGCGGCTTCTCGCACCTCGCTCGGGGAGAGGCTCTCTGTCTGGCGTGCGCGATGCAGTGCCAATTGCTCCTCCTCGGCCAGTCCCTGGTAGGGGCGGGTATCCTTCTCGCTGAGTTCACCTGTCTTGACTGCTTCTTGAATCTCCGGGGCCAGCCGGCTGAGGCGGCGCAGTTGGTGAATGCGCCCTTTTGTAATACCGACCTTTTCCGCCACCTCGTCCCAGGTGGCATTCAGCAGGTCTTTCAGTCGCTCCAGGGCGGCGGCACGGTCCACATCGTTCAGGTCCTCGCGCTGGATGTTCTCAATAAGCTGGCGGGTCAGGCGATCGGCGTCGCTCAGAGGTTGCTCGTATATAATGGAAGGAATCCAGGACAAACCAGCGAGGCGGGCAGCGCGCCAGCGCCGTTCGCCGTGCAGCAGTTGGTAGCCCTGGTCGGTGGCGATAACCTGGATAGGTTCCAGCACGCCCTGCTCGCGGATGGAGGCAGCCAGTTCTTCCAGACTTTCCTCGGGGAAAGTTCGGCGCGGCTGGTCAGGGTCCGGATAGATGCGATCCAGGGGAAGTTTGAGGACTGTGCTGGCCACGGGCGCCGGCGCCATCCCGCCCACGTGACGCTCCACCTCGCGGGACCGGGCAGACTCGCCGGCTTCCAGAACGCCGCTCACTAAAGATTTCAGGTCCGGTTTACTTCGACTACGCTCAGTACGAGTCTTAGCCACGCTGGATTACCTCCTGGGTTAGCTCTCGGTACGCCTGGGCGCCGGTGGACTGGGGGGAATAGCGGGTGATGGGCTCACCGCTGGCCGGCGCCTCGGCCAGCTTCACGTTGATAGGGATAACGGTTTGGAACGCCAGGTCTCCGAAGGCCTCGCGGATGCTCTCTTCGACTACCTTGGAGAGGTTATTGCGGCGGTCGTACATGGTGCAGACCACGCCGCCGATGTGCAGCGACGGGTTGTGTTTCTGGACCAGTCGGATAGTCTGCTGGAGCTGAGACAGGCCACGCAGGGCATATACGTGGACCTGGACCGGGATGATCACCTCGTTGGCGGCCGTCAGGGCATTCAGGGTAAACAGCCCCAGGCTGGGGGGCGCGTCGATCAGGATGAAGTCGTACTGGTCGCGCACAGTGTCCAGCGCCTCTTTGAGGAGCCATTCTCGGCCATACTTGCCGGCCAGCTCCAGTTCAGCGGCGGTGAGGTCGAGGGTGGAGGGGAGGATGTCCAGGCCATCCACCTGTTGAACCACATCGGCGATGCCATTTTCGGGCTGTTGGAGGACGTTGTAGACCGAATGTTCCAGGTTATAGACGTCGATCCCCAACCCCATACTGAGGTTGGCCTGGGGGTCCAGATCGACCAGGAGGACTTTGTATCCCATATCGGCCAGACAGACGCCGAGGCTGGCCGCTGTGGTGGTTTTTCCAACGCCGCCTTTCTGGTTGCAGAAGGCGATGACGCGCGCCATCGTGTAGGCTCCTTTCGCTATCCTGGCCGTTAGTGGACAGCCGTTAGCCGCTAGCAGTGGGCAACTGGCTGCTGTTGACTAACGGCTGTCCGTGCCAATCTGTTATCAGATCGAATATTGACATAAGTGTTGTGTGCTCTCATAGACCAACACTGCCAGCAGGAGGGGACTGGGCTATTTACCGTGATTATGGTTCGGCTCGTTTCCCACCGGTTCCAGGAGCTGCAGCAGGTCGTGGCCCTTGATGCGCAGTTCGCGTTCGCCGGCCACGCGGTAGGCTTTGAGTTTACCCTGGCGGATATAGCGGCGAATGCTGCGCTCGCTGAGTTTGAGCAGAGCGGCGGTCTCTTTGACGGTATACACAAAATCGCTGATGTCTGTGGCCATCACTGCAACCAGGCTCAGTACAGTCTGTCGCCTTAGAGTTGTCCGTGCGTGTCCAGGTGTGGCAACACTGGTCATCTTATCACAAGTTGAGGAAATATGCAAGCGATCAGATAGTTGACATAATAACTAGACATAACATTATTCGGCCTGTCGGTAGGGAGCGGGGGGCTTCACCAAGGTGTACCTGGGTACACCTTCTGCTGTCAGGTTCTTACGGTTTGGTGGCGTTCTGGCTGTGCAGTCGCGAGATGTTGGGGGTTGTCAGTGGAGGTGCATTCGGGCACACAGCCATCTGGCAAGATGCGCAAACTCGACCTGGCCGCGATGGCTGCGTCATCGAGCCGGACGCCATGGGGCTTGATCTGGAGACCTGCTGGGTGTACCCGGGTACACTTTGACCAGGCTGCGTACAGGCTGGCCTTCGCAACCTGGATCGAGCTCGGCGGGTTCAGGGATGGTGGAAACGGCTTGATGAAAGTGTACCCGGGTACACCTTGCCTCATATTTTGGTCGCCGGCTGCGTCGCGAAATCAGCGATCCGGAGGCTGGTGTAAGGACGCTCCGCTTGCGGGGTTGGGCCGGCTGAGGGTCGTCTGCGGGCCTTGACAGGCAACAGACGATGCAGTAAGATTACTTCGTATAATATAACTTATGCGAAGTAAAATGTATCGAGTGCCTGATCTGCTGCTCGTGGGCTCCCTACCCTGGCAGCGGTAAACAGTGGTCAGTGGGCGGTGAACGATCTCCGCGGGACGTGCTTAAGCGCAGGCAGCGGAGATTCCCCTTCCCTGTACGCAGGACAGGCTCAGCTCCGCGTCGCTCAGGATGGATTCTTGATGGCGGTGCCTTCGCTGTGCCTGGTGTGACAGCCGGGTGTTCGACTGTCGAAGAAGCCGGTCGGCCATTAGGCTGACGTCGGCGTGGGCTGAGAAGTGATCAAGTGTCGAACAGGGCGTCAGTCTGAATCGTCGTTGCCGTCGGTGATCGGTGGGCCCCCTACCCTGCCGGCGGCGGGTAACGGACCGAAATGACATTATGTCAAATGAGCGCAACTGGCGATGTATCGGGCCGGCGCCATGCCGTATCAGTGGGTGCTGTTCGTTGCTATTGGCTGCCTGTGAGGTGGTACTCAGTAATTAGACTGCTAATTGTGGAGCGGGTCGCGCGTGAATCAGCTTGACGAGAT
>CAZHMV010000025.1:0-44930 GCA_964532665.1 uncultured Anaerolineales bacterium
CGCCGCTCCAACTCGTACTCGGACATGGCCGCCCGCTGGCGCATCTCGGCGGCTGCCCGCTGCTGCTGCACCCACGCCTGGTGGTTCGGCAACTGAACAAAGAAGTCATAGACGACTGCCCGGTGGATGTTCTCCTGCAATTCCGAGAACATGGCGAAGCCCCGGCGCTTGAACTCTACCAACGGGTCTCGCTGTCCGAAGGCTTCCAGTGTAATGCCCTGCCGCAGGTCGTCCATGGCTGTCAGGTACTGCCGCCACTGATCATCGATCGTGGCCAGCATGAACCAGCGCTCGAAGGTTTTCAGGTCTTCATCGCCAATCGCCTGACGCCAGCCTTCCAGCATCTCATCCAGCCGCTGGTGAATGACAGCCTCGATCTGGTCATCCGACAGGTGGGACCAGGCACGCACCAATGCGTCGTTCACCGCATCGCGCAGGCTCTCGGCCAGAATCTGCTGTTGCCGGCGCTGCTGCACTGCTGTCAGATTGGCGACTGCCACCTCATCGAACGCCGTGTCAATGGCATCAGCCAAATCGCCCCAGATTTCGTCGGCTGTTGCCTGATCCAGGTAGCCCCCCGTGAAACTTGTGAAAGCCGCCCGGGTCTCTTCGAAAAAGGCTGCCCGAGCCTGCTCGCGGATTGCCGCGCTCAATGGTCCTGAGCCAAGCGCGGGCATGCGGGGCAGCAAAGCCACGATCCGCTGGGCGTCTCGGCTCAACAGCCGCAGCGGATTGCCCTCTTTGACGCTGTCTTTGATGAGGTAACCAAGTTCCCGGCGCAGTTCGCGGTCGTCCATCTCTGCCAGGATGTCGTAATCCAACTCGTCTACAGCCGGCAGGATGCCACGCAACCGATGCAGAACCCCATCTACATTGACCTCGTCTGTGGCCGGCGCGGTGAAGGCATCGACAGCCTGGTCAATCTGCTCTTTCATCCATTCCTCGTAGTTGACCAGGTACCGCTCCAATAAATCGGCGATCTCGTCCCGGAAGTAGCTCTTCACCTCCTCATCCAGATCGAGTTTGCCTTCCAGGATAGCGCGGCGTTTCTTGTAGATTGCTTCGCGCTGCTTATTCACGACATCGTCGTACTCGACGAGATGTTTTCGGATATCGAAGTTGTAGCCCTCGACTTTTTCCTGTGCATTCTCGATGGTCCGACTGATCATGCCATGCTCGATGGGGATGTCCTCGTCGAGCCCCACGCGTTCCATGATGCTTCTCACCCGATCTCCGCCAAACCGCCGCATCAGTTCGTCTTCCAGGGAGAGGTAGAAGCGCGAGGAGCCCGGATCACCCTGCCGGCCGGCGCGACCGCGCAACTGGTTGTCGATCCGCCGCGCCTCGTGGCGTTCCGTCCCGACGATGTGGAGGCCGCCGGCTTCAATGACCCGCTGCTGGTCTCGCTCGCACTGCTTCTTGACGGCCTCGATCCCTTCGATTAGCTCTGGTGAGAGGGCCGGCGTCTCCTCGACAATCCGGCGGGCTCGCTCAATACGTCCGGCCAACACTGCACGCACCAGCGCTGCACGAGCATTGTAGTGCTTCTCGTAGAGCCTGTCGGCCAGAAAGTCCGACAGCCTCCGACTGCTGTCGCGCGCCGCGCGGTATGCCATCATGTCGGCCATGCGGCTGCGAGTCTCGGCGACAACGGCCTCCGCCCGAGGGTCTGCATCCAGCATTTGACGAGCCAACTCATGCGATCCATCACGCAGCGCACGCACGACCTGCAGGCCCATGTCCCAGTCCAGGTCGTACCTTTCCTGGAGTTCCTTGGCCAGGTAGGGCACTAACCCCACCCTGTCCACTTCCCTGACCGACGCCTCATATTCCTCATGCAATTGCTGCAACGCGTCTATCAGGTCTGGAGACAACTTCCGGTTGCTGCGTGCCATCTCAAGCGCCTTGTCGGCCTGGTTGCCCACGACGTACGACGCCAGGCGCTCCAGCTCCTTGAGGCTGAAGCTTCGTTCCTCCACCAGGCGCGACGCGAGTCCCTCCGGGTTGCCCCCCAATATGATGTCGGTGCCACGGCCGGCCATGTTGGTTGCGATGGTCACGGCTCCGGGGCGGCCGGCCTGGGCCACGACGGCTGCCTCTCGGGTGTGGTACTTGGCGTTCAACACCTGGTGGTCAATACCCCGCCGCTTGAGCATGTTGCTGAGGATCTCCGAAGTCTCCACGGAGGTGGTGCCAACCAGAACGGGCCGGCCCTGATTGTGCATCTCCTCAATCTCGCGCACAACGGCTGTGAACTTGCCGTTCATGCTCTTGTAGACCTGATCGGCGTAGTCGGCGCGGATCACAGGCTCGTTGGTGGGGATCACCACAACGTTCAGACCGTAGATTCGGGCAAATTCGTCCTCTTCCGTCTTGGCTGTACCCGTCATGCCTGACAGCTTGTGGAACATTCGGAAGTAGTTCTGGAGCGTGATGGTGGCCATGGTGACGTTCTCCCGCTGGACGGCCACGCCTTCCTTGGCCTCCACAGCCTGGTGCAGGCCATCGCTCCAGCGCCGGCCAGGCATCATGCGGCCGGTGAACTCATCAACGATGATAACCTCGCCATTCTGAACGATGTAGTCTTTGTCACGGTGGAAGATGAACTGGGCTTTCAGGGCATTCTCAAGATAGTGGGTCAGTTCGTAGTACTGGGGATCGTACAGGCTTTCGCCGGCCTCCTCGTCGATCTCCGGCAACAGCTTCTCAATCTTGGCGATACCCAGTTCTGTCAACATGATCGACTTGGTACGCTCATCGATGTCGAAGTCGCCGTTGGGCGGCTCATCCTCGCCGGCGGTGTTGCGCCGCAGACGGGGCACCAGTTGAGCAAAGCGCCGGTATTCGTCCGATGGTGTTTCAGCCGGCCCGGAAATGATCAGCGGTGTCCGCGCCTCATCGATGAGGATGTTGTCCACCTCGTCGATGATGGCATAGTGAAGCTCGCGCTGCACCAATTGTGCTGGATCCGTGGCCATGTTGTCGCGCAGGTAGTCGAAGCCGAACTCACTATTGGTTCCGTAAGTGATGTCGGCCGCATAGGCTTCGCGCCGCGAGCAGGGGCGCATGTGGACCAGACGCTCATCCTCCTGATTCGCCGTCGGGTCCACATAGGCTGGGTCGTAGAGGGCGGAGACGTCGTGGGCAATGAAGCCGGTGCTGAGGCCCAGGTAGTGGTAGATTTGGCCCATCCAGCCGGCGTCACGGCGTGCCAGATAGTCGTTCACCGTGACCAGGTGCGCCCCGTGGCCGGCCAACGCGTTGAGATACAGCGGGAGGGATGCGACGATGGTCTTACCCTCGCCGGTCTTCATCTCCGCAATCTTGCCCTCGTGCAGCACGACGCCGCCTATGAGCTGCACATCGAAGTGACGCATACCAGTGGTCCGCACAGAAGCTTCGCGCACCATGGCGAAGGCTTCCGGCAAGATTTCCTCCATTACCTGCTCCTCGGCCTCGCGGAGCCGTTTCTGGAACTCTTCTTCTACCACTGGATCATCCAGGTCTGCGTCAGCGAACTCGCGCTCCACGGCCGACCGGGCCTCGGCTATCATGTGGCGAAATTCCTCGGTGCGCGCTTGCATCTCCTCCTGCGAGCGGCGCTTCATTTCAGGTTCAAGCGCATTGATCTCGTCAACCAGCGGTTGAATGCGCTGTATTTCCTTCTCGTTAGAATCGCCAAGAACTTTGCTAAAGAGATTCTTTATCATTTTTCACCACCTGATCTGATTTACAATCACTGCCCCTACTCATTAAACATAGCACCCACAGAGATGCCCAGGTGAATGCGCCGTATGACCTCCCCAAGGAGTCGCCCAACCGAGAGGATCGTCAGATTGGGCAGCCGCTTTTCCTGGGGGATATTTATGGTGTTCGTCACCACGATTTCCTTGAACGGTGCTTCTCGCAGGCGTTGGGTGGCCGGCGGAGAGAGAACAGCGTGGGTGGCACAGGCGTAGACATCTCGTACACCCTGTTCCCTCAAGAAATGGGCCGCGTTGGTCATCGTTCCCGCCGTGTCGATCTCATCATCGAAGATGATGGCGTGGCAACCGGCCACGTCGCCGATCACGTTCAGGGCTGTCGTCCGATCCCCGTCCGCCGTGCGGCGCTTTTCGATGATGGCCAATGGCACGTCCAGGGCCTCGGCAAAGTTACGGCTCTTCTTGGCAGCACCGATGTCGGCCGCCACCACCACGATGTCCTCAAGGTGCTTATTGAGGAAGTAATCGCGGAGCAGGCCGAAGGCGCTGATGTCGTCCACCGGGATGGTGAAGAAGCCCTGAATCTGGCCGGCGTGCAGGTCCATGGTCAACACCCGATCCGCGCCGGCCACGGTGATCATGTCGGCCAGCAAACGCGCCGTGATAGGCACCCGCGGCTGATCCTTCTTGTCCGTCCGGCCGTAGGCGAAGTACGGAATCACCGCCGAGATACGACCGGCGGAGTCACGGCGCACGGTGTCCAGCATGATGAGCAGTTCCATGATGTTCTTGTGGACCGGGATCGTCATAGACTGGATGATAAACACATCGTCCGACCGGACACTCCCGTGCAGTCGCACGAATACGTTCTCGTTCGCGAACTGAAAGACATCCGCGCCGCGCAACCTGGTTCCCAGGTAAGCCGCGATCTCTTCAGCCAGGGGTCGATTGGCCGTCGCGCTAAACAGGGCAAGTTCTCCATAGATCGGAAAGTCCATAGCATTCGTCCTTGATCTAAGGGCCTGTCTGGAGAGAAGTTTCCGATTGTTCCAGCAGCTTCTCCACCGCAGTGTAGGGGTCAAGTTCCCGCTTTGCGACTTGATCAACCATGAGATCGAATTGTTCCTGGGACAGGCCATCGAGCACACGACTCAGGAGCGTCTGGCGAAGAATATCCAGCACTTCGCTCCGCACATGGGCATGGTTTCGTCGGGCTTTCTCGCCGCTTTGCGTGAGATAGGTGTCGTGTTCCTCAATGGCATCCACGAGCTCAGACACACCATCCCCGGTCGTGGCGATGGTCTTGACGATGGGAGGGCGCCACTCGCCCATGTGTGGGTCCATATTCAACATCGTTCTGAGTTGGACAACGACCTGATCGACCCCGGCCAGGTCGGCCTTGTTGACGGCAAAGACGTCAGCGATCTCCAGAATGCCGGCCTTGACCGTCTGGATGTCATCGCCCAGCCCCGGGACGGTGACGACGATGGTGGTGTGGGCTGCGTCGGCGATTTCTACTTCACTCTGGCCGGCACCGACCGTTTCAATGATGATCACATCGAAGCCGGCTGCATCCAACACAGCCACCGCGTCCCGGGTCGTCCAGGCCAGCCCCCCCAGGCTCCCCCGCGTGGCCATGGACCGGATGAAAACGCCGTCATCGCCGCTCAGCGCCTGCATCCGAACCCGATCCCCCAGGATTGCCCCGCCGCTGAAGGGGCTGGTCGGGTCAACCGCCACGATACCCACCGTGCGGTCACGCTGCCGATACGCCAGGGCCAGCCGGTTGACCAGCGTACTCTTCCCCGTGCCGGGGGCACCGGTCACGCCGATGATCCGGGCGCGGCCGGTCCGGGGGTAGAGCTGGGTCAGGGCCTCCCAGGCTTCACGTCCTCCGCGCTCGACCAACGTGATGGTACGCGCAATGGCCCGTCGGTCGCCGGCCAGGACACCGTCAATGTGGGTCATGTCGCCTTGGACTCACCTGCATCCTGGCCGTGCCCCATTTCGCGGCGGATGAAAGCGACGATCTCGTGGGTGGACGTGCCAGGCCCGAAGATGCCCTTGACCCCCATGGCCTGGAGTCGTGGCACATCTTCGTCCGGGATGATGCCGCCAGCCACGATCAGAACATCATCCACCCCGTACTCTTTCAACAATTCGACGATTCGCGGGAACAGGGCCATGTGTGCCCCCGAGAGAATCGAAAGGCCGACGACATCCACATCCTCTTGCAGCGCGGCTTCGGCGATCATCTCCGGCGTCTGGCGAATGCCGGTGTAGATCACCTCCATGCCGGCGTCGCGCAGGGCCCGGGCTACTACCTTGGCTCCACGATCATGGCCGTCCAGGCCAGGTTTGGCGACGAGCACACGAATTTTCCCATTGTCGGGCATCGGAGCAACTCCATCAAGTTAGAGATTAAATCACTATTGCTATTCTACCACAATCATCGCCTGTAGGAAAATTGCGCAAACAAGCCGTCAGCACATTCGACTACTATTCTATCACGACCAGATGTGTTATAATCCACGTCAGACGACTGCCAATCTGTAGGCTTTCAGATCATGTTTCGTGGTCGTAGTAACGACTTCAGTCGTTCGTCTCGAGACCCAGGATTATCGAAGAGGAGCAGATACGAATGTCCAACCACGATTACGGCGTATTCACTCAGGCGATTCACTCAGGCGATGCGCCGGATGAAGCGACCGGCGCTGTTGCCGTTCCGATCCACATGGCGAACACCTTTGCCTACCCTACAGCCGAGGACGCCGCTGCTACGTTCGCCGGCGAAGTGTCCAGGTATGTCTACACCCGGTGGGGCAACCCGACGCAGGCGGTCCTGGAGCGCCGAATCGCCGCACTGGAAGGTGGCGAAGCCGCCCTGGCGACCGCTTCTGGTATGGCAGCTATCTCCACGGCGATTATGTCCGTTGTGAAACAGGGCGACCACATCGTCGCTACCAAGGCCATCTACTCCGGAACTTTCAATCTGCTCAACCAGGAGCTGCCGCACTTTGGTGTGACAACCACTTTTGTCGATGCCGGCGACCCCCAGAACATCGCCGATGCCATTCGGGACAATACACGCATCGTCTACCTGGAAACCCCCGGCAATCCAACGTTAACGCTCAACGACATCGCAGCGGGCGCGCGAATCGCCCACGAGGCCGGCGCGTTGGCTTTCGTTGACAACACCTTTGCCACCCCCATCAACCAGCACCCCCTCGACCTGGGGGCCGACGTCGTCCTCTACAGTGCCACCAAGTATTTCTGCGGGCACGGGGACGCCATTGGCGGCGCTATCGTCGGGTCGCAGGCATTCATCGAGCACGCGAGAACCGGCATTCTGCGGGACATGGGCGGGATCATCAGCCCGTTCAACGCCTGGCTGATCCTTCGCGGGATGCAGACGCTGCCCCTGCGGGTGAAGCGCCACAACGCCAACGCACTTCGGGTCAGCCGGTTTCTCCAGGAACACCCGGCGGTCAACTGGGTTGCCTACCCGGGCCTGGAAAGTCATCCCCAGCACGAACTGGCGCGGCGGCAGATGCGAGGCTATGGAGGCATGGTCTGTTTTGAGGTGAAAGGCGGGATCGAGGCCGGCGCACGCCTGATGAACCACGTCCAACTCTGCACGCTGACCGTCAGCCTGGGTGACACGAAGACCTTGATCTGTCATTCAGCATCGACGACGCACAGCACGGTGCCGGCGGAGGCGCGGCGGGAGGCCGGCATCACCGACGGCCTGGTCCGCCTTTCGGTCGGCCTGGAAGACCCGGAGGACATCATTGCGGACCTGGATCAGGCACTGACGGCCGGAGGACCGGTGGGGAGCTAAGAACTCGGGGGAACTCGGGGGAACTCGACGGTGATGCTGAGTTCCCCCGAGTTCCCTTGCTGTCGGTTCTCTTTCAGGGCAAACCTGTGCTATACTTAATCAGACCCCAGAGGTTTTGAAAACCTTTAGGGTCTGGACTGAAAGAGGGTATTCCTTTGGTGCATCGGCGGGTCAGACGGCCCGCGTTGCCTGTTTTACGGGAGTAGTGATGATTGCAAAGACCGCACGTCGGATTATTGAGAATGTTGAACGGGTAATCGTAGGTAAGGCTGATGTCATTGAGCTGTTGATGGTAGCCCTTCTCAGCGAAGGTCACGTCCTCCTCGAAGACGTTCCAGGGATTGGAAAAACCACCCTCGCCAAAGCCCTGGCCCAGTCCCTGAACTGTTCATTCAAACGGATTCAGTTTACCCCGGACCTCCTCCCCAGCGACGTCACGGGCATTCAATGGTTCAACCAGAAGAAGCAGGAATTCGAGTTCCGCCCCGGCCCTATTATCTCCCAGATTGTCCTGGCCGACGAGATCAACCGCGCTACGCCGCGTACCCAGTCGGCTCTGTTGGAGGCGATGCAGGAGCGGCAAGTCACCGTGGACGGCGAAACACTGCCATTGCCACGACCGTTCATGGTGCTTGCCACGCAGAATCCCATCGAGCTGGAGGGGACCTTCCCGCTGCCGGAAGCCCAGGTGGACCGTTTCCTGATGCGGGTCGCGCTGGGCTATCCGACCGAGGCCGAGGAGCACGATATTCTACTTCGGTACGAGCGCGAAGACCCGCTGGAGGACCTGGGGCCGGTGGTGGAGGCCGGCCAAATCCTCCAGATGCGCGACGCAGTACGCCAGGTCAAGGTCGCCGAACCTGTCCGCTCGTATCTTGTGAACGTGGCGCGGGCAACGCGTGAAAACCCGGCCGTGGAGTTGGGCGTCAGCCCCCGCGGGACACTTTTCCTCTACCGCACAGCTCAGGCGTTGGCCGCCCTGCGGGGCCGGGACTTCGTCATTCCCGACGACGTCAAACGTCTGGCTCCGTCTGTGCTCACCCATCGCCTCATCATCAGCAGCGAAACCCGCCTGCGGGGCCGAACCGGCGAGGAAGTCGTCAGGGACATTATTGAGCAGGTGCCGGTGCCGGTTGAAGAAGGTGTGTGAATGACCAGGCTAACAGCGGTTCCGGCAAGTGAATTGATATGTTTAGCGAGAACTGGGAATTAGTTGTTCTTGCACTGTTGGTCCTGGCTGCCATCCTGGGACAGAGCGCACTGGTCCTGATTGCTATCCTGCTCGTCACCGTGGTGCCGGTAAGCTGGTTGTGGAACCGCCTAGTGCTGCGGCGGGTGACGTACGCGCGGCGGTTCAGCGAACATCGGGTGTTTGCCGGCGAGACGGTTGACCTGTCTGTGTCCCTGGCCAACCCGAAGATTCTTCCCATCCCCTGGCTGAAGGTCGAGGACCTGTTCCCTTCGGAGCTGGAAGTTATCGGCCGGCGGCTGGAAGCGTCGCACATTCCGCGGCGCAGTTATCTGACGCACACGATCTCGCTGGGACCATACGAAGGCATTCACTGGGATTACGAGATCGAGTGTGGCCGGCGCGGGTTCTACTTCTTCGGGCCGGCCCAGATCTCCTCCGGTGACATCTTCGGCCTGTTCCGTCAGGATCAGAAAAACGATACGATCGACCGTCTCATCATCTATCCCCGCGTTGTCGATCTCCCCGAACTGGGTTTTCCGGGCAAGGAGCCCTTCGGCGAGCAGAAGGCCGCACAGCGCATGTTCGAGGACCCAAGCCGGACCATCGGGGTCCGCGAGTACCACCCTGAGGATTCCATGAAGCGGGTTCACTGGAAGGCCACGGCCCGCCAGGGCGAGCTGCAGGTGAAAGTCTACGAACCCACAATCACGCAGCAGTTGATCGTCTTCCTGAACGTAGCCACCTTCGCCCGGCCCTGGATGGGGGTCAACGTGGCGCGGCAGGAGCAGGTGATCAGCATCGCCGCATCTACGGCCTTCCACGCCACGAATCGCAAGTTCGCCGTGGGGCTCATCGCCAACGGCAGCGTGCCCAACTCCGATCAGCCGATCAAGGTCCTTCCCGGCCGGTCGCCTGACCAGTTGACGCACATTCTGGAAGCGCTGGCGGCAGTCACCAGCTTTGCCACGAGCAGTATCGACCAGTTGTTGAAAGTCGCAAGTCCGAATCTGGCATGGGGCGCGACCTTCGTCGTGATCACCGCTGTGGTGACCGACAAGCTACTGGCGGAGATGATGCGGCTGCGGGATGCCGGCCGCCGGCTGGTTCTGGTCTCCACCGATCCTCAGTTCAAGGAGGCCCGCCTGCCGGGTATCACCGTCTACCATCTTCCCGCAACCCAGGTAGACTTCGCCGGCCGGTGGGATGGCAAGGGAGAGCAGGGGAGCGGGGGGATGGGGTGATGGGGTGACGCAACACGCAGCACGCAGTACGCAATACGCAATACGCAGTTGTTGCAATCCAGGTTACTGCTCACCCTCCCGCAGGTTTGAGCCTTCTTTCGCTGAGAACCACGGCCAAAGACCTGGTCTTAGAGGCAAAAGTGTCACCCTCAACAACCTGCGGGAGGGTGGCTGAGCAGTTACCAATCCAGTTTGCTACCGCAGTCCTGCACATAATGAGTCAACAAACTTCGCATCTTCCTGAGTTTAACTGGCGGCGTGAGTTGCTGCTGCTGTCCATGACCGGCATGGAGGTCAGTTGGCTGGCCGGCTGGGCGGTGATTCTGTTGGGAGCCGGCCAGACAGCCGGCCTGGTCACAGCCTGGCTCAGCACCTTTGCGGTCTACCTCATCGCCGTCACCACTGCCCGGACGCTGATCCGGCGTCGAACCAGGCGCAGCGATTGGATCATCGCGGGGCTGGTACTGGTCAGCACACTCATCTTCATCAATCTCAACCTGTATCCCGGCACGAGCCCCTTCGATCCGCGCTGGCTGAGGACGCTCGTAAGCAACATCGTCAGTGGACTGCAAAGATGGCCGCGCGAACTGACGGCGCTGCTTTTCGGATTCTTCATCTGGGTTCGCGGGCTGCGCCTGCCACGCCGGCACGTGGGCATCCGAACCATAACCCAACAGGTGCAGATCGGCCTGGTGGTGATCGTGGCGTTGGCCATTGCGGCAAGCAAGTTCCCTGTTCATGTCGGGGGGGTCGTGGTTGCCTACTTCGCCGCCGGCCTGCTGGCGCTGGCTCTGACCCGCATCGAAGAGACCGCCCATACCGAGGGCGGTGCCGCCTCACCCTTCGGGCGCAAATGGCTGGTGACGTTGGCCGCGGCCCTGTTAGTCGTGGGGCTGATCGCGCTGATCGGGAGTTCCCTCTTCACGGTTGAAACCGTGCGCACGCTGCTCCGCCCCCTGGCTGTCGCAGCCGCGGCAGTCGTGTCAGCGCTTGCGGTGTTGCTCGGTCTGCTGGCCCAGTATCTCCTGTTCCCGATCCTCATGCGGCTGTTGGGTGGCCGGCTACCTGCGGAGCTGGTACAGCCCATTGCGACACCAGCACCCGGCCGGCCAGAACAGGCTGAGGGCGCGGCCCATCCGCTGCTCAGCCCTGAGTTTCTCAACGCATTGCGCATCGCAACTCTGTTCTTCGTGTCGCTGATTGCGCTATGGCTTGTGATTCACTCATTCCGGCGCTGGCGTACACTGCGCGAGACGGCCGGCGGCACCCGCGAGACGGCCAGGCCGGCCGGCAGTCTGGCCGACGATATGCTGGACTATCTGCGTGACCGGTGGCGGCGACTGCGCGAACTGGCAGACATTCGCCGGCTGCTGCAACTACGCGGAACCGGTTCGATCCGCGCGCTCTACGCCAACCTCCTGACGCTCATGGCAGCAGCGGATCACCCAAGGCCGGCCGGCCAGACACCGTACGAATTCGAGCCGACTATCGAGACAGTGTTGCCGGCGCGTGAGGCCGAGATCAGCGCCATCACAGACGCCTACGTGCGAGCCCGCTACGGCGAGCAAGAGGTGAGCGACGAAGAATTGCGGGACTTGCGCGACGCATGGCAACAAGTCCAGGCCAATGGAGAGAAGCTCCTTGTGAAACGTAAAACGTGAAATGTGAGAACTTATTCCGGTAACAGTTCCTCACGTTTTACGTTTTACGTTTCACGCCCTTGGGTTGAGAAAATCGTCTTTGAGCTTGAATCGTAACCGTGAGAGAGAGCCATTCGTGAGGGAAAATATGCCCAAGTTCATATTTGTGACCGGCGGAGTTGTGAGTGGCCTTGGCAAAGGCGTCACGGCTGCCGCTATCGGTCGCATTCTCAAATCTCGAGACGTCAGAGTGTCCATCCAGAAACTCGACCCCTACATCAACGTCGATCCAGGCACCATGAGCCCCTATCAGCACGGCGAAGTCTATGTCCTGGAAGAGGGCGCGGAAACTGACCTGGACCTGGGACACTACGAGCGGTTCATTGATGAGAACCTGACCAATGACAGCAACGTCACCACGGGCCAGGTGTACTCCGAAGTGATTGCCAAGGAACGGCGGGGTGACTTTCTTGGTGCCACGGTTCAGACCGTGCCGCACATCACCAACGAGATCAAGCGGCGGATTGCCAGTTGCGCCGAGAAAAGTGGCGCCGAGGTGCTCATCGTGGAGGTGGGCGGTACCGTCGGTGACATCGAGGGACAGCCTTTTCTGGAGGCCATCCGCCAGATGCGTCACGACGTGGGCCGTGAGAACGCGATGTACGTGCACGTAACCCTTCTGCCCTACCTGTCATGGTCCGGCGAAGTGAAGACGAAGCCAACTCAGCACAGTGTCAAGGAACTGAGAGGCATTGGGATTCAGCCCGATGTGATCATCGCCCGCACCGACCGGCCCGTGGATAAGGCGATTCGAGCAAAGATTGCCCTGTTCACGGATGTGGAACCCCGCGCCGTGATCCCGCTCGTAACCTCAGAGACGGTCTACGAGGTGCCACTGGTGCTGGAGGAGGCCGGACTCGGGGATTTCATCGGGAGCCGGCTCGTCCTGGAGGCAGCGGAGCCAGACCTTGCCGAATGGCGAGAGTTGGTAGCGCGCATCAAGGCCCACAAACCGCGACTCAATATCGCCATCGTTGGCAAGTACGTGGAATTGCCGGACGCATACATGAGTGTCAAGGAAGCTCTGGTCCATGCCGGCACTGCCCACACCGTGGACATCGACATCCTGTGGGTCGATTCGGAAGAGCTGGAACACGGTCGGGGGTGGGAAGCCGTCTATCAGGCTGACGGCATCATCGTGCCCGGCGGGTTTGGACATCGGGGCATCGAGGGGAAGATCGCGGCCGCTCGCTACGCGCGGGAACATAAGGTCCCCTATCTGGGGCTATGCCTGGGCATGCAGATCATGGTGATTGAGCTGGCGCGCCACGCCCTGGGCTCAGAGGAAGCCAACAGCACCGAGTTCAACCGCAAGACGCCCTACCCCGTTATCGACCTGCTGCCTGAGCAGCGGGGTATCTCGGACATGGGTGGCACGATGCGGCTGGGAGCATACCCCTGTCGGGTGCGGCGGAACACGCATGCCTGGGACGCGTATGGTCGGGAGATCATCAGTGAGCGCCGCCGGCACCGATTCGAGGTGAACAACAAGTATCGCGCGCTGTTGGAACGGGCCGGCCTCGTCGTCAGCGGCACAAGCCCCGACGGCAACCTAGTCGAGATCGCCGAGATAGCAGGTCACCCGTGGATGGTGGGCAGCCAATTCCATCCCGAGTTCAAATCACGTCCGAACCGGCCTCATCCCTTGTTCCGTGATTTCGTGGGCGCAGCAAAGCAACGCAAACCTGACCGGGAAGAAGGGGACAAGGCACGACTCGAAGCCGTTTTCGACACCTGAGCGTTCCATCAGACTACTTTCCTGGTCCCAGGGGTACCAGCTCCGGAACCGAAACGCCTCCCTGTGACGGCGTCTGCTGCCACGCCGGGCTCTTCTCCCAGCCAGACGGCACGAAGTCCTGCAGAACATCCTTGCCGGCCTCCCTCACAGCATCTGGCGTCAGATAACTCGCAGAGGGTGTGCTACCCTCACCGGATGGCATACTTGGCCCGCTGTAGACCTCGAATTCCTTCAGGTCTATCGCCTGGCCGGCCTGACCGAAAGCCACCAGACGCACATAGCGCGTGCTTATCGACTGGAACGTCGCCGTGTCCTGACCGCCGGCACTGCTCCCATCGTAGATCGGCCACCAGGCCCAATAGCCGGTCCACCCGGTCCACACGAAGGTCCACGCATACAACTGATACTGGTCGGCATAGGCGTCGCCCCAGTAAAGGTCAACTTGCGCGACATCGTACGTGTCACCCAGATCTACGTAGATCGAAGACATATCAAAGTCGATAGCTGGATCTGGTCGCCAACTAGTGGTCATTTCGGCGTCTGTTGCGTTGCCGGGATCGTAGTCGGACTGGTAGGTGGTGGCATACGCCGGCTTACCGGCTGCCAGGTTTTCTGATGCCTGCGTGCCGTCCGATAAGTAGTAGACCTCGAACTCCCGGATGGTGAAATTGAATGCATCGGGCGCGCGACCGTACATACTGATGGCTACGGCATCGCTCTGGATAGGAGGAAAGCTGACGAGGTCCAGATCACCGTCGCCGGCCACCTCGTCTGTGACCGGTTGCCAGTAGCCGTAGTAGCCACCTACCAGAACGCTGATCCGATAATGTGTGGCATAGCCCGGTCCCCAGTTGACTACGATCTGATTTACCCACTGGGGGCTGTCGAGAATGACGTAGAACCACTGCCGGTAACCGGGAGAGGATTCCCACGCGGTTTCCACGTCACCATCAACTGCTAAAGAAGGGGGGTAGCGAAAGTCATAGGTAGACGCCGCAGCCGGCCGGTTGAGGGCCAGGTTTTCGAGGGCACTATAAGCCTGGGAGTACACAGTCCAGTCAAGACGACCGTACGGCAGGCCGAGCACCGGCAACATCAGCAGCCCGGCGGCCAGAAGCACGACGACAGCTATGGGAGAAGCGATTCGATTCATCAGGTCCTCCAAAAGGGCATTATGGGCAGGCCGCCCCCCCTGTCGGCCCTGCTTCAGCGTTCGGGCCTTGGGCAATCGTACAGGTATTTGGATGGTTCTGACCAGATGACTCTTACTTCACCCAGCACGGCTCCTGTAGGTTGGGTTTGCTACCCGACCTACAAAGAGAGGCGGCTAGCAAAGCCGGCCGATTGAGTTCTCGAACAGACTGCTAGCCAGGCAAAACGATGCCGCCCTCGGTCCGCACTTCATCAGTCAACCCCAGCTTGCGACGCAGCAGCCCCACGTCGTAGGCCGGCTGACCGGATTCGGCACGCTCCCTTTCGGTATCTTCCAGGAAGCCCAGCAAAATCTCCACCGCTTCGGTGCCCTCGGGCGTCTCCACCATTTCTCGCGGGGTCTTGCCAGCCCACTCGGGAACCGGCTTGTCCAGCCAGCGCTCGTAGTGCAGATCCAGGGCCGTGGTGATGATTTCGCCTTGCATGCGGCGAGCGATTAAGCCGGCAGCCTGTAGCGGATCCTGGATCGGTTCTTCGAGGGGCGGCACTTCGATGGGCTCCATGTCTCGAATCAGAAAGTGGTTCAACAGGTAGCCGGCTTCGTTCAGGAAATCGTTCCAATCGGCGCCATATCGCGCCTGCTGCCAGGCCGCGAAGCGCGGCTGAATGAACTCAAGAACCTCGTCTTTGGCTTCGGGTGGCATCGCCACGACGCCCGGCGCGAAGCGAAGCGAGCCGCCCACCGGAAGCAGCCGGCCCATCATCAACTGACTCGGCCCCAGAGACTCCCCTCCGCTGAGTTGGTCTGCCGATCTGTCTCTGCCGGTAAAGACATCTTGCAACTCCAGGTTGTCTTCCGTTACGTCTGTCACCTCATACACGCTGACATGTGTCTTCACCCAGTCGCGGATCAGGTCTTGCTCCAGCGGTGAGAGTTCGTCTTGCTTTGTGCCCACAAACAACTCGGCAACGCGACTGCGGTTGCTGGTCCGATAGTCAAAGACATACCAATCCAGAAACCGGCTACGCTCGAAGAGATCCAGCGCCGACATGGCTGGCAGAGGAATCCGGTTGTCCCAGAACAGCTCCCACGCCGAAGCAAACTCCGGTATGAGCCGTCCTTGTACACCAAACTGCCAGAGTCGCTGACCAAGCGTCCGCCAGGCACGCTCTAATTGGAGATTCTGGCGCTGGATTTGCTGATCGATGCGCCAGTGACAGTGTTTGTACTTCTTACCGCTACCGCATGGGCAGGGGTCGTTTCGACCAACTGATGCCATATTGCTGAACCAACTTTCCTGGTCTTCTTATCCCGTATTACTCAGATTCGGCCTCTTGTGCTGCCCACAGCTCGTTCATCTTCTCGTAGGTGGGTGGGAATTCGCCCTGATAGCGCAGGAAGCTGGGGATAGGATAGCGCACGCCGCCTCTGTGGGTGCCTTCCAGTCCCTCGATGATCTCCTCAATGCAATTAGCCGGCACGCTGAACGCCATCTCGTGATCTTCGGTCTGGGCGAAGATGCGGTCGCCGTAGCATGGCAAGATGACCTGTGGCTCGCCGGTCTTCATGGTCTCGATCACCACATCGGCGCAGTCAATTCGCCCCGAGAAGCTCGATGTGATCCGACCACCCCGCTGCCAAAGCGCAGCCGTCACCAGCCGCATGACCTGGCCCGGCGTGCCGTAGATCAACACCACATCCGGCTCGAAGGTGCAGCGGTGGATGGGTGACAGGACCAAGTACCGGTACTCACCGTACTCGAATCTGGGCGTTCCGGCCTCAGTCCGCTGGCCGGCCTCGGGCGTCTCGGTGTACATGCCGGCACACGCATGCCCCTCCACGTAGTAGTCCAGCATGGGCGCGAAGCCGAAGACAGCCTTGGCCAGCGGGCATGACAGATCATCGCGGCCAATAGCGATGGGCCACCCATACCGCCGCGCAATGGCAAACCCCTGGCAGATAGCCGACTGGAAGCCCAAGTCCTGCGCCGGCCGTTTCACCCGCTCCGGAATCGGCTCGCCCTCTTTCAACATCTTGATTGCGACCGGAAACGAGGCCGGCCGGATATGTTTCTGCAACGCCTCTGCAAACCGTTCGATACTTGTCATATCCTGTCAATTCCCTCTCAGTTCCCCCCAGTTCCCCTGAGTTCCCCCGAGTTCTTCTTCCAGCGTCCGTCGAAACCTGTCGATCTCCTCCTCAACCCGCACCCGACGCCATTGTAGCCTCGGTATCGGGACAGTCAGGTTGAAAATGTCGATGCGCTTGTTGAGCTTGCCAGCCCGCTCCCGATACACCTGGATACGTCTGTCGCGCACCACGGCAAGCTCTTCCAGACGCTCGGACACCTGGGCCTGGGGTTTGCCGGCCAACGCGGCCCTCTCTTCGCGGTACCAATCTGCAAAGCCATCCAGCAGTTGGCGGACCGCTTTGCGCTCGGCGCGAATCCACTTGTCATCCTCGATCCACGACGGGGCGAAGCCGGAGTTCTTGAGAATTCGATTGGCCATCCGCCATTCCGGCGGCACATGCTCGTCGTCCCAGCGCAGAGGCCGGCCCTTCCCCGGCAGGTTGTCGAACTCACCCCGCTCCTGGGCCTCACGGATCGCCCTGTCCACCGCCGATTCCCAATCCTTTGGCGGTCGCTTCCGCTGCTTTGTTACATTGGCCATCAGTCCATTCTCACCTGGTAACTGCTCAGCCACTTCGCGTCAGGCGAATGAATTCGCGGCAACACTTGCGAAACCGGCCTACGCCGGTTGGATTTCAAGTCGCCGAAGCCCGTCCTGAGCCTGTCGAAGGGGGCGACTTTGCAATGGCAGGCGCGGTTTCAACCGCCGGCAGCAGGGGGCCTGAGTTCGGGATCGATTCTTGCCGAAAGGACGGCGGTCTTAGCGATACCCCTCTCCTAACCTGGTGTTTGTGTTGCCAATGTACGTACAATTATACCACAGATCGGGATTCCTAGGTATGGCATTGGCATTGATGCGTGTTGGATTGCGGAAGGACTACTCACTTGCGGCGCTTCGCCCGCTCATCCGCCGGCTTCAACGCCGCGTAGATGAAGCGATTGGCCGGCGTCGCCACGCCGAGTTCAGCACCCAGCCGCGCCACGGCCCCATTCAAGGCATCGATCTCCAGCCGGTTGCCTTTTTCGACGTCTACCAGCATCGAGGGCTTACTTTCCGGGGCGAACCCCTCCGCCGTGCGCATCATCCGGTCCACGATGCCGGCCTCTAGTTCAACGCCTCGCGCCCGCGCAACGGCTTCCACCTCGGCCATCGTGTCGCGCAGAAGTTCGCAGGTCTCTGGAACTGCTATCATCTCACCGAGGGTCGCTCGCGCCACCGAGGCGACACCGCTGAGAGCGCAGATGAACAGGAACTTGGTCCACAACGCCTTCTGGACGTTGTCCGACAGCGTGGTGTCGATGCCGGCCTGGACCAGCGCCTGTTGCACACGTTGCGCTCGGGGTGTGATGGAGCCGTCCATCTCGCCGAAGATGATGCTTCGCGGCCCGGACACCTGCGTGATGACGCCGGGAGCGGTGATCGTCGAGGCGATGTAGCACACGCCGCCCAGGACGTGGTCCCAGCCGTAGATCGCCGCCAGCTTCTCCTCGTTGTCAACGCCGTTCTGAAGTGACAGAATCAACGTGTCTTTGCCGATCAACGGCGCTATGGCCTGGCCGGCTTCTTGTGTGTGATACGTCTTCACGCAGAACAGAACCAGATCGACAGGGCCGACTTTGCCAGGGTTATCGGTGGCCAGGGGGGCTGCGGTCGGGAGACCAGGCTCAACGCGAGCAGCGATTGGGAGACCAGGTTCAATGGTAAAAGTACCGTGCACCGTCTCCACTCGCAGGCCGTTGTGGCGGATAGCTGCGAGGTGCGGCCCACGAGCGATGAAGGTGACGTCGTGGCCGGCCCGCGCCAGCATACCGCCGAAGTAGCCGCCGACGCCTCCCGTCCCCATCACTGCAATTCTCATTCTTGCTCCAAGATCGTATAACTGCTGGTGATCTCAGCCACGCCGCGTACGGTCGCCGCCACGGAACAGTACCTCTCCTCGGACAACCGGATGGCGCGCCGTACCTTTTTCTCGTCCAGGTTTCGGCCGGTCAGCTTGTAGTCGATATGGATCCTGGTGAAAGCGTACGGCGCTTCTTCCATCTGCTCGCCAGTGCAAGACATCTCCAGTCCAGTGAGGTCCTCCCGCTGCTTCTTCAGAATCGCCACGACATCGTAGCCGGAGCAGCCGATGACGCCCAGCAACAACAAGTCGGAGGGTTTCACGGCCGCCCACTCCGGGTCCTGTGCCGGCCACGAACCGGTCACAATCGGGTGGCCGTAGCTATCTACGCCGAGGAACAGCTCACCATCAATCCACTTCATCTTGACTGTTGACATAGATTCAATCCCCTTTGTGATTCTGTCACTGCCTCACACTATTGCCAGCCACGGCGATAGAAGTACAGAGCCAGCAGGATACCGACGAGAAGGGTGACGCCTACCACCGCCGCATCCGCATACGGCCGGCTTAGGGCGGGCACAGCTCTCAGGCCAGCATCATAGAGAACAACCAACAAAGTGAGTGGCACAAGGATGGTGACCATGGCCGCCACCAGCCGAAGCAGACGGCTGTTCTCGTTAGAGACCACAGACAGGTGCGTCTGGAGAGCACTATGAACGGACTCGCGTAACGCATCCATTACCTCAACCATCTGCACCAGACGATCTGCCAGCTCGCGGAAGTACAGGCGATTCCGGGCATCAATGGGCCGGAGCTCAGATGTTGCCAGACGGTTCATGACCTCTTGTTGCAGCAACAAAACACGCCGGACTTTGAGAACGTCGTGACGCAGTTCGTGCATGCGGCGCAACGTGTTACCGGTGGGTACAGTTAGCACTTCCACCTCCAGGCCGGCAATGGCCGCTGCCAGAAAATCTACCGTCGGTCGGTAGTCCGATGTGATGGCTCGCAGGATCTCGTATGCCAGGATGTCTGCGCCGAAAGCCATCAAAAACTCGTCTCTCATGACGCGCTCAACGAGCCGGTCAATGACCGGCAGAGGCAGTGCATGATAAGTGACGACGAAGTTCGGGCCCAGGAAAACATCCAACTCGACGGTGTTGACGTCTTCGACCGGGGTGCTCTGGTCGTCAGCATAGATCACGAAGAAGATGTAATCGCCGTGGTCATCCAGCTTTGGGCGTCGGACGCCCTGGAGGCAATCACTGATTGTCAATGGGTGGAATCCAAAGACACGTGTAAAGATCTGCTCAGCACTCTCCGGGCTGGCAGCCAACATGTCTACCCAGAGAACACCGCCGGCATCCGCCAGGGCGGCTCGCATCTGCTCGCGATTCAGGTCTGTGGCTGGGACTTCCGCCCCGTGGTAGTAGAATGAACGTATCATGGTTGGGCTGCGCTCTCCAAAGTTATCTGCTGTGCCGGGCCTCCCCCGCTATGGCGGTGCGAGCGTAAAGTAGGCTTGGGAGGTATCGTAGCCGGCGTCGGCTTCGGCGTGGGCGTTGCAGTGGGTGGAATGGGCGTTGGCGTCGGCGGCACCGGTGTATCGGTGGGCGGGGCCGGCGTTGGCGTGAGGGATGGCGGCACCGGCGTTGGGCTTGGTGGCACCGGTGTCGGGCTCGGCGGCTTCCGCGTCGGCGGTACAGGCGTGGCCGTGGCTGTGGGCGAAGGGGTGATTGTCGGTGTCAGCGTCGGCGTCGGTGTGGACGTCGGTGTGGGCGTCGGCGTGGGCGTCAGTGTGGGTGTCGGTGTGGATGTTGGTGTGGCCGTGGCCGTCGGTGTGGGTGTCGGCGTCAGGGGCCGCCGCGGCCGCCCTGTCGCTGTCGCTGTCAGCGTCATAGCAGGAGTCAAGGTCTCCGTGGCGCGCGCCGGTACCACAACCGCTGCCGGCACCGCAGCAGTCTCTGTGGGCTCAGGCGTCGATGTGGCTGTCACTGCGAAGGGGGACGGCTGCAAAGGCGCCGATGGTGCCGTTGGCGAGATAACCAGGAGTTCGCCTGCCGAGACCGTCACGTCTTGATTGCCGGCCGACACCGTCACCGTACCGTCGTGGACTCGAACAGTGGTTGTGCCGTCCTGGTCCACCGTCAAGTCATACTGGACGTCGCGTCCCCGGATGCGAGCAACGGGCGTGTCCACTGTGAATCCGCCGCCCGGGCCACCTGGCGAAACCTGGTAGCGCCCCCACCCCCGCAACTGTTCCAGCCGCAAAACCTGCGGGCCAACGCCGGTCAGGGTATGCAATGTACCAATCCGAATCAGGCTGTCACCACCCAGCTCCAGATTGCTCTCGTCGGGGAACGACAGTTCGGCAGCACCGGTGCGACTCGTACGGAGGGCCGTGCCGGCACCAACTTCTGCCGCGTCGTTGGCCGGCACCCAATCCTCATTGGGAGACCACTGAACCTCGACCCGACCGCCGATCACAGTCAAAGAGGCCGTCCGGATAGATGGAATCTGACGCCAGACGTAGGAGCCGCCCAGAGCAATGACCGCAAGCGCCAGCAGGGCTACCGCCCCCACGATCGTCCGGGTGTCCATCAGGAAGGCAGCGAGACGATCCCCACGGGGAACCGCTTCCACCTCATGATGGGCGAAGAGTTGCGTGGCCCGGTGAAGCACCCAGGAGGGCGGTGCTGGGGGCACGTCTGTTCGTGTGGCGTTCAGGATACGTTGCAGACGTTCCAGGTCCTGTTGGCATTGTGGACAGCCTTCAGCCAGATGCGCGGAGATTTGCTGGCTCGTGACGGGGTCCGGCATACCCAGCGCGAAGTCTACAAGCTGATCGAAAGTGACTGCGTGATAGGTCACCGGCGAATGGTTACTCAAAGCCCCACGCCTCCAGAATGTCCAGCACGCCCTCGATGCATCGGGACTGCTCGGCGCTCACGCGAGCTTCAGGGATGTTGAGCCGGCGCGCCAACTCAGACCGGGAAGGGGGATTCTCCGCAAAAAGAACGGCACTTAGCAGGCGCTGGCATCGTTCCGGCAACTGCTCCATCGCTTCGCGGATGATCTGCTGCCGCTGCCAGCGTTGTATGGTCTCGTCGCCCAGCGGTATTTGCCCGATGGTAGACAGAGCGTCAACACGCGGGCTCAGCGCCACACCGCCGCGCAGCCGCCGGGCTTCGTCAACGGTGGTTCGCACCAGCCAGGTGACCAGCGTCTCTGTGTCACGAACGTTGCCGAGCTCTTCGAGCAGCCGGCTAAACACAGCGTGGAAGGTATGCGCACTGCTGTCTGGCGAGAGGCCAACTCGCAGCGGAATCGCGTAGACCAACCGAGCATATCGGCCCACCAGAGCTGCCCAGGCTTCCTCGTCGCCACCTCGGGCTTTACGCAGTAGTTCGGCGTCGGAGCGCCGGCGTTCAACCATGATTTTCTAAAGTGGACGTAGACCAGGATGAAATTTTGCTGACGGAGCGCATGTGCTCGCCGGAGATGATATACCTCAGCGGCAGCACTGTCAAAACTGACTTGCGCCGCCGTCAATTATAGCCGTTGGCCAGGCATCTGGCAAGGGTGGGGTGAAGGAGGGGATGGATGGCTAGATGGCTGGATAGGTGGATGGCTGGGTGACTGGTGGCTGCTCGCACACTGGCTTGCTCTGCGGCCTGTCTTGCCGGCACTTGATTGCCGGCATTCTGTGTAGTACAATTGGTTTGAGTCCACGTGGAGCCGGCCTGTGGCTCAATCAGAAGGAGAGCTTTGCCTATGAAGACGGCCACTGATGTCATGACGAGAGATGTTGTGTCTATCCGCCCCGATGCGACCATATCCGAAGCGATGCAACTGATGCAGGAGAAGGGGGTGTCTAGCCTGCTGGTTGAACCCAGCGGCGACATGGACACACATGGCTTCGTGAGCCGGCGAGATATTGTGGAGAAGGTCGTCGCCACAGGACGGCAAGCGGAAGAGTGCCTCGTGACAGATATTATGAGTAAGCCCCTGATCACCGTGCCGCCGGATTGCGATCTGCGTGACTGCGCCATTCTGATGAGCCAGGCCAGCATCCGGCGCGTGCTGGTCTTCGACGGTCAAAAGATCGTCGGCATCGTGAGCAATACCGACATCCTTCGAGCGGCGGCCGAGGATGAGCTATAGATGTGCAGAAAAAAACTACAAGGATAGAGAAAGGAGCGACTTGCATGGCTATTCGGGTTGGTATCAACGGCTTTGGACGGATCGGACGTCAGGTCTTCAAGGCGATGTACGAGCACTACGCTGGAGAGATCGAAGTTGTGGCCGTTAACGACATCACCGACAACCACACATTGGCCCATCTTCTGAAATACGACTCGAACTACGGACGCTTCCCCGGCAATGTGACGGTGGAAGGCGACCAACTTGTCGTAGAAGACACAGTCATTCAGGCTTTGGAGGAGCGCAATCCGGCCAACTTGCCGTGGGGCGACCTCGGTGTGGACATTGTTGTTGAATCGACCGGCATCTTTCGCGAGCGAGAGAAGGCGGCGGCTCATCTGCGGGCTGGCGCGAACAAAGTCGTCATCAGTGCGCCGGCCAAAGGTCCTGATGTGACCATTGTGCTGGGTGTGAACGAGGACAAGTACGACCCGGATTCGCATCACATCGTTTCCAATGCCTCGTGTACAACGAACTGCCTGGCCCCCGTCGCCAAGGTTGTGAACGACGTCTTCGGCATTCGCCATGGGTTGATGACGACTATTCACTCGTATACCAATGACCAGCGCATCCTGGATCTGCCACACAAGGACCTCCGGCGCGCTCGCGCTGCTGCCTTGAACATCATTCCGACAACAACCGGTGCCGCCAAGGCCGTAGCCCTGGTCATTCCAGAATTGGAAGGCAAGTTCGACGGCTTCGCGCTGCGTGTTCCAACGCCCACCGTGTCGTTGGTCGATTTCACCGCTACCGTCGATCGCGAGGTCACCGCTGAGGATGTCAACAATGCATTTCGGGAAGCCGCCTCGTCTGATACGTGGCTGGGGCATGTGCTGGCAATTACGGATGAGCCGTTGGTATCCATGGACCTGAAAGGGGACCCCCACTCCTCCATCGTTGACGCCCCATCCACCATGGTGATGGCCGGCAACATGGTGAAAGTGATCTCCTGGTACGACAACGAATGGGGGTATTCCGTGCGGGTGGCGGACCTGGTCTCCTTCATGGCACAGTCGCTGTAGCTGCTACTTCCAACCGAAATCTCGGAGACTCAGTAGATCCAAGAATGCTCTAGCTGGACCACAGTCCAGCGGCTAAAACGCGGACTGTGGTCCGCTTTGAGCTTTGAATTTGGATCTACTGAGACTGCGAACCTGGGAAACGGGGCGATATGACATCTGCCATATCGCCCCATTTGCGGAGGAGTTTACATGGCAAAGAAAACCGTTCGCGATATTGATGTCGATGGGAAACGTGTTCTGGTGCGCGTCGATTTCAATGTCCCGCTGGAGGCCGGCAAGGTTACAGACGATACGCGCATCCGGGCCGCCCTGCCTACGATTCGCTATCTGCTTGACCACAATGCCAGGCTGATCCTGATGTCCCACCTGGGCCGGCCCAAAGGTCAGGTCCGGGATGATCTGAAAATGGACCCGGTGGCGGATCAACTGGCCACCCGCCTGGGGCACCCCGTCACGAAGCTGGATCAAACGGTCGGCCCCGAGGTGGAGGCAGCCGTGAGCAGCATGGCGCCTGGCGACATCATTCTGCTGGAGAACACTCGCTTCAATCCGGGCGAGAAGCAGAACGATCCCGAATTCGCCCGGCAGTTGGCCGCGCTGGCCGACGTTTTTGTGAATGACGCCTTTGGAACAGCCCATCGGGCTCATGCTTCGACGGTCGGCGTGGCGGCGTACCTGCCGACTGTGGCCGGCTTCCTGATGGAACGCGAGCTGAAGATGCTGGGCAGCACGCTGAATCACCCAAAGGAGCCCTTCGCGGCCATCCTGGGAGGAGCCAAGGTATCAGACAAGATCGGTGTGCTGACGAGATTGCTTGAGAAAGCCGAGTACGTCCTGATCGGCGGCGGGATGGCGAACACGTTCCTGAAAGCCCAGGGAATCAACGTACAGGCATCGCTGGTGGAGGACGAGGCACTGGGCATTGCAAAGGAGATTCTCCATCGTGAGGCACAGCGGCACACGAAACGGGAGGAGAAAGAACCGCAGCTCTTCCTGCCGGTGGATGTCGTGGTAGCCGATCGGTTCGCAGCCGACGCCGAGGCAAAGGTTGTGCCCGTCAATCAAGTGCCCGAGGGATGGCGGATCATGGACATCGGCCCGGAGACGTGTCAACGGTTCCGAGCGCCTCTCCGACGGTCCAGGACGATCTTTTGGAATGGTCCGATGGGGGTTTTCGAGTTTGACCGCTTCGCCAGAGGCACACGGGTAATGGCTGAAATCCTGGCCGGCCTGCCGGCAACCACCGTGGTTGGGGGTGGCGATTCTGTAGCAGCAGTCGCCGAAATGGGTCTGACCAGGCAAATGACGCACGTATCGACAGGCGGAGGGGCTTCGCTGGAATTCGTTGAGGGCAAAGAACTGCCAGGCGTGGCAGTCATCGAAGACCAGTAATCAGTGATCAGTAAACAGTAATCAGACTCTGATTACTGATCACTGATCACTGTTTACTGTTCACAGGGCGAGATGTGGCCTCAGTTGGGACATCAGCCGTTCCTTCGACATGGCACCCACTACCCGTTTGGCTTCCTGGCCGTTCTTGAACAGGATCAGGGTTGGGATACTCCGAATGCCATAGCGCATCGCGATGCCCGGATTGGAGTCAACGTCTACTTTAGCAACAATCAGGTCTGCCTCGTATTCATTGGCGATGTCCTCAAGGATCGGGGCGATCATCTTGCACGGACCGCACCACTCAGCCCAAAAGTCGGTGAGTACTGGTTTGTCAGATTGCAATACATCGGAATCAAAGCTGGCATCTGTCACGTGAATCGGCTTGCCATCAGTAACCATCTGAGAAACTTCCCTCCTCGATAATGTTTCTGTAACACCTGTGAGACACCCGGTTCTTGACAAGAACGGGGCCCTTGCACCCTCAGGCACGTTCGCTAATTATAATCTGACCACACTGTTTGTCAAAGTGACGGTGATCACATTGCCTCATCACCAAGACAAGACCTCCGAGGTCTCCGGTAAAGCCTCACAGGTGCCAACTGCGGCATGTTTGCTGCCAGGCCCTGTCGTACAAGAGCCCACGAGACCTCGGAGGTTTAGGTGGTTGCTTAACTGCGTGACATTGACTGCCCCCTGATCACTGACCGGGGCAAAGCCGAATAGGGCCTCAAGAACCTGTACAGCGCGCTGGGCGTGTGACCCGCTGGCGTGATCTCGCACAGGGACTGGCCGGCATTATAAGCGAACTCCGCCTCCAGATGGTCCAGGACAGCACTTCCCACTTTGTATGCTTCAGCCTCGAAGGCAATGTTTGTCCCGTAGCCCCCGCGCAGGTACTCCAAAATGTACTCGATGGCGAACCGAACGACGCCGCCAGACGCCCAGCACTGCTCGACGTGGCTCAACTCGTGTGCCAGGAGTGCCAGGCCGGCCGGCGAGTGGGGGTCGAATCGCTCCGGCCGTCGAAAGTAGATGGTGTTCCCAATGGTGATAGCGGTGATCTCTGTACCGGTTAGCCGGGCGCTGCTGATAGCGCGTACGAACAGGTTGGCCGGCCTCAGTCGAACTGCGTGCAGCAATGCCGGATCGAACCAGCCGGGTCGTCCCAGCACCTTGATACAGCATCCGGGTAACGTCGGTGGCAACGCAGGCGAGCCGAAGCCCGGTTGAGGTTCAGGACTCACAGCGTCATCTCCTGCTGATGTGCGGACAGCATGGGCATTGCCTCGACAGTCAGGCCCACTCCCTCAGCAATAACACAGGCTGTACCACAAGAGTTTCCCGCACCGCTATCCGTGATGCCCGCCTCCGCCACCCGGATGGCCACTCCCCGGCGTGTGTGTTGGGTGTGGCATCATCGGTCCGTGGTGCGTTGGTTCCGGTGCCGGCGTCTCTGTGGGGACTGTCTGGGCGGGTGGCGCATCGGTCGGCGCGGGCCCCGGTTCTTGCGTCGGGACAGGAGTAGCCGTCGGATGTCCTCCCCCATGCCCCATCCCAGGCCCCATCTGACCCTCTGTTGGCGCCGGGGATGCGGTGGGCTGCCCCATCCCGCCAGGTCCCATCGGCACGGTCGTGGGCTGCGGTGATGCGGTTGCGGGCATCTGCATGGGTCCCATGGGCTCCTGGGTGGGCTGCGGACCATGTCCTGGTCCGCCTGGTCCCATACCTGGCCCCGGGCCCTGGCCTGAGGCCCCTCCTGAGCCTGTCGAAGGGGTGCCGGCTGACATTGGCATGGCCGGCGTATGCGTCTCCGTCGGCTGCTGCGTCGGCAGCCCACGGCTGGATGTCGGCGTGGCCGATGGTGTAGGGCGGCTGGCCCCGTGCATCGGACCGTGAGGACCGTCGTGCATGGCTGCATGTTCCGCGTGCAGCGTCCCATCGCCGGGCGACACCACGTCCACGACGACCGTGCTCCCCATGGCCGGTTCGCCTTCCACCCCGGCCGGATCGACAATCAACTCAATGCCATCCACAATCCACGTGTTGCCCATGCGTCGCTCCAACACGCCTTCGAACCGGAGATGGGCACGCCGGCTCATGGCCGCGACAGCCCGCGCTTCAGATTGCCGCTCCTGGTTGAACTGAACGTGGAGGGCAGCCCTGGCCGCCGGGTCAGTGGTCAGTGCCAGGCGAACCTGTTCGGTGGTCCTTTTGACCCCGTAGAGCGGGTCGCCGGGCAGGCTGTCCGCCGCTGCGACGACCGTGGCACCGCCGGCCACCACCAACAAGGCGAGGAGCAGGGCGGCCATAGCCAGGCCACGGGCCGGCGTGCGGACCCACTGACCCAGGGCGGCCAGGGCTGACTCCCATCGGGAACGTCGCGTCTCAGCCCGCTTGCGGGCTGCAGCCTCCAACATCCGTCGGCGGCCAGCGGCCAGGCCGGCTGTGGAAGGCGGCTCGAAGAAGTCGAGTGTTTCTCGTGTGTAGGCTGCCACTTCCAGCAGGGGAGCCAATTCATCGGCTTCCTCTGGGTGCTCACCCAGCAGGGCATCGATCTCCTTGCCCTGATCCAGGCCGGCCAGGGTTTCCGCAAGGCGTCGCTCAAAGTCCCGGCTCATGCCAATGCTCCTCCCAGGGCACGCCGCAGGCTGTTCAGAGCTCGATGCTGCAACTGCCAGATGGCGTTCTCCTGCTTTCCCATAATCTCAGCCACTTCCCGCGCTGTCAGGCCCTCACCAAACCGCAGCACGATAACCTGCCTTTGATCTTCCGTCAACCTTTCCAACGCTTTCCGCAGTCCGTCCTGGGCGAGCATGCGCTCGGCGGCAGCGGCCGACCCCTCGCCAGTCATCGGTAACTCCTCAGAGAGTGCAACCTCTTCGCGCTGCTTCCGAAAGTGGTCCACCAACAAGTTGTGCGCAATCCGATACAACCATCCCGACAGCGACGTGTCGGCGAATCGCGGTGTGTCAGCCGCTTCAACCATCCGAACAAAGACATCGCCAGTCAGATCCTCAGCCAGTTGGCGATCGCCCAGGCGGTGGTAGAAGTAGATGTAGATCTTCTCAGCGTACTGATCGTAGATGGCGCTCAGCGCGCGGGCATCGCCCTGCCGGGCCTGCGCGATCAGGTCGTGTTCCTTGTCACTCAAGCCGATGTAACTCCTCGCCCTGGTTGCATTTCACCCGTGATGACGGGACACGAAGCAAACCCTTATGGGGGTGGATCATGAAAACTTCAACACGAGAGGAGTAACTGTAATTCGGGAGATACTCTGAAAGTAACTACCAGCTACCCTCCCGCAGGTTGCAGCGAGCAGCGGTTTTGCCCCTCAAACAGGAACTGAGAGCAACGATGCCGGCCAGAGAAGGTCTAAACCGGAGGGAAGGTGAGTAGCTACCTCTGAAACGTGATACGGAGAGGAACATGAGCACCTGGCACTGATACCGCCGGCCACGCTCAGGGGGAGTCGTTGTTTCCGTACCGGACACGCAACTACTCAGCCACCCTCCCGCAGGTTGCGATGAACGATGCTTCCGCCCCTGAGACAAGGTCTTTGGCCACAATTCTCAGGCAAAGAAAGTTCAAACCTGCGGGAGGGTGAGCAGTTACCATGTCGTGATCGTTATTGATTACCATTGATTTCGGACTCAATGATCTGCTGGAAAACCTCGAAGGGCTGCGCCCCCACAACAGGCCGGCCATTGACCAGGAAGGCCGGCGTACCCCGCACACCCAGCGACTGGGCCGTCGCCTTCTCGGCTCGGACGATGGAGGTGAATTTCCCCGAGTCCAGACATGCCCTAAAGGCCGGGGCGTCCAATCCCAACTCGGAGGCAAACTGCTTCAGGTTGTCCTGGCTGAAGGCCCCCTTGTTCTCACCACCCCACCGGCTGAACAGCAGGTCATGATACTCCCAGAAGGCATCCTGCTCGGCGGCACACTCGCTGGCTTCCGCTGCCCACTCCGACTCCTTTCCCAGGAAGGCGAAGTGCTGATAGCCGAAGCGAACCAATCCCTTCTGCACGTACTCTTCATCAATCTGGCGCGCCGCGCCAGTGGCGAATCGCCGGCAATACGGTCACTGGAAATCGCTGAACTCGATGATGGTCACGGGTGCGCTGGCGTCTCCCCTGAAGTGCCGCGTCTGGGCGATCATGGCATCCATCAGGGTCTGCGCGGATGCATTGCTGGCAGACGATTCAGGAGTTGCAGTGGGGCCGGCCGATGTGGGCGAATCGGCCACATTCTCCGCCCTGGACGGCGTTGATCTCTGGGGTTCAGACGCCACCAGTGGCCGGCCCAGATAGCCGATCACGATCCCAACCATCACCCCGACGATCAGGGTTGCCAGCAAGTCCAGCCGTAGTGTAGCCTTTCGCGGCGCAGTCTCCGGGAACACCTCCGCCTGGTCTTCCAACTCCAGATGCTCTTCAGGTTGAACTTCAGATGCCAGGTCCTCCTCAGACTGAAATTCAGGCTCGCTGTGCTCTTGTGTCTCCATCTCCATCGCTTCCGGCTCCTCAAACCTGGATCTACTGAATCCACAACACACGCTGTCAGACGTCCGCAAAGTATAGCGGAAGAGGCAGAGTCTGTCTAACAGGACTTCGTTAGCGCGAATAAGCGTGGGGGCAAATCACCCTGCAATACCCCAAAAATGGGTAGGAGCCCAACCGTGTTGGGCGGATCTGGCCGGCGATGGCCAATGCGATTGGCCTGCTACCCGGTCAACCCAGAAGTTATTCGCGCCAACGAGAGTGTGATTGCTACGGCTGGCGTGATGCATGCCACGTGCCGGCGTTGTCACAGATCGGCCGGTCAAATGTCGCCCATTTGCGCCAGGTCCCCTGCACCGTCGAGAAGTCCGGGTCAAACTCGCCGGTGTACTCATCGTAAACCGGCGTATCGGGGTCTGACCAGCCGGCAACCAGGCGGATCGCGAACTGTCGGTCGATGATGGGCAACCCTCCTGGCAGGGGGATTTGCCCCGTATACCAGAACCCCTGGCCATTACAGACCACTGTCACCGGGATACGGAGTTGTGTGACGGCGGAGAAGTTACCTGTCACCAGCATTGTGACGTCCCGGTCTTGGTCTGTCTGGCCGGCAAACTGGATGGGCGTGGGTGTGGGTGTGGCCGTAGGTGTCGGCGTTGTGGTGGGTGTCGGGGTGGAAGTGGGTAATGCCATCCTTCTGATGTACGGGAGGTATACCTGGGCCGGCAGAGTCGCGATGGGTGTTGGCGTGAGTGTGGGGGTCAGTGTGACGCGGGGCGTTGAAGTTGCCGTTGCGGTGGCTGTAAAGGTCGGTGTCAGGGTCACTGCCGGCGTTCCGGTGGCCGTGGGTGAAACGGTTGCTGTCAAGAGCAGCATCACGGCGCTGTTTGATGCCACCGCGCGATCTGCGGAGCTGCCTGGCGTGCTGGCCAGGGCACCAACAAGGGCCAGGACTGCCATTGCAGCCGTGGCTACTGTGACCCTTCGTTTCAGCTTTCCGGACACCATCGCCTCCGTCCACCGAATGACTGGCAAATGAAGTCGTCATCCCCACCAGGAGACCGGTTCTGCCTTCACCACATCACATAACAAAGCTTTGTACACCGGGAAGCCGGAGATCGGATCAACGAACACTCCGTTATCCGAAAACAATCACCGCTCCGTGCGCACCCACAGCCGCCGGCCATCGCTGATAAACTCGACGTCGCCCTGTTCGTCCGTGCGGTAGATGGGGACACCTGCCTGAGCCACGCGCGCCACTACCTTGTCGCTGGGATGGCCGAAGTGGTTATCGACCCCCACCGAGATGACGGCCGCCCAGGGATGGACTGCCGCCAGAAACGCTGGCGTTGTCGAGGAGTCGCTGCCGTGGTGGGCCAGCTTCAGCACCTGGGCCTGAACGCGGCTGTGCGCGGCTAGCCGGCTTTCGACTTCAGCCTCAATGTCACCTGTGAGGAGGAACACTGTCTCGCCGTAGGTCAGTCGCACTACCACGCAGTTGTTGTTATCGTCGGCTTCTGTGCCCTGCAACAACGGTTGGGGCGGGTTCAACACCTCCAGCCACACGCCGTCGCCCAGGCGGATGCGCATGCCGGCCCGCGCAAACTGTACATCTATTCCTTGCTCGCGAATCAGGTCCCGCCACTGCAAATACGGTGCCGTGGACTGGGGATAGCCCGACTCGATGGCATGGTCAACGCGATATCGCTCCAGAATCGGGATCAGTCCGCCCAGATGGTCCTCATTGGCATGCGTCATGATGACCAGATCAATGGACCGATCCCAGAAGGGCATCCGCCGGCCCACGGCATCGGACATGACGGCCGGGCTGGGGCCGCCGTCGATGACCGCCTGGTGTCCACCGGGCGTCTCGATGAAGATCCCATCACCCTGGCCGACGTCGAAGAACACCACATGCAGCCGGCCATCAGGTGTTGACACGGCCCCCATCCACGCCACGGTAGCTACCAGCGACAGGCCGGCCAGCACCGCCTTGGTAGGCAACCGGTCGGTCACAGCATGCCACAGCGCCCGCCGCTCATCGGGGACCTGTTGTGCTGCAAGAACGACGCCGGCCAGAAGCACGTAATAGCCCCACGCCCAGGTCTGACTGACACGCCCGACATCCACCGAGGCATAGGGCAGCCGCGCCATCTGCTCCACGACGCGGATCGTGTACAGCGGGAAGGGGAGCGCCGCCCACGCCAGCGCCTGTCCCAGGGGTTGCGCAACCAGGCCGGCCAGCGTCGCGATGCCGCCCAGAATCATCACCGCCGGCTGGACGGGCAAGATCAGAAAGTTGGCCAGCAGCCCCACGACGGACACCTTGTGGAAGTAGTAGACCATGATGGGGATCGTCGCCACCTGAGCGGCCAGCGTTACAATGAGTGCTTCATTCAACAACTGGACAGCGGCCTGCGCCCGGTCCTGATCGATGAAACGGGTGAGCCCGCGCTCGAAGGTGTCCGCCAGAGGTGGCACAATCAGGATCAGGCCCAGGGTAGCCGCGAAGGAGAGCTGAAAGCCCACGTCCCACAGCGTGTACGGATTCAGGAGGGTCATTGCGACAGCCGCGAAGATCAAAGACGTCAGCGCGTCGCTTTGCCGGCCATAGTGAATGGCGACGACGTACAACCCACCCATAAAGGCGGCACGCACAACAGCCGCACTTGCACCGACGAGGATGGTGTATAGGGCGATGCCGGCGATCACGACCGGCGTGGCTCGCCGCCGGCCCAGGAGCCGGCCGGCAATGGCAGCGAAGATTCCAGCCAAGATGGTTATGTTGAATCCAGAGATGGCGATGATGTGTGTTGTGTTCGTCTGGGAGAAGGCCGCCATCACGTCTTTCGGGATGCCCCGTTCAACCCCCAGCAGGATGCCGGCCAGCAGCGAAGCTTCCGGCTCCGGGAAGATGGTCTCGATCACAGTCCTGGCCCGGGCCTTGAGTGCGTAGATGCCGGCCATCAATCGATTCCCTTCGCCCCTGCCTATCGGCTCGATGCGGGGCCGGCGCATCATGGTATACACGCCCTGGCGGGCCAGGTAGTCCTTGTAGGAGAAGTCCTCGAACACCGGTGGTGTCTCCAGGTCGCCAGAGATGCGAAGCACGTCGCCGTACCGGCGCGCCGGATAGCGGCCGGTCTGCACCAGCACAGTGCCTTCGACGTCATGCCATGCGCTGTCGGTTTTCAGCCGGCGGGCCGCCACGCGCAGGTTCGTCGAGCGATCGCGGACATCGGGCTCGCTGGCCACCACGCCTTCCAGCACGATGTCGGGTGTGCCTGCATAGCTGGCAACGTCGTGTTCGTCGAAGTGGGGAACTGCGGCTACGTAGCGCGCCGCGCCCAGTACGGCGAACAGCAGGCAGGCGGCCAGCAGACGATGCTGGGGATGATGCCGGCGGACGAGCAGGCCGGCGACGGGGGCTGGCAGCAGGGCACCCAGGACCGACAGCGACGGTTGGAGCCACGCCGCGAACAGGATACCCACTATCCAGGCGCATCCAAGGTAGAGAAGTGTCACAGCTTATCGTCTGGTTCGCCAGCAGCTTGAGTATCTGCCGGCAATGAGGGGGGACGTCGGCAAGAACGAAGGAAACGGCAGCTACATTATAACCTACAACGCTGTTCATTGCAATCAAGAGGACCGCCGGCCAAATACAGTTTTCAGTACCCCTCCAAGAAGGGCCGGCCAGGGCCACAACGCTGCAGCCCTGGCCGGTGGGGTCACACAAGAATCAGGGTTGTCACTAACTCACCCTGTTCCCCCTTTCGCTCGCGCCCAGTTGCGCATGAGGGCAGGTAGATAGATCACGTAAACCAGTTCTGTGCGACCGGGGTACGTGAGCGCATCCAGACCCAGCATGCGCGCTCGGGGCTCGAACGGGGTGACAAGGTCCCCATTAGGAGTGAGAATGCTGCCTCCTAACGCCAGTACATCGCCGTCGGTGAAGCTCGTGCCGCTGTCCTGATAGCGGATCTCAGTAGAGAGTCGGAGTGTGCTGTTGTTACCACGGCGGTCTCCGCTGATGGCGTCAAGGCCGAAGTCCACGCCCCGGTCCGGCAGGCCGGCTGGTATGGGGGCTGCTAACAGAACATCGTTAGCTAAGACGATCGCCCCGGTCGCTGCCGACAGCAGGTCGCCGTCGAGGAAGACGGTGCCATCGGCGGCCGTCCCCTTACCCTCGGTGGTGAACCACAGGTCAACACCGCGCTCCTTCAGAACCGCCGGCAAAGCATCCGGGTTCTGGACCCAGAAGCCGCGCCCCTGTCGCTGCGCGAACTCGAAGAACGCGACGATCGCCTGCTCGTCGCCCAGCACGTGGATCCCGTCCAGTCCCAGATCGCCTGTGACCTGGAAGGCGGCCAGCAGTGCCACGTTCGGGATGATCACGCCGGCCGTGGTTAGCAGATCGCCGGCCGTGAAGCGACTGCCAGGGTCATCCAGTTCCGTGGAAAAGGCAACCAACTCGCGCTCGACGCTGATGATGTCAGCCGCATCCAGACCCAGATCGGGCAGTGGAGCCGCAGCCCCAAATGCCGCGAGTAAGTTCCGGTTGCGGGCGCAAATCTGTCCCTGCGGTCCCAGCAGATCGCCATCAGAGATGATGGGATTGCCGTCAGCCGGCGTTGGTCCCTGGGTGACGAAGTCCTCCTCGACCGAGAAGCCAACTTCCGCGCAGTCGGCCAGAGTGAAGGCGCGCTGCCCGGCACTGGGGATCCCGAAACTCAACACGAACCCCAACAACAGTGTCAGAACCAGTGCACGTACAAAGTGCCTGAACATGGTTCCCTCCTGTTATGGTGCGTAGTCGAAGAAGATCGCCTGACTGACCGGGCTGCGGAAGCTGCCGCCCACCAGGTTGAAGGCAGGGGTGAAGCTGCCGACGATGGTGCGGTCACGTACCCACAGGCGCGCGCCATAGGCACACGCCACCGGCGACGCTGCCAGGTCGAAGACATCCACCTTGTGCAGGTTTACCAGCGTGGCTGCGGGCGTGGTTCCGCCGGAATTCACATTGGCCGCCTCCGGGGTGGCGTCGTAGTAGTTGACCCACGAGTAGTAGTGGTCGGGATAAAGATCGCCACCGATGGACAGGCGGTAGCGCCAAAAGTGGTCGTCCTCGAAGTCGCCCTGCACCATGATGGGCATGTCGCTGGCGCTGTAGGTGGCGCAGGCGCCGCCGGGTATACCCAGGTTATTGATCTTCGGCGCTTCATTGTCCAGGCGAACCAGATGGGACGACGGCTCTGTCTCGATGCCGGCGCCGCGGTCGAATTCCAGCCAGACACGATATAGCTCGTTTGGATTCGGTGCGCTACCCGACTTCCAGTCAGTCAGGATGAGATTGGGATTGCAGAAGAGCAGGTCACGGTAGGTCGGACCGTCGAACCATCCGGCTGCGTCGGAGAACCAGGGTACGTCTACGGTGCACGCGAGGGTCCACGGGTTGCGGTCCTTGACCATCCAGCCGTCTGCAGCCTGCACGGGGATCCCAGTGCCCGGCCCCGGACCGTCAGCGGCCTTTCGGAAGACAACGCGGAACTTGTTGACGTCGTCACAGATGGTGCCCCACAAGGGGACGTCGGCGCCGAACGGGTGATCGGTGGGATAGCCGATTTCGGCACGACCGCTGGCATTGATGTCGCCCACGTCCACCTGCAAGCCGCCTACGTCGGTGATCTGGTTCTCGCAGACGGTGGGGCCTCCCGCGCCAATCGAAAGCGCATCCAGGCCGAGATCACGGGCCCGGGGCTCGAAAGCTGCGATGAGGTCCCAGTTGAGCGAGGCGATGCCATCGCCCACGTTGAGCACATCGCCATCGCTGAAACTGAAGGCCGCGTCCGGGTCGTCGAACAGGATCTCGGTGGAGAAGAAGCCGCGTTCCCGCGCAGTCTCAACGTTGCGGGATCGGGACGTGAAACCATCCAGACCGAAATCTACGCCGCGATTCGGGATGCCGGCCGGCACCGCGCCCGGCAGCAGGAGATCATTGCTGAGGACGATGGTGCCGAGCGCCGACAGCAGATCACCGTCCAGGAAGGACGGTTGATTCAGCGGCGGGGGTGTGCCCTCGGTGGAGAACCAGATGTCAATTCTGAACTGACGCAGGTCGCCAGCCAGCGCACCTGGGTTCTCCACCCAGAAGCTTCGGCTCACCCCCTTGAACTCATCCAGGAACGCCTCAATATCACTCGCCTGCCCAATTAGATGGACAGCGTCCAGGCCGATGTCGTACCCGACGTCAAAGGCGTTTGTGAGCGCGACATTGGCGATCACGAGACCGTTGGTCGCCAGCAAATCGCCGGCGGTGAACTGCCCGTTCGGATCGTCCAGCTCGGTCGAGAAGACGACCAGATATTTTTCTGTGTTGATCACATCGACTGCATCGAGTCCCAGATCGGCCTTTGGCTGGAAGACGCTCAGCAGGTCCGCATTGCGGGCGCACACCTTCCCATCGGCCGACAACAGATCGCCGTCGGAGATGATGGGGTTGCCGTCGGGCGGTTCGGGGCCTTGGGATATGAAGTCTTCCTCGGTGGAGAAGCCACCACTGCGGCAGGCTTGCAGCGCGCCCTGGCCGACCTGACTCAGTGCCGGATGGGCGCTTAGCAGGGTCATCAACAGCAATATTACTGAGAGGGGAAGGAGTTGCAGGAGCCTATATCGGGTGAACATGTCATCCTCCTTGTATGCGGCATTTACGACTGTTGCAATGCCGGGGTGCAGAGATTACGGACAGCGCGCCAGTAATCGCTCAACGATGGTGAGGTATGAAGCAGGCGTCGTGCAGGTTACCACCCCCTTTCAAAAACCAGGAGGCTGAAAGCATCCTCTCGGTCTGAACCGAGACGAGCAATCGCCGGCCAGTGCGCAGCTACGATGTATCCCGTCGCTACAATGAAATCAGTGTGGGGAATATGCGGTTGGAGACAATTTCCTGATCAGGACAACAACATGGGCTGGGGCGCTGATCTGAGGTGGCCTTAATTATACCCTAGTAGTTCCAACTTGTCCACAGCAGAGCCGAATCATCGGCTGAGAGACACAAAGCGCTAGCCGGGGGCGCGAGACCTCACTCAACATAGTGATCGTCGCGACAGATGCGGAGGCTGTTGGGTTCGTCTCGCTGACTCCCCAGCCCGGCACACGCCGGCCAGGCTGATTTACGAGCGGCAACAGACTGGATTGAGCGGCCGTTACTGCACCGTCAGGCAGGCGTCGTCCCAGTACGAGTCGTTGTGCTTGACGCGAAACTCCGGCACACCTCGGCGGGGTGTTCGTTGGGTACGGCGTGTAGGTCAGGATGGGTGTGTGAGTTGTGGCGGACGTTGTAGACGGCGGAACACTGCACCCAGACATGGGTAACGCCAGCATCAATACGCCGATCAACGGATCAATTCGTTGCTTAACGGCGCTAACCCGCCTCCCACGTCATCCCTGGATAATCGCGATAGAACCCGACCGACTCCAGCAGCAGCCGGCCATCACCCTCCAACACCGGCTCCCCATTCCACGTCTCAACCGTCACGCGGTGCTCGAAATGCGCCAGATGATCGAGCAGCGCCTGCAGAGCACGACGGATGAGGCCCTCGCCGGCCCCCTCCACCGTGGTGAGGCTGGCAGCCGTGCCCTCGGCGACCAGCACGGGCAGCCCACGCTGCTGCACCACCCAGGTGGACGGGATGCGCGCGAAGCTGAGGGGCTCGCCGGCCTCCGTCCTCGGCCCATCGTCGAGGGTCGGGCCGAAGAGATTGGCCGGATCGCAGGCGTTCATGACCACCACGACTTCGTCATCTGCCGCGTCCCTGACGGCCCGCAGCCGCTCCACAACCTCGGGTAGCGCGAACTGGATGCCGGGCAGCCCTTGAACGAAGTAGCCGCGCCGCACCTCGCCCCGCATCTCCATCAGCCGCAACTGCTGGTAGGTCATGCTCCAGTCCCAGGCACCCTCTTCGCGCGCCAGGCTCTCGCAGGTCACGATGCCGTGCCGGCTCAGGAGCTGGCGTGCCTGCTGCGCCGTCCGCTCCTCCAGCGACACCTCTTTGCCCATCACGCCGAAGCGATGCACCAGCGTCCACCGACCGACCCAGCGGGGCAACCCCGGCTGGTCCAGCCGCCGGCGCACCCGCCGTTTGGCAGCCTGGTACTCGGCGCGGCCAGGTCGGCGCAATCCCCGTGATCGACGTCCTCGATCTCCCATCCGGTCGGCCAACTGCTCCTCCAGCGAACTGAAAGGCCGGCGGTCCTGGCGCTGCGACGCGGAAACGGCGCTGCCTGGCTGAACGATCTGCCGCATGGCCTCCAGGCTGTCGTTCGTTGCCAGGCCGGCCATGACCAGTTCGATCAGCGCCGCCTCAGCGGCATCGTCGTCCAGACCCAGGCCGGCGCGGATGTCGGCGAAGAAGACAGCGCCTTCGGACCGGAGGAAGTCGTAGACCGCCTGCGCCTGATCGCTGAGAGCGGACAACTCATCGGGGGCCGGCTCCAGGTAGACGTTGCCCTCGCCACGGAACAGAAAACGGACCCGCCCCCGTCGCGGGTCCACACCGCCGGAGCCAACCCACACCAGCTCACCGCTCTGGCACAGGGCTTCAAGCTCCGCCGGATCGTATCGCGCCAGCCGCAGTGGCAGCACGTCCCGCTCCCACACCTGGCCGACCACGGGCGCCACGCGCAGTTGCTGAAGCGCCTGGGTGAGGCTGCCACGACCGCTGAGCCGCTCATCGGGGTGTAGATGCTGCCACCGGGCCAGGAAATCGGCGTAGGCGGTGAAGGGAACGGGTCGGACTTCCTGGCGCAGGATGGTCAGCGTGCGACGGTGAATCTGCTCCAGCGTGTGGCGGTCGATGAACTGGCCTGCCGGCGCGGTTGCCTGCCCGGTTGGAGCCTGTGGCGTGAAACGGCCGTGGGCCAGTCGCCGGCCTTCGACCAGGCGGTCGAGTTCGGCCTGTAACCAATCCTCGGGGAAGAGGTAGCGGTCGCGGATGACCTCGATGGTAACGGGGCCGGCGTGGCGCAGGTAGCGTTGGAAGATGGCGCGGAGGCCCTCGCCCCCCTCCCCCCGTCCCCCTCCCTCCTCTCCCGAAATCGGGAGAGGAGGGAGGGGGTGCCTGGAGAAGCCAGGCGGGGGTGGGGGGTGAGGGCCAAGCGTCGCATACTCCGCCGCGTATTCAGCCGCCACCCAGCGCTTTTCAGGTCCGTGAGCCGTCGGGATGGACAACTCGACGATGCGATTCTCGCCGGCCAGTTGCTCGATCCACTCCGTCGGATCGACGGTGGTGCGCTCGACGATTTCGGCGGTGGTGAGGTCGCCCATCTGTTGGAAAAGGACGGCCAACTCCTCGGCGGTCCGGGCGCGGGCCGCCGGCGCGGTGTGCTGCAACCGGCCCCACACTTCCTCGACGGCCTCGGGCCGGAGGAGTTCGTCCAGGGCGACGTCCTTCAACAGGTCCTGGAGCAGTTCGCGGTTTACGGCCAGGGTCTGGAGTTGGCGCTCAGCCTTGGGTGCGTCCCACTCGTAGATGTAGACGTTGATGAAGTCCCATAGCAGGCTCTGGGCCACCGGCGACGGCGTGAGGGATTCGACAGGCACGACCTGGATGTGGCCCTTCTGGATGCCGGCCAGCACCTCCTCCAGGTGCGGCAGGTCCATGACGTCCTCCAGACAGTCGCGGTAGGTCTCGGCGACGATGGGGAAGTCGTCGAACTGGCGCACCACCTGGAGCAGGTCCCTGGCCCGCAGCCGCTGGAGCCAGAAGGGGGTACGCTTGCCCCCACGCAGGCCTGGCAGGAGCAGCGCGCGGGCCGCATTCTGGCGAAATTGAGCGCCAAACACAGCCGAATCGGGCAGTTCGCGCAGGATGCGCTCGCGGGCCTCAGCCGGCCCTATCTCCGAAAGGATGTCGAGTGGGAATTCGGCGTCGGCATCGGGGAAGCGGAGCAGGATACCGTCGTCATTGGTCTGCACCTCCACGTTGACCCCCGTGCGTTCACGCAGCGCGCCGGCCAGCGCCAGGCCCCACGGTCCGTTGACCCGCCCGCCAAATGGTGAGTGGATCACCATGCGCGGATCGCCCAGCGCATCGTCGAACACCTCGACGATGATGGTTCGGTCCGATGAGATAGCCCCCACGGCGTCAAGCTGGCCGGCAACGTAGTTGACTACGTGCCAGGCGGAATTCTCGTCCAGGGCGTAGTTTTGCTGGAGCCACTCAGTCAACCGCTTCAATTTCGGATTTCGGATTTCGGATTTCGGATTGTCTGTCCAATCTGCAAGCTGATCACGGTAGTTCCCCCGAGTTCCCCTGAGTTCCCGCAGTTCCTGCAGCCTCTCAGCCACTGCTCGTCGAAATTCCCCCACCTTCTTCCCAAGCTCGTAAGGCCGCCAGGGATAGTCTCCCCGCCAGAAGGGCATCCTTGGCACAGCACCCGGCGCCTCGGACACGATAACCTTGTCGTCCGCGATGTCAATAACTCGCCAGACCTGGGAACCGAGCATGAAGGTGTCACCTTCGCGGGTCTCGTAGACGAACTCCTCGTCCAGTTCGCCCACCCTCGTCTTGCCGTCCGGCAGGTAGGCACTGAACGCGCCGCGATCGGGGATGGTGCCGCCGTTGGTCAAAGCCAGCATGCGCGAGCCGGGCAGCGCTGCCACCTTGTTGTTGATACGATCCCAGGAGATCCGGGCGCGCAGCTCACGATGGGCTTCACTGGGGTACCGGCCGGCCAGCATCTCCAGCGTCGTCCGAAACGCCCTCGGCGTCAGATCCTGGTATGCGTAGGCGCAACGGACCAGGTCGAATAGCGCGTCCACATCCCAGGTCTCGATGGAGACCATGGCGACGATCTGCTGAGCCAGCACGTCCAGCGGGTTCCGGGGCGTATGAGTGGGTTCGACCTCACCGCGCAGCATGCCGCCGGCGATGGCCGCTGCTTCCATAACGTCCTCTCGGTGGGTGGGAAAGATGCGCCCCTTGCTGGTCTGGCCCACCAGATGACCGGACCGGCCCACGCGCTGCAATCCCTGGGCCACGGCCTTGGGCGAGTGCAGTTGGATCACCAGATCGACAGAGCCGATGTCGATGCCCAGCTCCAGTGAGGATGTGCCCACGAGCGCCGGCAGTTTGCCGGCCTTGAGGTCGCGCTCCATCTCCAGCCGCGCCTCCCTGGACATGCTGCCGTGGTGGGCACGAATCGGGCTGCGACGAGTCCCGGTGCCGGCAGCCAGGAACCCGGTTCCCCTGGTCAGGCCATACTCAACGAGTCCCGAAACCTCCCCGGCCGCTTCGGCGGCGATCTGCTCGTTGAGCCGGTCGGCGGTGCGTTCTGCCAGCCGGCGGTTGTTGGCGAAGATCAACGTCGTCTCATGCTGCCGGATGAGATCCAACACGCGCGGGATGATGGCCGGCCAGATGGAGCCTCCCGGCAGGTTACGGAAGTCATCGACGACGGTCTCGACCTTCAAATCGAGCGGCTTCTTGTAGCCGGCGTTGATCATGGTCACTGGGCGAGGAATCAAATTGTGAATTGCCAATTGTGAATTGTCAATTGTTAATTCTGGATGGGGCTTGTTGCCGCCGAGGAAGCGAGCGACTTCGTCCAGGGGTTGGATGGTGGCGGAGAGGCCGATGCGTTGGATGGGCTGATCGACGAGGTGTTGGAGGCGCTCCAGGCTGAGGGAGAGGTGGACGCCGCGCTTGTTGCCGGCCAGCGTGTGGATCTCGTCCACGATCACCGTGTGGACGGTGCGGAAGATATCCCGCGCCTTCGGGCTGGTGAGAATCAGGTAGAAGGATTCGGGTGTGGTGATGAGAATGTGGGGCGGGCTGCTGACCATGGCCCGCCGCTCCCGCTGCGGCGTGTCGCCGGAACGAACTGCGACCTCAATGTGCGGGAAGTCGAGACCCAGATCGTGGGCCGTCGTGCGGATTCCGGCCAGCGGCTCCCGCAGGTTCCGCCGGATGTCGTTGTTCAAGGCCTTCAGAGGCGAAATGTAGACGAGACGAACCCCGGACTCGTCGTTGGCTGGATGGCTGGCGAGTTCGCGAAACAACTCGTCGATTCCCCAGAGGAAGGCGGCCAGGGTCTTGCCGGAGCCGGTTGGCGCGAGAATCAGCGTGTGATCGCCGCGCTGGATGGCCGGCCAACCCTGGGCTTGCGGCGGTGTGGGCTCGCCAAAGGTCTCGGCAAACCACTCGCGGACGGGTGGGGAGAAGGTCTGTAGAACGTCGATCATGGAGAAATTATAGCTGAGGCCGGCGGGAAAGACAAGAACAAATGTGCGCCCCAACCAACCTTAACCAACCATTGTCTTGCTAATATCTAACCAAACACGGGCATCTCTGTAGTATAGTTATGTAGGTATCGTGCCAGCAGGAGGCATGGGGGGAAGTACGCGGCTGTACTTCCTCAACTAGTGTACGAAATCGACTGATCACTGGAACCTTGCTGCTCCAAGGTACGACAGGAGAGGGAGAAAATGCGTCAGCAAAGTAGTGATTCGCGAGCATCTGTTATTGAATCTCGAAACAAGACGCTCCTGATACTCGGGATCGTCGTTCTTACTCTGCTAGCCATACCGTGGCTCAAACTGCCTTACGCCGGCATGGATTGGGTTGCACTCAGTCAACCCTATCCGACCAGTACGCCGAGGCCCCCCTCGGCACCCATGACGCATCTGGAGGCTACTCTGCTGGGCAGCAATGAGGCCCCGAGGGTAGACACCATGGCCTACGGTCGAGCCATATTCAGTCTGAGTGAGGATCAGACGCAGCTTACGTACCGCATCAGCGTGTCCAACATTGACAGCATCTCCGCAGCCCACATCCACCTCGGTAACATCGGAACCAACGGCTCAGTCATCCTGACGCTGTACGACGGCACCGGTCCCTTCGACCCGGACAATCCGATCGCCGGTACACTGAGCCTGAACAGCAGTCAGGCCACCAACCTCCTGGCCGGCCGGCTCTACGTGAATATCCACACCACCGACTTCCCCGATGGCGAAATCCGCGGCCAGATCGTGGCAAACACCGTCGTACGCCGCTACGAAGCACATCTGGACGGCGATCAGGAAGTGCCGGCGGTGGACACCACCGCCAGCGGCCAGGCGATGCTATTCCTGAGCGACGACGAAGACCGCCTGACCTACTGGGTCAGCGTGGAGAACATCGAAAACATCACGGCGGCCCACATCCACCAAGGGCAGCCGGGCGAGAACGGACCAATCATCCATGATCTCTTCGACGGCACTGGCACCTTCGATCCCGACACCCCGATCACCGGCACGCTCACCCTCCTCCCCAGCGACGTGGTAGACCTGAGCGATGGCAACTACTACGTCAACGTCCACACGGTTGAGCATCCAGACGGTGAGATTCGCGGGCAGGTGGCCCCACAGCAGCGATACCAGGCACTCAAGGCCCGGCTGGACGGCGAGCAGGAGGCTCCGCCCGTGGCAACCGGTGCGGGCGGCCAGGGCACCTTTGTGCTCAGCGCAGACCAGACCCGACTGACCTACCGCATCCGGGTGGAGAATATCGAAGACATCACCGCGGCTCACATCCACCGTGGCCCGCCAGGCGAGGATGGCCCGATCATCTACGAACTTTTCGACGGCACCGGCACCTTCGATCCCGACACGCCGATCTCGGGGGAGTTGGAGCTATCGGCGACCGACGTGCAAGACCTCTTGGGTGGCAACTTCTACGTCAACATCCACACCACGGAGTATCCCGAGGGCGAGATACGGGGCCAGATCATCGCCTTCACGCCGGCCAGCTCATACGAAGCCGGGCTGAGCGGCGCGGACGAGGTGCCGCCTGTAACCACCGATGCGACGGGCCTGGGGACCTTCACCCTGGACGATACCCTGGTGCATCTCAGCTTCCTGGTCAGCGTGGCCGACATCAACAATATCACCGTGGCGCATATCCACCGGGCCCCGGCCGGCCAGAACGGCCCGGTGGCGCACACGATCTTTGATGGCAGCGGCCTCTTCGACCCCAACAACCCGATCTCCGGGGACCTGGACCTGGCTCCGGCGGACTTGTTGGACCTGATCTCCGGCTTCTACTACGTCAACGTCCACACCACCCAACACCCCGACGGTGAGGTCCGTGGGCAGATCGAGCCCAGGCCGGCTTATCAGACCTTCACAGCGCTGCTGAACGGCGAGAACATGGTGCCACCGGTGGCCACGGCGGCCACCGGCCAGGCGGTGTTCGTCCTCGAGGAGGATGCGAGCGAGCCGACGCTCCACTTCCGCGTCAGCGTGAAGGATATCGAGAACATCACGTTCGCCGTCATCCATCGCGGCCTGCCGGGCGAAAACGGCTCCCTGGCACACCAGATCTACGACGGCACCGGTCTCTTCGACCCGGCCCATCCCATCAGCGGCACCCTCACCCTCACCGACGCCGACGTGGCCGATCTGCTGAACGGCAACTACCACGTCATTATCCACACCTCGGAGAATACCGGCGGCGAGATTCGGGGACAGATCACCGCCTTCACGCCGGCCGGCACCTACGAGGCGAATCTGAGCGGCGCAGACGAAGTGCCGCCAGTGACCACGATGGCCACGGGACAGGGGACTTTCACCCTCGATCCCGGTCTGACCGATCTGGGCTACTTCATCTCGGTGGCTGACATCGACAATATCACGGCGGCGCACATCCACCAGGGACCAGCCGGACAGAACGGCCCCGTGGCGCACACGCTCTTCGATGGCAGCGGCTCCTTCGACCCGACCCACCCCCTGGCCGGCAACATCACCCTCACCGCAGCCGACCTGGCCGACCTGCTGGGCGGCTTCTACTACGTCAATGTCCACACTACCCAGCATCCCCCGGGTGAGATTCGCGGGCAGATCGAACCACGGGCATACCCGGCGTTCAGAGCACTGCTAAGCAGCGAAAACATCGTGCCACCGGTCGCAACCGATGCCACGGCCCAGGCCGTCTTCGTCCTCGACGAGGATCGGCTGATGCTGCACTACCGCGTCAGTGTGAAGGATATCGAGAACATCACCTTCGCTGTCATCCACCGGGGTCTACCCGGTCAGGATGGTCCGCTGGCGCACCAGATCTACGACGGCATCGGCCTCTTTGACCCGGACAACCCCCTCAGCGGTACGCTCACCCTGACTGAGGCGGACGCGGTCGATCTGCTGAGCGGAAACTACTACCTCATCATCCACACCACAGACTACCCGGGTGGCGAAATTCGAGGCCAGATCACCGCCTTCACGCCGGCCAGTTCGTACGA
>CAZHMV010000025.1:45030-50564 GCA_964532665.1 uncultured Anaerolineales bacterium
GCTCACCCTGACGGAGGATGAAGTAGCCGACCTGGTGGCCGGCAACTACTACCTCGTCATCCACACCACGGAGTATTCCGGCGGCGAGATTCGGGGCCAGATCACCGCCTTCACGCCGGCCACTTCATACGACACGAGGCTCGGCGGCAACAGCGAGGTGCCGCCCGTGACCACCGCTGCAACCGGTGAGGGCGACTTCACCCTCGACCCCAGCCTGACCCAGTTTGCCTTTGTCGTCAGGGTGGCCGACATCCAGGACATCACGGCCGCCCACATCCACCGTGGGCCAGCCGGCCAGAACGGCCCCGTGGTACACGCCCTGTTCGATGGCAGCGGTACCTTCGACCCGACTCACCCACTGGCCGGCAACGTCACCCTCAGCGCGGCCGACCTGGCCGACCTGCTGGGCAACCTCTACTACGTCAACGTGCACACAACGCAGCATTCCACAGGTGAGATTCGTGGACAGATTGTGCCGAGATACAAGAACCAGATCTTCCTGCCGCTGATACTGGTGAGCCCCTGAGACCGGAACTGGCACTGCAAAGTGGCTTCCGGTGGCGAAGGCTGACAGAGCAGCGACGAAGTGAAGCGTGAGGGCCGGCTTTCTTGAGTCCTCACGTTTCACGCGGTGTGCATGTAGTAGTCCCCGCCGATGCGCGTTGACCTGGAATTGCTAAATCCAGACCAATGTGCTAAAATCTGCGCTATGTTTGGGTTGTTGTACGGGGATTAGAGAGAGGATTGATTATGGAGAGGGCCGAAGACAGAAGCGTTACAGAGTACCTCCTGGGATACGTCCTGGACGTCCTGGATGTCGATACGTACAGGCTCCAGGATCACGGCGAGACCGTCGTGTTTACGGGCCGGCTGCGAGAAGAGTCCGGTAGCGCGTTCGTGCGGCTGCAGGAGCGCCTCCTGCCGTTGGGCTACCACGCACTCCTCCGCCGCGACCGCGGTCAGGATATTGTCGTAACGACGCCGGCACCCGAGACCGCCACGGGGGCACGTCCCTGGTTGAACGTGCTGCTCTTCGTGGCTACCATCCTGACGACCCTGATGGCTGGGGCGTTGATGGAAGGCCGGTTGCCCTGGACGGGTCTGGATGCGCTGTTGACCGGCGCCCCCTTCGCCATTGCCATTCTCAGCATCCTGGGAACCCACGAGATGGGCCACTACTTCGTCGCGCGGCATTACAAGATGCAGGTATCGTTGCCCTACTTCATCCCTTTCCTGCCATTCCCGCTCGGAATTGGCACGATGGGAGCCGTTATTCGAATGAAATCACCCATGACCAGCCGCAAGGCGCTGTTCGACGTGGGTCTGGCCGGCCCCGTCGCCGGCCTGCTGGTCGCCATTCCCGTACTTGTCATCGGCCTGCTGCAGTCTACGCTGGTGCCGGCGCACCCGATGGGCAGTGGCATGACGCTGACGCTGGGCGAGCCGTTGCTCTACAAAGCCATTTCACGCCTGGTCCTCGGGCCACTACCCGAGACGATGGATGTGGCGCTCAACCCCATCGCGTTTGCCGGCTGGGTTGGACTGTTTGTAACGGCTCTGAACTTGCTGCCGGCCGGCCAACTGGATGGGGGTCACATCGCCTACGCAGTGTGGGGCGGGGCGCACCGATTCCTGGCGCGAACCACCTTCGTTGGGCTTGTTGCCATGGGGGTTGGGCCATTCTTGCTGAACATGCTCCCAGGCGTAGGGCCGGTTCCAGGCTGGTCCGGCTGGCTGATCTGGGCTCTGCTCCTGAGTGTTTTTGGGCTGCGACACCCGCCGGCACTGGACGACATCACACCACTCGCTGGCCCGCGACGCATCATCGGCGTCCTGGCAATTGCTCTCGTGGTGACGCTGATCGCGCCCGTCCCCTTCAGCATCCAGTAGGGGTATCTTGACTAATCCCCGTTCTCCAGTCCCGCGTCTCGATCCAGCACATCCTGCAGCGCCGACAATAGTCCGCCGCTGATCCGCTCCTCTCGCTTGGCAGCGCGCCGGATGTAGCTTTTCAGCTTCTTGACGTGTAGAACATCAGCCGGCGTACCGTCGATGTGCAAGTCCACGTTCGGGTTCGTGAAGACGACCGCCCCGTTGACCGGAATATCTGCGTCCGGGAACTCCTGCTTCAGAAGTGCCCCCATCTGCTCCACGTCGCGTTCCATCTGTTGGATTGGATCCCCCAACCGTTCGCGGCTCAAGCTCTGCAATCTCTTGAGCAGGCTCTGTTCATGCTTCCACTTGCCGTTGATGTAGCGTACCGTGTCGCCATGGCGTTTGACGGTGAAGACCGTCACCCCGTATGGTGAGACAAGCACATGCTCAACCGGCAGAACATAGTTGTAGAGACGGTACTTGCCGTCAAACCCTTTTAGCGCATTTTCCAGTGCCTGATCGGCACGTGGTTCCTGCACCCATTTGTCGGCCAGGTACACACCGATGCTGGACAGAAGCATACCCACGATCAGGGCGATATAGGTGGCCGCAATCATCATGGGAGACTGCCATCGAAAGGAAACAATGAGCCCCCCAACCAGGATGAGCAGCCCAGTGAACGCGGTCCAACGCCCCAGGCGTTGCCGGCTCGCGATCAAAGCGTGATTGGTTCTGACTTTCAAGAATGACTCCTTGCCCCTACATAATATCTATCTGAATGGCCTCGACGATATTCTCCTGTACGGCCTGGTGAGCCACTTCGATGGCCCTGGCAACAGCCGTGGCATCAGAACGACCGTGACCAACGATGACTACCCCATCCACACCCAGCAACGCACCGCCGCCGTATTTGCGGTAATCCAGCCGGCCTTTCACTGCGCCAAACGCCCCTTTTGCCAGCACAGCGCCGGCTATCGCCAGCGGACGCCGGCGAATCTCCTCCTCGATGGTCTCCATCATCAACCCCGCCACCCCCTCGCTGAGCTTGATAATCACGTTTCCGGTAAAGCCATCGGTGACAATGACGTCAGCGATCCCGCGCGGGATGTCTTTCCCCTCAACGTTTCCGACGAAATTAAGATCACTGTGGGCCAACAGTTCGAAGGCTTCCTGCACCAACTGGCTGCCCTTGCCAGGTTCCTCGCCATTCGACACGAGTCCCACACGCGGGTTTTCAAATCCTAATACCCGCTCTGCGTAAGCGGCGCCCATAATGGCGAACTGCTGAAGATATGCCGGCTTCACGTCAGCGTTTGCGCCGATATCGAGAATGAAGCAATACCCCGTTCGGGTTGGGAAGATCGTGGAGAGCGCCGGCCGTTTGACCCCTTTGATGCGCCCCAGGTGGAACAAGGCAGCCGCCAGGACCCCTCCGGTGTTGCCGGCGGACACAAAAGCATCCGCTTCGCCGCGACGAAGCAACTGCATACCGACGACCACGGATGAGTCTTTCTTGGACCGCACGGCGCCGGCGGGGTGCTCATCCATCTCAATCACCTCGCTGGCGTGGACGATCGGGAGATCGAGCCCTGTCGTGTCGTGTCTGGCAAGTTCACGATTGACCACGTCCTCCCGACCGACCAGAATGATCGTGTTACCCAACGAGCGGGCAGCCCGCACCGCGCCTTCCACCGTCACCGCCGGCGCATGGTCACCGCCCATGGCATCCAAAATGATCTTCATGGCTCTTCCGATTGAAAATGAGAGGTACTGATGCTAAACGAGCAAGAACCCAGCCGAGAAAGATATCATTGTCGAAAAAGTTACGTTAGTTAATTATATCATGGCACTATCAATAATCCAACTGATCCCGATAGCTCGATTTTGGCCATTTTGCAGACACCAGTATAATGTTGAGGAGTGAGGCACGCCCACGTGCCGCATCTGGTAGGCCCGCTTGCATCGGGGATATGCTTACTCCTCGAAACAGCCAAAGTCGAGCTCAGGCCAGGAGTCGCGTTGTGCACATCGGATTTCTGAACCCTCAAGGAAACTTCGACCCACAAGACAGTCACTGGACAGAGCACCCCGACTTCGGGGGGCAACTGGTGTACGTCAAGCAGGTCGCCCTGGCCATGGGAGAGATGGGCCATCAGGTCGATATTCTGACCCGGCAGATTATCGATCCTGCGTGGCCGGAGTTTGCCAGGCGGCTGGATGCCTATCCCGACACGCCCAACGTGCGCATTGTGCGGCTGCCAGCCGGCCCTGCCCCTTTCCTGCGCAAAGAGCTGTTGTGGCCACATCTGGTCCGCGACTGGGTGCCCAACATCCTTGAGTTCTATCGCGATGGGGGCGGCTTTCCAGACGTCATGACCGCGCACTACGGCGATGGTGGGCTGTGTGGCGTGTTGATCGAGGATAGGACGGGTGTGCCCTTCACCTTCACGGCCCACTCTCTCGGCGCTCAAAAGATGGACAAGCTGCACATCACGCTGGACAACCTGGCACCCATGGACGAGCACTATCACTTCGGTCGCCGGCTGGTTGCTGAGCGCTTGAGTATGAATCGCTCGGCGGTGAACATCACCAGCACGCATCAGGAACGGTTCGGACAGTACGGTCATCCCGCCTATCGCGGTGCTGTGGACGTCAACGACGATCGTCGGTTCGCTGTGATTCCGCCGGGCGTTAACCTGTCCATTTTCGGTGCCGATACACGATCCGAGAACGAGAAGGCCATTCGCCGGCATGTCCAGGAACGGCTGGCGCGGGACATAAACGACGGGCGCCGGAATCTGCCGGCCATCGTGGCATCCAGCCGGCTGGATCCGAAGAAGAACCATCTGGGCCTGGTGCAGGCTTTCGCCCGGAGTGAGGCACTCCAGGAGCGGGCCAACCTGGTGATCATCACCGGGGCACTGGATGACCCGCTGCACGAGGACGCCGGCACCAGCCCGGCCGAACGCGAGGTGCTGGCCCAGGTCCGAAGCGTGGTGAAAGAGAACAACTTGTGGGGCAAGGTTAGTGCATTCGCTCTCCAGGGACAGCCGGCGCTGGCAGCCGCCTATCGGATGTTGGCCGAGCGCGGCTCCGTGTTTGCGTTGACAGCCCACTATGAGCCTTTCGGGCTGGCCCCGTTGGAAGCAGCGGCCGCTGGCCTGCCGGTGGTTGTGACGAAGAACGGGGGGCCCAGTGAGAGCCTACGGGATGATGACGACGAGTACGGCGTGTTGGTCGATCCGGCCGATTCGGCTGACATCGCTCGGGGGCTGGAGCGTGTGGTATGCGACGCAGCAGCGTGGGAGCAGTTCGCCCGGCGAGGCCGGCAGCGGGTGCTGGACCGCTACACCTGGGAGCGCACCGCCGAAGCCTGCATGACCCTGATCGAGCAAATCGTAGCCGATCCCACAGCACGCCGGCCCGATGATCTGCTACCCATCCATCCGTACTTCCGTGAGCCAGGGCCGGCGACGGATGTTTCCCTGGCAGAGTTGAGGAGGCTCTACTTCGACGCTGAGTGCTGAACGAAGTCGGCGTGCTCAGAGGAGGCCAGTCCTTCCTGCAATATGGCAGCCGCGCTGCAGATCGCCGGACCAGAGCGCAGCCGGCTGCAGCCAGAGTCCTGGAAACACCTCAGACTCAGTAGATCCAAATTC
>CAZHMV010000026.1:0-10691 GCA_964532665.1 uncultured Anaerolineales bacterium
TGAATCGGGCTTTCGGCACCTTTTCGAGCGGGAAGGCCCCATTCATGGGGCGCAGCTTTGTAGCCCGCCGACTTCATCGGCGGGCGTTGGTCTACGTGCGACCGCTCTTGGACGGAGTTCCCTGACTAATTGCTCAAACTTCACAAGTCGTTACTACGGGGTTTTCGGGGTAGGCTAACCCAGATGCACTCCCATGCCGATGAACCCACCCCACGGCAACACCGAGGCCCCAGGCCAGAGTGGCCACAGGGTCGTTCGCCAGACGATCTTGTCCCGCTTCCCGACAATCTGCTTCACCATCTGGACCAACTCGGCCGGCGTGAAGAGGTGAGCCACCTGCCACAGCGGTTTCCCCGAACGCCTCAGTTGCCAGGCCAGCAGACTCTGCCGGTTCAGTACCCCCATGATCAGTCCATGTCGGGCCACGCGAGCTGCCTCGGTCAGGGCCTGAGATGGATCGGCTACGAACTCCAGCGTCGTGATCAGGGCGACCAGGTCGAAGGCGTCACTCGAGAAAGGCAGCGCCAGGGCGTCACCCTGGATGCAGGGCAGACTGCCCAGTCGGCCAGCCTCGGCCAGCATAGCCGGCGACAGGTCCAGCCCTGTGGCCTGCAATCCTTGCTCGCCGAACCAACGGGTGAAGTGGCCGGTGCCGCAGCCGACCTCCAGGATCGTGCGCGCCTGTGGGAAGCAGGCCAGCAGTCGTCTCAAGAGAGCTTTCTCCAGACCATCGGCCCGCCGGCCTGTGGTTTCGTACCAGGCATCATAGCCGGCAACGGCGTCCGGGGCGGCGAAGGGGTTCGCAAACAACTTCCTTCTCACTCCTCCACGACGACCCAGGCATTGAAAGGGTGGTCCGCGTGCACTTCCACCTGCCCGCCGAGGGCCTCGAACAGGCGCTGCACGTCGCGAGGAGAACAGAATGAGCACCGACGGCACTGACTCTCAACAAGGTGCCATGCTGAGCATCGGCCACGAGCTTCACAAAGCCCTCAGTTTCGTCCAGCAACGCCGCCTTCAGGAGAATCAGTCTGTGAGTAGAAGGCCTTGCTTAGCGACGGTTCTCGATGATGTCACCGGCTATCATGCCCGGGAGTTGCTTCTGAATAAGCCTCAGCCCTCGCAGGCCGATTATAGCACGCAACGCCGGCCAGGGCCAAGTGGTCGGACCTGATTTGAACCCGCCCGCGACCCCATTTGGACCCTGTTATACTATCATCACACCAAATGACCTGGTTGAGAGCACTCATGGCCTGGCAACACCAGGGGGTGTGGGTTCTGCTCCCGTGCCGGAATTGCAAGGCTTGCCCAGGTTGGTCAAAACACGTACAATTGAGGGAGCAAAACGAGTGCTGTTTCCGTCTGTTGTATAAGAACATCCGCATGAGAAAACACAATGCCAGCCAAACGAAATGCCATCACAATCTCGATAGTGGTAGCGGGGGTGATCCTGCTTGCAGCCTGTGGGGGCAGCCCGAATGCCTTGCAGGGTACCGTAGTGGCCCCGCTGGAAACGGTTTCGGCCTTAACGCCTGGTCCGAAGCTATTCGCGACGTTGACAGCGCAGCCGGCGACCGCGCAAAGCCTTGCCGAAACGCGCCCGGCTACGCCTACACCACGGCCACCAACACCGGCCCCGCGGCCGGCTACATCCACACCGCGTCCGCCCTCGGCCACACCACGGCCGCCCACCGCAACGCCCAGGCCGGCCACCCCCTCGCCTCCGCCGGCGACACCCGACAGCGCTGTCCCAACCGTTAACCCAGGTGCATACGTGGATGTTCCCCAGGAGGTTGGCAGTCTGGGTAGCACGTGGACACTCTCAGACCTTCGCGTCGGGATACATCCCCAGCGGGTGCGCGTCGTTTGGGAGATGGCCGAAGCCCGCGATACGGCCCCGTTGACCGAGATCACGGAAGTTGACAACACCAGGACGGCATTCCCAAGACGAGGTGCCCTGCTCGATCCCTCATGGGGAGCAGCCCGGATTGATATCATGATACACGATTGCTACGCGTATGGAGTGCCACTGAGCGACATGCTACCCATCGAAGTTCCGGGGAGCTCGATCGTGACGAAAGTTGGTGTGCACCCAACGTTTGACGACGCCTTATTGGGGTTTTCCATCGGTCTATCAAAGCCGGCGCCTTATGAGGTCTTCACTCTCACTGATCCGGTGCGCATCGTCATCGACGTGATCACGCAGCCGTGAAACGCAAGACGTAAGACGTAAGACGTAAACTCTCGCGCATCAGCACGTTTTGCGTCTTGTGTCTTGCGTCTTGCGTCTTGCGTCTTGCGATGCACTGCCAACCAGATCCTATCGCATAGTCACTTGTCTCAACCAATTCTGTTTTGAAGATCATGGACCTTTTCGAGCACAGCCGGCAAGACCAGATACAGCGCGAAGCACCGCTGGCCGCTCGCATGCGTCCACGCACGCTGGAGGAGTTTGTCGGGCAGGAACACATCGTGGGCGAAGGCCGGCTGCTCCGCCGCGCCATCCAGGCTGACCAACTGTCATCCCTGATCTTCTGGGGGCCGGCCGGCACGGGCAAGACTACGCTGGCCAGCATCATCGCCAACACCACCGAGTCCCATTTCGCAGCCCTCAGCGCCGTGTTGGCCGGCGTCGCTGACCTGCGCGAGGTCATCGCCGAGGCGAAGGAGCGCCGCAACCTGTATGGCCGGCGCACCATCCTGCTGATCGACGAAATCCACCGCTGGAACAAGGCTCAGCAGGATGCCATGCTGCCTCACGTCGAGGACGGCACGGTGATTCTCATCGGGGCCACGACGGAGAACCCGTACTTCTCGGTGATTGCCCCCCTTGTGTCGCGCTCCCGCATCTTTCAACTGGAACCGTTGTCGCAGGCCAACCTGCGGGTGATTCTGCAGCGTGCGCTGGACGATCCCGAGCGGGGCTACGGCCGGCGCAAAGCCGAAGTCACCGACGAGGCCATGGCCCACATCGTCAACATGGCCGGCGGCGATGCCCGGAATGCCCTCAACGCTCTGGAGCTCGCCATTGAGACCACGCTGCCCGACGACGATGGCGTCATTCACATCGATCTGGCGGTGGCTGAGGAGTCCATCCAGCGGAGGGCATTGCGCTACGACCGGGGCGGCGATGAGCACTACGATACCATTTCGGCCTTCATCAAAAGCATTCGCGGCTCCGACCCCGACGCGGCCCTGTACTGGCTGGCCAAGATGATCTATGCCGGCGAGGACCCACGCTTCATCGCCCGCCGGCTGGTCGTCCACGCCTCGGAAGACGTCGGCCTGGCCGACCCTATGGCGCTGGTGGTCGCCACGGCCGCCGCCCACGCCGTGGAATACGTTGGCATGCCCGAGGCGCGGCTCAACCTGGCCGAAGCCACGCTGTACCTGGCCACAGCTCCCAAGTCCAACTCTGTGCTGGCTATCGCGAAGGCGCTGGAGGACGTGGAGCGGGAGGGCGAAATCGAGGTTCCCGATCACCTGAAGGATGCCAGCCGCGACGCCAAAGGTCTGGGGCACGGCCAGGGCTACCGGTATCCCCACAACTTCCCCGGCCACCACGTGGCGCAGCAATACCTGCCGGCGGCGCTGCAGGGCCGGCGGTGGTACAAGCCGGGCGACCAGGGCTACGAGCAGGAGATTGCGGAACGATTGGCGAAGTGGCGGGTGGTGCAGAGGCAAGTGTCTCGTGAAGACTCGTCAGAGATTCGAGATTAGCAATTCTGAAAGACTGATCCGAATATCCGAGCAATCCGTGTTCTTCCCGGAGTGGCCCCACTGGAGCGATCAATGAACCGACATGGAACGTATTTGGAAGCGGACGTCGTCATCGCCGGCTCCGGCCCTGGTGGGGCGACGGTGGCCCGGCAACTGGCGCGGGCCGGCCAGCGCGTGATCCTGCTGGAGCGCGGCCGAGACCACCGGGGCAAGTTCTACTACGGCACCTACCTGGGCGCAGTGCTGTACACCGACCGCGCTAGCCTGCTCTTCACGCGTGAGGGCCTCAACATCATCCGCCCGCTGATGACCGGCGGGGCCACCAGCATGTACTGCGGCTCGGCTGCTAAGCCGCCGGCCTGGTTCAAAACCGACTACGGCATCGACCTGGACGCTTACGCCCAGGAGACCATCGACGAACTCAACATCGCGCCCCTGCCGGAGGCGCTGCGAGGCAAAGCTTCAACTCGAATCGCCGAAGCGGCAGCGTCCGTCGGCCTGGACTGGCAGCCGCAGCCCAAGTTCATGAGTCCGGCCCGCTCGCCCAACTTCGACTGCGGGGCGCACTGCATGTTGGGCTGCCGCTGTCGGGCCAAGTGGAGCGCCAACGAGTACATCGATCAGGCCGTGGCAGCCGGCAGCCGGCTGATCACCCAGGCGAAAGTGGAGCGTGTGCTCGTCGAGGGCGGCAGCGCCACCGGCGTGCAGGGCACGCTGGCCGGCAAGCCCTTCCAGGTCCGTGCCGATGTGGTCGTGCTGGCCGCCGGCGGCATCGGCTCGCCGCTGATCCTGCAGAATTCGGGCCCTTCGGCAAGCCCTTCGGCAAGCTCAGGAGGGACCTCAGGGCACCGCTTCGCCGAGGCCGGCGTCGGCCTGGCCATGGATTCGACGGTCATGGTCTACGGCGCGTCGGAGTTCGAGGGAATCGGCCACGAGCCGCCCATGACCTACGGTTTCGAGGACCTGGAGCACGGCTACATGCTCAGCACGCTCATCGATCCCTGGTTGCTCTACCCGCTCATCACCGCCCTCAAGGGGCCACGCTACCCGCTGACGTGGCCGCGCTGGAACCGCACGCTGGGCGTGATGATCAAGGTCACAGACGAGGTGGCGGGGGGAATCGCCGGCGAACATGACATCAGCAAACCGATCACGGAGCGGGACCAGGCGCGCTTCGATCACGCCATCGAGGTGAGCCGGCAGATTCTGGTACGGGCCGGCTGTGCCCCGGACACGATCTTCGTGACGCCGGTCCGGGGCACGCACCCCAGCGCCACTGTCCGCATCGGGGAGATGCTGGACCAGGATTTGCAGACGCAGGTCAGGTACCTCTACGTGTGCGATGCCAGCACGTTTCCCAGGGCGTTGGGCCGGCCCACCGTGCTGACCATCATCAGCCTGGCCAAGCGATTGAGTGAGCATTTGCTGACTAACGTCTTCGAGGAAACGACAGGCCGGCTTGTGCACGACAGCCTCGATTTGATCACGCCGTGAAACCCTTCGGCAGGCTCAGGACGGCGCGTGATGCGTGTCTCATCCCGAAGTCCTCACGTTTCACGCTTCACGCGAGTCAGCACTCAGCCCACCTGTCTCACGGAAGCCACCATCAACGAAAGGAGATAACGTTCATGGTAACTGCAATCGTTCTGATCAACGTGGAACGCGCAAAAGTGAACCCGGTTGCCCAGGCTCTGCTGGAGCTGAAGGGCGTGACGGAGGTGTTTTCGGTAGCCGGCCAGTACGACCTGGTCGCCATCCTGCGCACCCAGACCAACGAGGAAATCGCCGATCTGGTGACGGGTCACATCCAAGACGTTCAGAGCATCACCCGGACGGAAACCTTGATGGCCTTCAAAGTGTATTCGAGCTACGACCTGGAGCATCTGTTTTCGGTCGGGGCAGAAGCATGAAAGTTCAGGGGATACATCACGTCACGGCCATCTGCCGCGACATGGATCGCACGACGGAGTTTTACACCAACGCGCTCGGCATGAGGCTCGTGAAGCAGACGGTTAACTACGACGATCCACATACCAAGCATTTCTACTTTGGCGACGAGCAGGGCCGGCCCGGGACGGTCATCACCTTCTTCGAGTATCCCCATGCCGGCGCGGGGCGCGTGGGAGCCGGCAGCACCCATCACATCGCCTTCATGGTGGAGGATGAAGCCGAACAGGATCTGTTCCAGGCACACTTGCAGGCAGGCGGTATCCACGTGAACGGGCCGTTCGACCGGACCTACTTCCGGTCCATCTATTTCCGCGACCCCGACGGACACATCCTGGAGATTGCCACTCGTGGCCCCGGCTTCGCCGTCGATGAGCCTGAGGATAGACTCGGGACGCGCATGATCCTGCCGACCACAGCTAAGACCCGCGACCTGTCTCAGCACGAACTCGACAGCGACGAACGCACATAGGTCCGGGGGCTCTGCTACCGGCGGAGCACTCAGACCTCGGAGGTCTCAGCGGCATCAACTTGCGAAGTTCAGGACTGTTTCAGGCCGAGTTTGGTTTGCTTCCGCGTCTCTAATTGCCGACCTCCGAGGTCTCGTTCAGAGGAATTGGAAGTTCAACCAGCATAAGAGTAGCACCTCATCAGACTGATTATGAGGCGTTGATGTAGGGGCGATCCCTTGCGGTCACCCTCCACTGGCGGGAGTTCCTGCCGACAGCGGCGGCTGTGTCAACCAGAGCAGGCGCAAGGCACTGCCCCTGCCTATCATAATCACTTTGATGGAGTAGTAGCCCACGAGGAGGAATTGGGTGATGTCTGCCGAGAAGGCAAATACGGAAAAGGCGGTCAGGCCAGAGGGCCGGCCAGAGGCTGTCAAGAACGTGCAGCAAGCCTGGGGGGAGTTCAGATCGAGCCTGCGCTCCCTCTTGCCGGCAGAGTTCTGGGAGCACCGGCAGGCGGCTCGGCGCGAGATGTTGCTGGCTGCGCGCTCGCTCGTCGATGCCGCAATCGAGCGCATCGAGCAACAGGACGCACCGCAGCAAAAGCGGGCGCGGAAAATAAAAATCGAATAGACGCCGCGACGCGCCATGGACAGGTGCCGGCCACCTGCAACGAAAGGGACCGGCACCCTTCGCCGAGCGTGCCTATGTCATTCGCTGGTAGATGTCGAGCACGGTCTCGGCCGCTCTCTGCCAGGTGAACTGCTGTGCCTGAATCAACCCTCGTTCGCGTAGCGTGGCCCTGAGCTCCTGGTCGATCAGCGCCCGGTGGAGCGTCCGACTGATACCTTCGACGTCGCGGGGCGACACCAACAGCGCGGCATCGCCGGCCACTTCCGGCAGCGAGCTGACATCCGACGTGACCACCGGCGTTCCACACGCCAGGGCCTCAAGCACCGGCAGCCCGAACCCTTCGTAGAGCGATGGCAGAGCGAAGACTTCAGCGGCGTTGTAGAGCGCCGGCAAGTCCTCATCGCGCACAAACCCCAGAAACTTGACTCGATCACCTATCCCCAGGCGATCCACCGTGTCGAAAATCTCCTGATACAGCCATCCTCGCCCGCCGGCAATGACCAGTTCGATGTCCGAGGTCTTCCGTAGTAGGAGCGAGGCGATCTGCCCTGCCTCGCTTCTACAGAGATGGGCGAAGGCTTCGATGAGAGTCGGGTAGTTCTTGCGCGGCTGGAGCGTCCCGACGGACAGAACGAAGGGGCGATTCAGGCCGTATCGTGCGCGAAATTCGGCGATGGCCGGCTCCTCCAGGATCTGAAATCGTGGATCAACACCAGGGTAGACTACGGTGATTCGCTCCGGATCGGCGTTCAGGTGGGTCACCAGGTCCTGCTTCGTGCTTCTGGAGTCGGCCAGGATATGATCTGCGTGGGCTACGGCTCGGGGAACTGCCTGGGTCAGGTACTCTCGTAGCCCCGGGTCGGATGTCTCGGGCGTGGTCAGGAATGAAAGATCGTGAACGGTGAGGACTGTACGAGCCCGCCGGACAGGTGGTAGCACGAAGTCAGGTGAATGGAAGATGTCCACGGCCCCGGTGAAGAGCTCCACCGGGACGGGCAGTCGTAGCCGTTGCCAGAGGATGGCCAGCCAGCGATCTGTGAGCGGGACGGAGCGGACGCGGAAGCTCTCGGGCCACGGGCCGGCCTTACGCTGCGCGCCACGGCTCGCCTGGAAAAGCACATACTGGTTAGCCGTGTCGAGCTTCGCCAGTGCCCGCACCAACTCGCGGGTGTAGCGTCCAATACCGGCTCCCTGCTGGATGGCCGGCGTGAAGTCGATCCCGATGCGCATAGAGTAGTCAACATGCCCGTGTAGGGCACTCCGAAGCACGAAAGTGCTGGCTGGATGGCTAGATGGCTGGATAGCTAGATGGCTGGATGGCTTGCACAGTACCGCCCAGCCATCCAGCCATCTAGCCATCTAGCTATCTAACTATCTAGCCAACCTGCCTCGCCCTACTTCGTCTTCTTGCTAAGTAAGTACACCACGAACCCGCCGACAAGCAGGCTGAGAAAGCTGATCGAGCGGTCCAGGAGCGCAATCGAGCCGGCCATCTCCTGGTTGACGCCGTAGAGGATCAGGACTCCGGTCAGGCCGGCCTCAGCAAACCCCAGACCGCCGGGCGTCAGCGGCAGAGTGGTCAGCAGCGCCGCCAGCAGCCCCAAGAAGACCACCATGGAGATGGGCAGGCTGACCCCCAGTGCCAGGATCACGAACCACACCCGGGCAGATTCACAGGCCCACGCCGCGATGGTGTACGCCAGGAGTTCCGGGAATCGCTGGAAGGATAGCAGCATTGCGCTGGAAAAACGATGATACAGATCGCCTACCCGAGCTGGCAGCCGGCGACCGATCCAATCGCCAAACCGCTGTAGGAACAACAATCCGACGATGACGGCAACCACGATGGCAACGGTGCCCGCCAGGAGCTGGATGATCTGCTGTGGCAGCCGACCCCGATAGCTAACAAGGCCGGCCACACCCATCAACGTTACCAACACGACGAAATCCAGCAGACGTTCGGCCACGATCGTGCCCATAGATAGCGAGAAGGAGACCCCGCTGTCCTTCTTCAGCAGGTATCCGCGATAGAGATCGCCCAGCTTGGCCGGCACGATGCTGTTGGCAAACCAGGAGAGATAGATGATCTCGGCCAGGTCGCGAACGCGCGGTATGGTATCCCACCCAACTTCGGCGTTGTGGAGCAGGCGGCGCCACCGGTAGCCGCGCGCGGCAAACGACGAGTAGTAGATCACGATGGCGGCCAGATAGAGCGGCGGACTCGCCTGCTGGATATTGGCCCAGACTTCCCGGAAGTTGATGTCAACCCGAGTTGCCAGGAAATATAGCAGAATCAGCGCAATGCCGAACGATGCCAGCGTCCGCACATTGAGAAACCGGTCTTTCAGGGAAACCTCGGCCGGCGGCGCTTCAGCATCAATTTCTAGCGGTTGAGCTTCGTCGATGGTGATGATATTCCCTCTCTTCCAAACGCCGATACCAGCCCCAGCGCCAGGGCCAGGTGGACGCCCATACCATGGACGTACATATTGTCGAAAAAGTTGTGTACGGCCAGGGCAACCAGAACGCCCAACACCCCGATGGCGACACCGCGAACCGCCGGCTCCGACGACCTGCGTGCTACCCGCCAACTGTGCCACAAGGCCGACACGACGAACACCAAATACGCTACCAGGCCGATGAATCCGATCTCGGCGGCCATGTTGAAGTAGATGTTGTGCGCGTGCCCCAGTGCGTACGGCCACTTCGGCAGCCGGTAACTGGCGTACGCTGCTTCGTAGTTGCCGATGCCGACGCCCGTCCAGAAGTGGTCGCGCCACATACCCCATGCGGCCTGCCAGTGGGCGACACGCTCCATTGTGGCGAAGTTGGCGTCGGTTATGTTAGCGCCACGCGCGTCAAGCGTGGTGAAAGTTGCTATGGCGCTGCCGATGCGGCTCTCGATGGCGGCCGGCAAGAGATTGAAGCCACCCAATAGCACGAAGAGAACGACGAGTGCAACCGCCGCCCACGCGAGCGTGACGACTCGTCGCCGCAGCGCCTGCGTTGCTGGATCCCCTGCTGCGCCGGTGAGAATTACGGTCAGCCATGTCAGTGCCACCGCTCCCAGGCCGGCCAGCGCCCCCAACCACGCCCCGCGAGACCAACTCAGGGCCAGGCCCAATGCCAGCACGCCGCAGATGCCGGCCAGCGCGAGGGTGGAGGGTGGAGATTGGAGATTGGAGATTGGAGATTGGAACGCATCCGGGCGAGGCAACTTTTCCAATCTCCAATCTCTAATCTCTAATCTTCGATCTCCGATTCCCGATCTCCAATCCCCCCGCGCTTCCATGCCGGCCGCGATCATGGATGCCACGAGCAAACTGACCGCGATGGGCAGGCTGTGGTTCATGTATCCCCCGAACGGGTTGGGCTGAGCGAAGGTTCCGAAGGCGCGGTAGAGCCGGCCACCGAGAATCGCGAATTGCGGCGGGCCGATGCGCAGCAGGGAGCCGGCCACCCCGTTGAGAGCGCTCAGGCTGCCAGCCAGGAGCAGCGCGGCCGTCAAGATTGCGCCCGCCTGCCAGGTCTTGATCAAGTTGAACGTCAACACGTAGACGACGAGAACCTCTCCCCACTTCACCAGTTCCTTAGCCGTTGGCGGCACGGCGTACATGCCGGTTGCCGACAACAGCACGGCGCCCAGGAGTAACAGGAGCGGGATCAGCAGCGGTGGTGACTGGATCCGCAGCCGGCGATGCACAATCTCATGCCCCACCCAGGCTGCCAGTGTCAGGCCGATGAGATACTCCGTCGCTCCGACACCCGAGCCGGCCAGCGGCAGGCCGCGGATCAAGCCAAAGGGCACTGCGAACGGTAGGACCCACAACCCGATCTCCGGCCGTAGTAGCAAGGTGATCGCAAAGGCGATGCCGGCCACACCTGCCACAGCCAGCGGCAGAGGAGCAACTGCCAGGGCAATCCCGCCGACGATCAGGAGAA
>CAZHMV010000026.1:10791-18103 GCA_964532665.1 uncultured Anaerolineales bacterium
CTGGAACCACGCGATGGTCTTTCCCATCCCCTCGTCCAGCCCTACTTTTGGTTCCCAGCCTAGCAACTGTCGAGCTTTGGTGATATCAGGACAGCGGCGCGTGGGATCGTCTGGGGGGAGAGGTTGGTAGACAATGCCGGCCGCGTTGCCGGTCAACTCATTGATCTTCCTGGCGAAATCCAGGATGCTGATCTCGCGTGGATTCCCGAGATTGACCGGCTCATTCTCCGGCACGCCGATAAGTCGCACGATTCCTTCGACAAGATCACTGACATAGCAGAATGCCCGGGTCTGGGAACCATCGCCGTAGACCGTGAGAGGCTCACCCCGCAGGGCCTGTCCCACAAAGTTGGGCACAACCCGACCATCGTCCAGCATCATGCGAGGGCCGTAGGTGTTAAAAATCCGAACGATTCGCGTATCAATCTCGTGGACCCGATGATAGGACATGGTAATCGCCTCGGCAAAGCGTTTGGCCTCATCATACATGGCGCGCGGGCCGATGCAGCTTACGTTGCCCCGGTAGCTCTCGGGCTGGGGATGGACCTCGGGGTCGCCGTAGACTTCGGAGGTGGATGCGAGGAGGAACGTGGCGTGGTTGGCTTTTGCCAGTCCCAGGCAGTTGTGGGTGCCCAGGCCGCCTACTTTCAGAGTCTGTATCTGAAACTCGGTGTAGCTCTTGGGGCTGGCCGGCGACGCAAAGTGCATCACCACATCGACCGGCCCGTCAACCGAAATGTGCCTGGAAACGTCGTGCTGGATGAACTCAAACCCGGGCTTATCCAGCATGTGCTGGATATTAGCCAGACTCCCCGTGATCAGGTTGTCGATGGCCACGACCTGGTGGCCTTCACCGATGAAGCGGTCGCACAGGTGGGATCCAATGAAGCCGGCCCCGCCCGTAATCACAATGCGCATGGTGTCCTTCCTCGCTGGGTATGACCGTTACTCGTAACTCCTCACCCTCCCGCAGGGTTAGACCTTCTCTGTCCAAGCATCGCTGCTCTCAGTTCCTGTTTGAGGGGTAAAACCGCTGCTCATTGCAACCTGCGGGAGGATAGCTAGCGTTCGTGTGCGATAACTTTCCACGGCGGATTATACCACACTGGCGGCGCCCGGTCTATTCTGCGCTGCCTGTGCGCGCTGCCGGCGCGCCTCGAACAGGATCACGCTGGCGGCGACGGCCGCGTTCAGGGATTCGACGTCGCCGGCCATGGGGATGGCGATGCCGCCGGTGGCCAGCCGGCGCGCTTCCGGGCTGGCGCCCCGGGCTTCACTGCCGATGATCAACGCGGAAGGTTGGGTCCAATCGACCTCGTAGTAGGCGTGCCTGGCGCTGGCTTCCGCGAGCCAGACCGGTCGGCCTGCGAGCAACTTGGAAATGGCATCCCAGTCATCCGAAACCGCCATCGGCAATCGGAAATGAGCGCCCATGCCGGCGCGAACAACCTTCGGATTGTACGGATCAACCGTGCCGGGCGTCAGGATGACGTAGTCCACGCCGGCTGCTTCAGCAGTTCGCAGTAGCGTGCCCAGGTTGCCCGGGTCCTGTATCTCATCGATGACCAGGGTCAGCGTGGGGTTGGGAGGTGTCGCTGTTGCCGGGAAAGGCACGACAGCGAGGATGCCCTGGGGTGCCACCGTGTCAGCGGCCGCTTGCAGAACCCCATCCGTGACCTGGTAGACATCGTCAGTCAATTGACGGAGGTCTCGGAGCAGAGACTGTCCCCGCTGGCCGGCCAGGATCTCGTCGGTGTACAGAACGAAGGCCGGCGGAATGCCGGCTCTCACAACCTCTTCCAACAGCCGGACGCCCTCCACCAAAAAGCGCCGCTCCGCGTAACGGTAGCGACGCCGGTGCAGGGCGCGCGCGAGTTTGACTTTACTGTTGCTGGTGCTTGTGATCATCGTAGAGACCAGGCCCGGTTGCCCTGTCCCTACAGTTGGGCGGCGTCCTTGGCTACGGCGGCCAGCTCAGCGAAGGTGTCTGGTTCTCGAACGGCGATGTCGGCCAGTACCTTGCGATTCAGTTCAACGCCGGCTTGCTTGAGGCCGTGCATGAACCGTCCGTACGACAGATCGTGCTGTCGGGAGGCGGCATTGATCCGCTGAATCCACAACCGCCGGAAATCGCGCTTCTTGCGCCGGCGATCGCGATAGGCGTACGCCCGTGACTTCAGTAGGGCCTCATTCGCGCGTTTGTACAGCCGGCTACGAGCCCCCCATTGGCCCTTGGTTGCCTTCAGAACTTTCTTGTGCCGGCGTCGGGTCTGGGGACCCCCTTTGACTCTCGGCATGACTTAGTTTCTCCCGTGTTGGTCAGTATAGTTTATGTACGTCTTACCCTAGCCACGATCAGTAATCAGTAATCAGTGATCGGTGACCAGACTCTGATTACTGAATACTGATCACTGCTACAGGTAGGGTGCTAAGCGCCTGATGCGCTTCTTGCTGGCAGATTCTTTAACTTCGATATGCTCATCGAACAGGCGCTTCACGCGCTTTGACTTCTTTCGGCGCAAGTGGCTCTTGCCGATCTTTACGCGCATGAGCTTGCCTTTTCCGGTTCGCTTGAACCGCTTTGCAGTCGCTTTGTGAGTTTTGATCTTCGGCACGATTAATTACCTCGCACTACATACACTCGTAAGGCGGCCGCAGCCGCTTTGGAACGACTTCAGTCGTGTTACTACGGATCTTTGCAGGCAGGCGCTTAGTCGGCCGCCTTTGGAACGACTGGAGCCTGTCCTCAGCCCCTCGACCGACTCGGGACGCGGCCAGGTCGAAGGACCGTTACTACGGGTCTTTTGGAACAGGCACTCAGTCGGTCTTCCGGCCGAGGACCATCAGCATGGTCCGACCTTCCATGCCAGGCTTCTGCTCCACCTCGGCAATGTCCGATAGTTCCTCAGCGATTTCTCGCAGAATGCTACGGCCAATCTCCGGGTGGGTGATCTCGCGGCCTCGGAAGAGAATGCGGACTTTGACTTTCGCCCCGTCCAGCAGCCATTCACGCGCACGCTTGACCTTGAACCCCAGATGGTAGTCATCTGTCTTGGGCCGTACCCGAATCTCTTTGACCTCGACGGTCTTCTGCGCTTTGCGCGCTTCCCGCTCTCGCTTCGCCCGTTCGTAGATGTACTTCCCGTGGTCCATGATCCGGCACACGGGCGGGTCCGCATTTGGGGCGACTTCGACCAGGTCGAGTCGCTGTTCGCGCGCGGCATTCAGGGCTTCGCGCAGTGGTACGATGCCTATTTGTTTCCCGTCTCCGCCAATGAGGCGAACTTCACGGGCTCGAATCTGTTCGTTGATACGAAGTTCTGGTTTGCCTATCTCTCCACCTCGGGTCAAAATCGAGACCAAATCCCAGACGTGAGCAATGGTAACATAATTGAACGATTAAGTCAAACGGACGGCCTCGCGCCTCGGATCGAAACCACGTGCAGTTCATCTCACTCTTTATAGGTCCCGCTTTTCGTCGATAGCCGCCTGGGCTATCTCCAGGAAATTCTCCACGGGCATGGCTCCCAGGTCTTCTTCGGTGCGCAGGCGGACAGCGACGTTGCCGGCCTCCGCCTCGCGATCACCCGCAACCAGCATGTACGGAATCTTCTGGAGCTGCGCGTCGCGGATTTTGGCGCTCATGCGCTCGCTGCGCGCATCGACTTGCACCCGCAGGCCGGCTGCTTTCAACTGCCCGGCTACCTGCTCGCAGTACGGGGTGTGCCGGTCGGCGATGGGGATCATGATGGCCTGCACCGGTGCCAGCCAGACAGGGAAGGCCCCACCGTAGTGCTCGATGAGGACCCCGAAGAACCGTTCCATGGAACCCAGCAGCGCGCGATGAACCATGTACGGCTGGTGCTCCAGACCATCTTCGCCCACGAATCGCAGGTCGAACCGCTCGGGCAGGTTGAAGTCGAACTGAATGGTAGTCAGTTGCCAGGCGCGTCCCAGGGCGTCCTTCACGTCAATGTCAATCTTCGGCCCATAGAATGCGCCCTCGCCCGCCTTGATCTGGTATCCCAGTCCCCGGCTGTTCACCGCCCGTTTCAGCGCCTCCGTGGCTACATCCCACTGGGCCGGCTCGCCAACGTACTTCTCGGGACGGGTCGAGACGTAGATGTTGAACTCCTTGAAGCCGAAGGCTTCCAGCATGTCCAGACTGAAGTCCAGAACGCGTTTGATTTCGTCTTCGACCTGAGCCGGCGTGCAGAAGATGTGGGCGTCGTCCTGTGTGAACCCGCGAACCCGCAGCAACCCGTGGAGCACACCGGAACGCTCGAAACGATACACCGTCCCCCACTCGGCCAGACGCATCGGCAGATCGCGATACGACCGGCGGTCGGACTTGTAGATCATGATGTGGAACGGGCAGTTCATGGGCTTGAGGTAGTACTCAAGCCCATCGATGTTCAAGGGTGCATACATGCTCTCGCGGTAGAAGTCCAGATGGCCGCTGGTCTCCCACAGCCGGCTGCGTCCGATGTGTGGCGTGTAAACGATGTCGTAGCCGCCCTCCAGGTGCTGCTGTCGCGCGAAATCCTCGACGATGGTGCGAATCATGCCTCCCTTGGGGTGCCACAGAATCAGGCCGCCGCCTACCTCGCCCGGCGCGGTGCTGAACAGGTCCAGTTGGACCCCCAGCCGGCGGTGGTCCCGCTTCTCGATCTCTGCCAGCTTCGCCAGATAGGCCTCGAGTTGGGTCTTGTTCTTCCACGCCGTGCCGTAAATGCGTTGCATGGTTGGGTTGTGCTCGTCGCCGCGCCAGTAGGCTGCTGCGGTGCTCAACAGTTTGAAGGCGTTCGGCTTGATGTAGCCCGTGTGGGGCACGTGTGGCCCACGGCACAGGTCCGTGAATTCGTGCTGGGTGTAGATCGAGATAGGCACCGGCTCATCGACGGGGTCGCCGTATTCATCGACGTTGCCGGCTTCGAGTTCGTCGATCAGTTCCAGTTTGTACGGGTTGTTCTTGAACAGTTCGCGCGCCTGATCGGCGGTGACCTCCTGGCGGTCGAACGGCCAACGCTCCTTGACAATCTCCCGCATCCGCTCCTCGATCTTTTCCAAATCTTCTGGCGAGAACGTGCGAGGAGTGCCAGCCTCATCAACACCGAGGTCGAAGTCGTAATAGAACCCGTTCTCGATGGGCGGCCCGATGCCGAGCCTGGCTTCGGGGAAGCGCTCCAGCACGGCTTCCGCCATGACGTGGGCCGCCGAATGGCGAAGTTTGTGTAACAACTCTGCATCCTTGTTGCCGTCTTCGGCGACACCCTCCATTTCTTCAACTTTCGGTTCTTTCACTGCCATCGGATCACTCCTCTCTCAAATCAAAAAGCCTCCCGCCCGCAATGGGACGAGAGGCTTAAACTCCCGTGGTTCCACCCACTTTCGACAACGGACACAACACCGTTGCCCTCCTGTGACTGATAACGGTTGTCACCCGGCTACGCCTACTCGGAGAGGCCCCCTCTCTGGCTTCTCTTTTCAGGTAGCAGCTCCCAGGGGGTTTTCGGTGAGGCCATGGCCGGCGGGGCTCTCAGTCGGTGACCCCACCTCCCTGCGACCGGTCTCTCACGTACTCGTCCTGATCGTCGCCGTTTGACCTGGTAAAGCTGTGGGCGGTAGAGGACTTGAACCTCTGACCTCCACGATGTCAACGTGGCGCTCTAGCCATCTGAGCTAACCGCCCGAACGCCCTCCATTATAGCATGGAAACCCCGATTTGCCAAATTCCTGCTGCGTCGCAACCGGGCGATTGCGATGCGACTTGACGGCTGGGATGCGCGGCCCGGTGGACTATGGCCGGCAGCTTACGTATAATTGCCTATCCCGGCACGCCGGGCCGGCGGCCACAGCCAGTTGGTTCCAGAACGACCTGCCGCATAGTAAAGAAGTGCGAAGGATTTTGTGCTCCTGGACCGACTTATACTAGGTAAGGTAGATTCTGTTCCCCTCTCCAACATGTCTACTCCAAATACTGCTGGCTCCACGTCAACGGACGATCAGCCAGACAACTACGAAATAACCCTGCTCAGGCGGCTCGCGCGGGGCGACCGGCAAGCTCTGGCGGAGTTCTACGACCGCTACATCGGTCCGGTCTACCGCTTCGTGTACCATCAGGTGGGAGGTCATCAGCAGGATGCTGAAGACGTCACCCAGGAGACGTTCATCGCAGCCATCAACAACCTGGACTCGTTTCGCGGTGACAGCCGGCTCTATGTGTGGCTGTGCGGAATTGCCTGGCACAAGGCAACTGATCTCCGACGACGGCGTGACAATGTCAAGACCCCTCAACTGACAGGGGATGATGTGCTGTTCCAGCTTCGTGGCGCCAGCCAGCAATTGGCAGTAGAAGAGGTCGCTGAACGCGAATTCTTGCGGCGTCAGGTCTGGCAGGCTCTGATGGCACTGCCGGAGCACTACCGGCAGGTACTGACACTGAAGTATCTTGAAGAGTTCACCGTTTCTGAAATTGCACTCCTCATGGCCAGGAGTGAGAAGGCAGTCGAGTCGCTACTCACACGTGCCCGTGATGCGTTCAAAGCCCAATTAGATCGAGGGAATGAAGTCCAGTGACTGGGCCTGAGAGGTCGTCGATTGATGAGACCACCAAGCAGTTGCTGAGGGAAACCTATCAGCAGGTGGCCCCGTCCCCCGCTTTCGAGCGACGGTTGTTTCAGCAACTGACTACGCAGATTCAGACTCGACAACATCGTGTTGGCTGGTCGGAACGAGTCCGCCTGCTGTTGGCAGACTCTTTTTCCGGGCATGCGCTCTGGCCACGGCGTTATGCCGTCGGTCTGATCGCCGGCCTGGTACTTATGCTGTTGGTGGTAGGAGGGGCAGTCCTGGCGATGCATGGTCTGCCGGGTATCTTCGCCGTGCGTAGGATGGTTCCCAAAGGACCGATACCCACCCCGGTTGAAATGCCTCAACCTTCGCCATCGCCGGCGCCACGATCCCTGGTGAGTGCGACTGATACGTGGACCCCAACGGTGACGAATACTCCGCTGCCGCCCACGGCAACCAGAACACCGATGCCACCTACGGCGACTGATACGCCGGTGCCGACGCACACCAACACGCCAAAGCCACTGACGGCAACCAGAACACCGATGCTACCCACGGCAACTGATACCCCACTGCCACCTACAGCAACCAGAGCACCAATGCCGCCCATGGCGACGGATATGCCGGCTCCGACGGAGGCTAGCGCGCCGCAGCACCCCACGGCGACTGACACGCCGGTACCACCCACGGCGACTGACACGCCGCTGCCGACGGCGACCAACACGCCGCTGCCACCCAC
>CAZHMV010000026.1:18203-28777 GCA_964532665.1 uncultured Anaerolineales bacterium
CCAACACGCCGCTGCCACCCACGGCGACCAACACGCCGCTGCCACCCACGGCGACTGACACGCCGCTGCCACCCACAGCGACCAACACGTCGCTGCCACCCACAGCGACCAACACGCCGCTGCCACCCACGGCGACTGACACGCCGGCACCACCCACCGCGACTAACACACCGGTGTCGCCTACGGTAACCAAGACGCCAAAGCCAACCAAGACACGACGGCCGACCAAGACACCGCGGCCGACTGCGACTAACACATGGTTGCCACCCACCGCAACCAGCACGCCAGTGCCGCCGACGGCGACCGACACGCCACGGCCGACCGCGACAGATGATCACCATGAGACGGGTGTGATGCGCGGCGGCCACAGTGGTCGTGGCAATGTGCTGACCATGGCGCTAGCTGGTACGGTTCTCCTGGTCGCAGCGGGCTGGTCAGTACGGACTTGACAGTTCGCCGGCAGGTGTCTACTGGTTATGAGGTGCTGTGCCAGGAGGTGAGCAGGCAGTCGTGAACAGGAATTTGATTTCACAGAAATTGCTGCGGTCGGAGGGAGGTTTGAGGCAACTCCCAGCCCCGCATGTGGGTGAATTGGGCGTGATTACGGTTGACAAGCACAAACGGATCACGGGGATAAACCAGGCAGTGGGAATACTGCTTCGTGTCCAGGCGAGTGTCTTTCTCCATCGGTCTCTTTCCGACCTTCTGGCGCGCGCATGCCCTGGGTCTGATTGCGAACAGATCATAGAGGCCGTCCAGAGAGCTCTCACAGTCTGGAAGATGAGCGTCTTTGAGATCCACTTGCCAGGGGGCGAGATGCCGGCGACCTTCTTGAAACTGCACGTCTCCGCTATGCGCAACCATGATGCCCGGGAACCGGTCGCAGTCCTCACTCTGGAAGACATTACTGCTTACAAGCAGGTTGGGTTAAGTGGGCTGGCCCACGAAAATGCCCGACAGTACACAAAAGTGCTGGAACTTGCCACCAAACTGGAGCAGCAGAAGGAACAGTATCGACTACAGTCTATTCACGATGGGCTAACCGGGCTATACAACTATGCTCACTTCCAGGTGCTGCTGGCTGACGAAGTGGCGCGTGCCCGACGCTACGGACATCCGCTGGCACTCTTGATGCTTGACGTAGATGACTTCAAGAGTTATAACGACTTATATGGGCACCCGGCCGGCAACCGGGCTTTGCGAGGTCTGGCAACCATTCTCCAAAACAGCTCCCGGCGGACGGACCGGGTTGCCCGGTACGGTGGGGAGGAGTTTGTCGTTGTCCTGCCGGAGACGGATAGGCGAGAGGCAATGGTCGTGGCTGGCCGGCTGCGTCGAGCTGTGCAGCAGGGAACGCGGACTGGCGCAGAGTTTCGCCGGCCAATCACTGTGAGTGTCGGCGTGGCCGACTATCCACGAGACGCCGATAGTCCACAGGAACTTGTGTTCCAGGCCGATCAGAGGCTATATCGGGCCAAGGCTGCCGGAAAGAACCGCGTGTGCGGACTGTGAGGAAACACGGAACTCCGGAAGGGGGGCTCCGGAGTTCCGTTGTGGTCATAGGAGATTGCTGTCAGCAAGGCCCGGGGTCTCCCTGCCCGATGGGCCCCGGTCTCTGCATTCCCCTCAAGCTCTCCATGTCTCCTGCATGACCTATCTATAAGTCGAATTGATACCCCCCAATCCTTCGCCGGCTTTCCCCTCTTTCGACACCATCCCGCGATCTTTGTTGGGTTAAGACTGTTTGTGGTATAATGGCCCTTGTCCAGGGGATACCCAATATCGGTCAGACCAGGTAGTGCGCGGCAGTGAAGGAACACAAAATTGAAACAAACTTCCCTGATGGTGGTTGGAGTCTTCGTCATTCTCGGCTTGCTGGTGATGCCACCAGTCTCTGCCGGCAAGTCACCACCAAGGCCTCAGATCCGGCTACAAGCCGCGACCTTCGATCCGCTGCAGGAAAATGGGCACCACACGGCTGCCACCACGCTAGGCGTCTACCTGGTACAGTTCCGGGGTCCGATCCAGCCGGCATGGGAAGCAGAGGCCTCAGCCGCCGGCACTGAGCTCTTCGACTACATACCGGACTATGCCTTCGTCGCGCGGATGGATGCGGCAACCGCCCGGCAGGTGGCTGCGTTGCCCGCCGTTCGCTGGGTCGGCCCGTACGAGCCGGCCTATCGAATCAGCCCCGCCCTGCGGCAGCGCGTGGATGCACTCCTTCAGCAGGGTCAGAAAGGGCCTCGGGACACGGTGCCTGGCGTGGCGCGGTCCGTCGGCAGGCCGCTCAGAGCGGCTCAGGCCGATCCGCTGGAAGTCCGAATTTCCACCTTTCCCGGCGAGGCGGATGATGTCCGCGATGCGCTGATGGCTGCCGGCGGTCACGGAGTTCGGAGCGTGGGGACTGCCGTTGGCGACACGCTGCGCGCAACCGTTCTGCCGGGGGCGATCGCAGACCTGGCCCGCTCACCGAATGTGCGATGGATCGAGCTGTCACCCCACCGCCGGCTACTGAACGACGTTGCCCGCAGCCGGCAGATCATGAATGCGGAGCGGGTGTGGGACCTGGGACTCTTCGGGACGGGTCAAATCGTTGCGTTATCCGATTCCGGTCTGGACGTGGGGGACATGGGGACGCTCAGCCTTGACTTCCGGGGGCGCGTCCTGGCCGTTCATCCACAGGGGGGGACAAAGACGACCTGGAATGACCCCATTGGCCATGGAACGCACGTGGCCGGCTCCATTGCCAGCAGCGGGGCGTTATCGGGGAGCGACCCGGCGCAGCACAACTATGCGGGCAGCCTGGCCGGCATCGTCCCTGAGGCATCCCTGGTCGTCCAGGCCTTCGATATCAACGACTCGTCGGGGGAGATTGAGGGCTTGCCCGACGACCTGAACATTCTCTTTCAGCAGGCCTACGACGACGGGGCACGGGTTCATTCGAATAGCTGGGGCGGCAGCGACGAGGAGAACCCCGACAATCCGTATGGCGGCTATCTGTTGGACTCTCAGCAGGCCGACGAGTTCGCGTGGTCGCATCCAGACATGACCATCCTGTTCGCCGCCGGCAACTCTGGCACAGACTCGCTGCCCGAAGATGAGTTTCTGCCTGGCGATGGGGTTGTCGATCCGGACTCGATGAACGTGCCAGGGACGGCCAAGAATGTCATCACCGTTGGTGCCTCGGAGTCGCTACGACCGCCTGGCAACGATGATCTGAGCAGCCGAAACATGCAGTGGGCCCTGGTGGGTCTGTTTAACTTCCTGCATCCCCCCATTGCCTTCGACTTCGTCTCCGACAACGCCAATGGGATGGCAGCCTTCTCAAGTCGTGGCCCCACAGACGACGGGCGCATCAAGCCCGATGTCGTGGCCCCGGGCACGAACATCGTGTCGGCGCGCTCCCACGACCCGGGCTTCCAGGCTGTGGTCGAGAGTTGGGGGGTGTACGAAGAGAATGACAACTATGTGTACAACGGCGGCACCAGCATGGCTACACCGCTGGTGGCCGGCGCTGCCACGTTGGTGCGCCAGTGGTACGTGGAAAGGAAGGGGCTGCAAAACCCATCCAGTGCGCTCATCAAAGCCACACTCATCAACGGCGCGGTCGATATGACACCCGGTCAATACGGAACCGGTGACACCCAGGAAATCCCCCCACGTCCTAACTCCATCGAGGGTTGGGGACGCGTGAACGTTCAGCGCTCACTGCTTCGTACCCCACCCCGCCTGATCTGGTTCGATGACCACACGTCTGGCCTGCAAACGGGGGATCGGGTAGTCTATGACGCTGGACTTTACAAACTGGAAGTCGTCAATTTCGCCGTTCCACTCCAGGTGACTCTGGTCTGGACCGACTATCCCGGATCGCCGGCTGCCGGCAAGCAGCTTGTCAATGACCTGGACTTGACGGTAGTCGGGCCAGATGGCCAGGAGTGGCACGGTAACCGTGTCGATGGCGACCGCACGAACAATGTGGAAGGCGTAGACATCATCCAGCCGGCCCGAGGGCGCTACCGCATCATCGTAGAGGCCCATAACGTCCCCCAGGGGCCGCAGCCGTACGCCCTGGTCGTGGCCGGCGGGCTGACCGGCGAGGGGATTTCCGAGTTCTACATACCGGTTGTTGGCCGCTGATGGCAGGGCATGAACCACCGATGAAATAAAGGAATAACAACTTCATGGCCTACGTCGTAGAAGTCGATCAAAGCGGACGAAAGGTAGAAAATACGAGCAAAGCGACAATCGTCGCATTCGCTAATGGCAAGGAACGTGCAATCCTTATACCCGCGAAGGTCAAGCGAAAGATCATCCCCGAACTGCGACGACAGGGTAAGGCAGACTCACTCCACTATTTACTATTCGCAACTGCACTCTACTTGTTGCTTAAGGAGGACATCGAGGAGATTGACCGAGCAATTATTGACATCGAGTACCGTGGAAAAGAGAACAGAATCAAAGAGCATCTAGTCAACTTGCTTCGGCGTGCAGGGAAAAGGGTAGAAGCCTCCCAGATTCAGTTTGACTGGATCACCAAGGAATCACCGGCCCATCGGACAGCCATAAACACGTTTCGTGGGCAAAGGGAGCCGGATCATGTTGTGTCGCTTGATGAGTGTTGAGGGAACTCTAGAAACAAGGAAGATCGGGGACCGCCGCTTGGATGCGGCGGGACAACCTGGTGCTGCCCTAGTGGTGTGCTAGGGGGTTCCCAGGTCACCCGATCATCTACAAACAATTATACTCAGATGCAGCGGCTTGTCAAGCTGGGCGAAAGTTGATACCTGATGATAACGATAAGCATAAATGACAATACCGAGCCGGTTGTAATCGACGCCCTTCCCTTGGCCCAGAGCCTAGCCGACGAGGTGGCGGAGTGCCTGTTGGGCCACTTTGGCAACGTGCAAGACGCGGAGGTCAAAGGCGATGGCACATTAGTCACCCGGGCCGATGTGGAAGCCAACCACATCATCGTGGACGCGATTCGGAAGCAATACCCGGAGCACAACATCATCTCAGAGGAACTCGGCACGACCTACGAAGGAGCGCCCTGGTGCTGGATCGTCGATCCGCTGGACGGGACGACGAACTTCGCCCGGGGCATTCCCATCTGGGGCGTCTCGATTGCTCTGGCATACGAGGGTTGGCCGGTCATGGGGGTAATCGACCTTCCAGCGCTGCGCATTCGATACCACGCTGTGAAGGGTGGAGGCGCTTTCGAGACTTGCACTGAGCCAGGTCGAAGTGATGACAATGCCATCGCCGTCATGCCGGCTACCGTTCTGGCCGACCTGAAGCAAGAGCAGAACGAACTGGTTGTTCTGTGCTCAAGGACGCTCCGCCACTTCACCCTTGAGATTCCCATGAAGCCACGCATCCTCGGGTCGGCAGCTTACGACTTCTGCCTGACGGCGGCCGGTGTCTGTCTGGCTTCCATTGACATGACGCCCAAGGTGTGGGACATGGCCGCTGGCTGGCTGCTGGTCCACGAAGCCGGCGGGGTTGTCATCCAACTCGAAGGCGTTCCGATGTTCCCGCTGGTGGCCGGCCAGGACTACGCAACCATCGCCCATCCCCTGTTGAGTGCTCCCAGTGCGGCCATCGCGGGCGAGATCCAGAGGCGCATGAGGCGGCGATAGCATGAAAAAGCATCTCACCCTGCGCGACGTCCTCCAGGCCCAGGTCCAGCTCGGCGGACTGGTTCGGCACACGCCGCTGGAACCAGCGCCGGCATTGGGCGCCCGGGTCTGGCTGAAGCTGGAGAACCTGCAGCGAACACGATCTTTCAAGCTGCGCGGTGCCATCAACGCGGTAGCCTGCCTCAGCGATGCTGAACGAGCGTGCGGTGTGATCACAGCGTCCGCCGGCAACCACGCCCAGGGACTGGCTGCTGCCGGCCAGATCTTCGGTGTGCGGGTTCTGACGGTGATGCCCGTCGATACGCCGGCCGTCAAGGTTCACCACACACGCGAGCGCGGTGCGCAAACGCTGCTCTTCGGCAACAACTACGACGCAGCGGAAGCCCATGCCCGGGACCTGGAGACAGAGCGCGGCCTCACCTTCGTGTCGGCCTACAACGATCCGCGCGTGGTGGCCGGCCAGGGAACGGTCGCCCTGGAGATCCTGGCCGACTTGCCCGAAGTGGCGCGAGTGCTGGCGCCGGTTGGGGGTGGGGGGCTGGTGTCGGGCGTCGGGTTGGTTCTGAAATGGGTGAATCCGGCCATCGAGGTCATCGGCGTGCAATCGGTAGCGACGCCGGCAGTTCACAACTATCTGAGAGGCACCTCCCTGCCCCAGGCTCCGACGCTGGCCGAGGGGCTGGCCGGCGATGTTGAGGCCGGCTCCATCACACTGAACCTCGTTCGCCGGGTCATAGACGACATCGTGCTGGTCGAAGAAGGGGAAATCGAAGATGCCATTCGCTGGATGTTGCGTGAACATGGCCAGGTGGTAGAAGGGGCCGGCGCAGTTGGCGTCGCTGCGTTATTGGCCGGTCGAGTTGAGATTGATGGCCGGCCCACCGTCGTCATCGTCAGCGGCGGCAACCTTGACTACGAAACACTCCGGCGATTGGTATGTGCATGAGAAGTGAGGAATGGAGTGAAACGAATCTGCGTCTTTTGTGGATCGAATCACGGTATCAACAGTCTGTATCGGCATGCGGCTGAAGAGTTGGGACAGTTGCTCGCCGAGCGTGGTCATGGCCTGGTGTATGGTGGTGGAGGCGTGGGACTGATGGGGGTCGTCGCTGATGCGGTGCTGGCCGGTGGCGGCGAGGTGATCGGTGTGATCCCGGAGGTGTTGGCGACGAAAGAGCTGGCCCACCCCAATGTGACCGCCATGCACGTGGTGCCGGGCATGCACGCCCGCAAGGCGCGCATGGTTGAGCTTGCGGATGCCTTCGTCGCCATGCCGGGTGGCTACGGCACCTTCGACGAATTGTTCGAGGTGATCACCTGGGCTCAGCTTGGGATTCACCATAAGCCGATTGGCCTGCTAAACGTGGCCGGCTATTTCGATGTCCTGGTAGGCTTCATTGACCACGCCGTTGCGGAGGGGTTTATCAAGCCAGTGCACCGGCAGTTGATTGTCACGGCTGAACAGCCTACCGCCTTGCTGGAGGCTCTGATCCATCACAAAATGCCGGCGGTGCGCAAATGGATCACACCCGAACAGACGTAGTGCGCCGGTTGATCGGTTGGTGGCTATTCGTAACCCTTCGGGCTGAGACCTTCGACAAGATCAGGGCAGGCTCTCGGGACGAAGTCTTCGCAACGGTGGCTGAGTGGTTACGCGGGAACGCCTGGCGTTGCGCGCTGTCGCGTGATATGGTATAATATGGCCGCTTTAAGAGGAGCAACTACACGGAACTCTGTTGATACCACGTTGGCCGTTCATGTCAACCCATCTCTGTAATCGTTCGTCCAACACGCGCGGAAGCTTTGAGCCAACGGTTGGCAACAGCACCGCACCTTTACATAAGGTACGAACTTCCCTTCCCTGAGAGGATCATCTCGCTTCAAATGAGGAGGTAAAACATGGTAGAAGATCAAGAAGTAGCGTTGTTTATAGACTTCGAAAACGTTCGCTACGGCCTGTTAAACACTTATGGACTGGAACCGGACCCACACGAGTTGATGGGGAAAGCACGCAAGTACGGACGCGTGGCCGTCGCTTCTGCCTATGCAGACTTTACTGAACATCCATCCTACTACCGACGGACGCTGGAAGTTGCCGGCATTCTCCCCCGAGACATTCCGAAACGGCGCACTGGAAGCCACAAGAGCTCGGCCGATATGGTCATGTTGATGGACATCGTTGATTGTTTACTTGACCGTCCATCTGTTGAGACTTACATTTTGATGACCGGAGACAGCGATTTCATCCGGGTTGTAACCAGAGCACGTCACCGTTTCGGGAAGAAAGTTATCATCTCGGCCGTGCCCGGAACTGTGAGTGGTGATCTGGTTTCCAGTGCCGATTCCGAAGACCCGATCGTTGTTGAAGGCGTCGCTGCTCGTTCGACCGCGGGCAATGCAGATCAAGCGCTGGTGCCAGAGGGAACAACTAGCGAAGAAGCGCAGTTGATACGGCTAATCGACTATCTCGAGCAGAACCGTCCCTACCTTACACTGAACTTCATTCACAGCTATGCCGTTTCACCCACTGGCCGGCTGCGACTCACGGATGATACAGCAAGTCGCATGCTTGATCGGTTTATCGATGAGCAGATTCTCATCCCCTACGATCGGGAGTTGGAGGATGGCCGGGTTGTGACCAATCTCTACGTGAACCGCGAGCACACTATCTGTCAGCGGGTGCTTAACGGCAGGCCGGCCGACAAGTAAGTGCTCCTGAATCAGCGAGCGCCCATGCGAAGGAGATTGCATGGGCGCTCGCTTCTTAGCCTCGCTCGTTTGCTATCGATAAAACGCCATGCCAAGTGCGCCAGGGCCGACGTGGGTCCCTATCACCGGTCCGATTTCAGTTATGTAGAGTTCGGCCACGTCGAACCGCCGATAGATTTCTTCCTCCAACTTCCTGGCCTCTTCCTCGTTACGCGAGTGGATCACGCCAACATGGACAGGGCCGTCGCCTGGGCCAAGCATGTCGGCCATGAGGGCGAGCAGGCGATCAGGCACTCGACTCCACGTGCGAACACGATCCAGCGGCTCGACACGCCCCCCCTTCAGGTAGAGAATCGGCTTGACTCGCAGCAGTGATCCCAACATTGCCTGAGCTCCACCGATCCGACCGCCTTTGTGTAGATACTCCAACGTGTCCAGGGCAAAAATAAGATTCTGACGGGGAACCAGTCTGTCGATGAGTTCCAGAACCTGATCGTAGCCGGCGCCGGCCTCAATCGCTCTGGCAGCTTCCATGATGATGAAACCCTGCGATGAGGCGATCCACGGTATCTCCACCGGGGTGATGCGGACGCCGTCTACCATCGCCGCGGCCTGGCGCGCCGAGTTGATGGTGCCACTCAAGATCTCTGGCGGATGAATGGAAATGATGTCGGCTCCCTCGGTTGCAAGGCGTTGGTAGACACGCTGGAAATCACCCGGCGACGGCTGGGTCGTCGTGGGCAACGATGGAGCTTCGGTGAGGCGGCGATAAAATTCCTCGTTTGTAATGTCAATGCCCTCGCGCAACGCCGTGCCATTGAAAATCACACTCACAGGCACCGTTGCGATGCGGTGTTTGTTCAAAATCTCAGCCGGCAGTTGACACATGCTGTCGGTCACAAGGCGGATCATGGCAAATCTCCCTTCGTACTGCGTGTTACGGCAACCTATCTACCAAGCCCCAGGAAGATATAACACACATATCATCAGTTCGTTCCGAAAAAAACGGAAAAATCAGGCAAAAAAAGACGGCCGGTAGGGGCTATCCTTCGGGGGTGGAAGTCTGGGTTTGCACAACCAGGCGACGGAGGAAATCCTGCAGTAGAGCTCGGCCCCGCGTGTCAAGGCGTCCAAGGCGGCGCTGGTACTCTTGCGTATACTCAACCAGCCGGCCACGCAACTCGCGGTTTGCCCTCTCCCGAAACGAGAGACCCAAAGCAAATCCGGGCAGCAGATTCAGCGAAGGAGTGTCCGGCAGGTTGCTGGCGAGAATGGCCTGGATCAGCTCATGCTCGCTCAGCCGGCTACGGAGTTCAGTGCGCACATTCAGCAGCAGCGCGGTCATCACCTGGGCACAATAGGCCAACGGCGAGGTACTGCTGGGCAACTGGCCCAGGATGTCCTGCAGGAGTTGCTGATTGCTGGCTTCATCTCTCCCCAGAGTAGTGAGAATGCGGCTGCGTACCTGTTCCCACTCCGCATCTGGGCTGTGGGAGCTGGGCGTGAACATGACGGCCGAGCGACCTGGCCCCGCGCTTTCCCCGAGCACATACTCCGCACCGAGATAGCCCTTGCCTTCGAGAATACGCAGCATCTCGTACGCCGTCGATCTGCTGACACCCAGGTGCTCGGCTACGGTGGAATAGTGCACCGGGCCGCCAGTTGTCTGGTATAGCCTGACGACTTCGTCGAGAAACTGTTGTTGGCGAGGCGTGAGTTCGCGCACGGTTTACCCTGTTTGAAGACAGTCCTTTCGTTGACCTGATAGTTGTATTGTAGCCGCTTATGGTCAGTGTGTCAACCGGCGGTATCCAGAGATTCGTTCAGAGAAGCGAGAAAGTGTTCCTTCATTTGCAGGGTTCGTAGTGGCGACCCTTCGACCTGGCCTCGTCCCGGGCCGGTTGAGAGGCTCGCGACGGACTTCGGTCGTTCGCAAAGCGGCAAGAGTCGCCACTACGAACACCTTTTCGGATGAGCACTTACTGTGTTGGTAGCATCGTGATCTTATCGCCTGGCCGCACGACGACGATCCTGTCCCGGATCACTTTCAGGTCGTATGCCTTTGCAGTGGCAGTGCTCCACTCCGCCCAGGGCATGCCCGTGCCCTGGGTGCCTCCGAACTGCAACCAGCAGTCCCACAGAGTGTCGCCGGCCTTTACAACGCAAATGTCAGCCGTAGGGCCGGCAGTTGGCTCGAGCGCTTCCCGGGTCCCGGTTGGCTGTACA
>CAZHMV010000026.1:28877-38663 GCA_964532665.1 uncultured Anaerolineales bacterium
AGCCGTAGGGCCGGCAGTTGGCTCGAGCGCTTCCCGGGTCCCGGTTGGCTGTACAAGTGGTTCCTGGGGCACCTCGATCCCCTGCGTCGAACGGCCCGTTGGTTCCTGTGTCTCGGTGGCGGGTGGCCGGGCTGTTGCAACCTCGGACTCAGTGGTTGCAGCAGCCGGCGACATGGGCATCAGGCTGGCCACCGCTTGAGTTGTCGGCTCCAACCTGGCCTCCGGCCCTGATGCAACCTTCTCAGTGCTCTCAACGTTGAAGGTAATTTCCGTCACACCAAGCACCTGAGCCGCTTGCCGGACCACGTCACCATAGCCAACTCTGTCAACTACCTTGGCCAGGTTAGACAAAAGCGTGGAGTCCCAATGGATTGCAACGTCAACATCGTTGATGTTAGCGGAGAACCCGGCCGGCCCCACGGTCACAGCCACCTGCTTCAAGTTGGCCGGAACAAACGCCGATGCGCCAGGTACGTGGATCTTTGCCGATAGGTCCAGCGGCACCAGGCTTGGCAGATTGACCTGCCCCAGCGTCAACTCGTCGCTTTGACGGGCCCAGGTTGCATCGACGTTGATGGCCATAAGTGCTTTCGCCGTCGCAGACTGGTAAGCTCCGCAGGCACTTGAGGAGGCTGCTGAGGCCGTCCCCAAAGACAGGTTGGCCGGCAGCGTCACGTTGGACAGCGTCTGCTCGATCTTGTCGGCTGCCGGTAGCGGCTGAAAGCCCGTCAACCGAATCGCCGTGCTGAGCCAACCGTCGCCAATCGTGACGTAGGGCATCGGCATGCCATTGACCAACCAGTACAAATGGCCTCCGCTCCAGCAAGCCTGCATCTGATCGATGCCGGCAAACTGGGCTGTCTGCATGACCACACCCATGACTTGTGGGGCGAGGCCATAGATGGGGACACCTTCAACCGTCGGCGCCGCTGTGCCGTTGAGGGCAACGGTGATGGGGGAGTTGATCTCGACTACTGGTGCTCCGTCCTGAGGCTCATCTGCGATGTTCAAGACGAGGCTCACGTTGCTGTCTTCCAGCCAGCTTTCTGCTGTTGCAAACGCTTGCGGGTCGAGGGCGATCCCCAGGAAGTTCTCCACCGTGTTGGCAAGTGCCAGCCGGCTGTCCTGGTCCCAGATCAGGCGAACTGCCGGCTCGTTGTCCGCCTTCACCAGGAACTCGCCCGGCGTGATGTCAACTTCGATCTTGTCGTACTTGGCGAGAAGAGCGGCGTAGGTGGGGGCGAGGTCCAGCGGTAGTGGAAGGCCGGCCGTTGTCGCGTCTTCGCGCGTGAAGCCGCCGGCTGACAGCCATCGACCTTCGGGGCTGAGTGTTGCCTCGAGTTTGGCACTGTTGACGACCGCAGCTTCTCGGGCGGTGGCCCGGGCGATCGTCTGGGTCAGATCGGGGTGAATGCCTTCGCCCGACGGAAGACGTACATAGACGGTCCCCCGCACGAAGGTCAAGGCCTGAGTGAGGAGCCCAGACACGTCGCCGATCAAACCTTTGAGAATCATCGGATTGATCTCAACCTCGGGCAGGAACTGTTCGTTTACCCACACCCTCGTTGTCTGCCCATCCATCGCGAGTGTCAACTGTTTGACGCCAGCCTGGGTCAGGAGCGCGACGGATTCCGGGGGCAAGGCCTGGGTGGGCAGGGCCACTTGCAAACCGAGCAGGCTGGCCAGGCCGTTGAAACTTTCCGGAGTAAGATTGACTTTTTGACCGAGAAGTTCAACCACCCCCCACGACCCGTCGGCGTTCACCTCGATCCCCATCGTGTAGCTTTCCGGACCCTGGGCGTGGGTAATGACCCCACTGCTTGTCAGGAGCAGGAGGCCCACGAAGACAACGAAAGAAACCCATTTGACAGACATGACCCCTTTCCTTTCTTAAACTGTGTGGAGCTGGGTGGTGGACTTGTTTGTGATATGCATTCCAATCAGTATGCGATGCAGGCTGTGTTCAACGTTACATGGCTCCTCCTCTCTGTACCAGCATGTGTCAACCGGGCTTCTGTTCTCTCGGTATGCGCATACACGATCAAGAAGCCTCGACCAAACTGACAGCACGTCAACATCACGCTCAGACAAATGCCCCATGCGGCCCGCTGAGCCGGCCAAGGTGATTGGTGATGCGAATGGCCCCGGCGCTCATGCAGCAAAGGATTGTCCAGGTAGATAGGGCAGGTTGTCTGGCAAAATGCAATTGTGATGGCAAGGGGTGGTTATGCAATTGCCTGAGAATGCTTCTCCGCTCTGGCTCATCGCTCTGGGATCGCGATGGGTACCGCAGAGAAGGTCAGGATCGGAGTACCATCACTGATCCACATCTCCTGGATCTAACACTTTCACATTGAGCCACAGACGCCCTCCGCTGGCACGCGTCGGGCAACGCACCGGGGGGTAGCGCATCAAATCGGGCAATGGCCACAAAGGGCCGCTCTCTGGCTCTCTGCCTGAGGTCACTCCGCTATAATTATAGCACATTTTTCTCAAAAGACATTCCGAATAAGTAGGGATTCAAGTGAAATTGGGGATGTCGAGGTCCCGAACGGGTCCCAACATCCCCACCAAAGATTAGGAAACAGAGGGTTGTGTCAGTTGTGTTCTTCTGCCAGCCGCCTGGCCTCCTCGATCCATCTCTGGGCAGCTTCCACCGATACCGGAATCACATCCGGCCCAGAGACGGCTTCGACCAGTGTCTGGGAGCTTCGGGAGGCCAGGTCGCTGTAGGTTCGGATGCCGGCCTCTCGCAACATCCGCTCATACACAGGACCGATGCCCATGATAGCTTGTAGATTGTCGAGACCTTCTGCCGATGCTTCGGCTTGCGCAGTCGGCCGGGCTGCTGGCCGTCGCCTCTCGGTCGCCGGGAGTGCCTCAGGTGCACCCGGTGGGACGGCAGTCGCTGCACTGGCAGGGGATGGGGCGCTGGAGGGCGGGCTCCAGCCACCGGGCAACGAGGGATAGCCCCGCGTCCCACCTCGCGACAGGACCACAGCGCCGAGCCCCCAGCTACCGCCCACGAAGCCCACCAGCCAGCCCAGGCACGGCACAGACGATAACAGGGTGAGGAGCAATGCACCGACCACGCCGGCGATCAGTGGGAGCGGCCGCCCGGTGTTCAGTGCGGCCAGCAGGCGCTTGCCCACCATGAACCCGAGAGCGACCCAGCCGTACAGCAGGGCCATCAGCAACACAAGCCCCAGGATCAGCGCGATGGGGATACCACAGATTGTGACGGTCAGCACCCCTATCACCAGTGCGGCAACCATCATCGTCAGTACGCCCACGCCGATGCTGGCAATCGGCTGGTCTGCCGTCATTTGTGCAACTGTGTTGGTCTGCTGCGGGATGAAAATCAACACCAAAAGCGCGATGATGGCCACGCCTACAGCCTTGAAGCCGATCTTAAACAGGGCAAGCATGAAGGATAGAAAGCCGGCCCCACTGCCCACTTCAACGGGCACTCCGGGACTGGCCGGCGATACTGGGGGAATCGGCGGAACAGCGAAGCGGAACTCACGCAAGTCTCCAAAACGGAAACCTTCGATCACCTCGCCTTTCACTACCGCTCCCGCGCTGCGGCGTAACGGTCCCCCCGTGATTACAACATCTCCTTCGACAACCGCCGAATCCCGAAGGCTCACTGGACCACCGATAGCCTTTATGTCCCCCTCGACACGACCACCGATGGTGACGGGGCCGCCCACGGCGACGACATCGCCTTCAACCCGGGCACCTCGTTCCACAGTAATTGGGCCTCCTAGCGCCACTAAATTGCCTTCGACCGTGTCGCCGCTTTCGACCGTCACCGGTTGACCAATGACGGTTCGCCCGCCCTGAGCTGACGCGGGTGTTACCGTCACGAAGAGCATGGCAACCAGCACGAGTGCAGCAGCAAGCATCCAGAAGCGTTTCATGGATCGTACTCTCCCATTTTCATCTCGAATCACGTCTCACGCATGCCGGCAGACTGAAGAGCGCCCTGCACGCCGGCGATCAACCCGAGCCAGATGACCAGAGCCACCAGAGAGAGCAAGGCATACAGCGCAATCAAGCCGGGCGGGACAAGATGAAGCAGCGCCTGACGAATCTCCCACCCCGCTTCTACCCAGTGGACGAGCGTACCACCCAACTGGAGCAACGCACCTTCTCCGGCCCCCAGCAGGCCAGTGGTCGATGCTGCGGTGAAGTCAACGCGGATCAGTGATAACAGGGTGAGGCATAGAAGGAGAACGGTCCCGGCGAAGAGGGCCAGGGCCCCCGCCCAGGGATGCTGGGCTGGCCGTCGCCGGGCAAGGCGGGCCATCACCTTTGATGTGAAATCAGCCGGCGGGGAAACCGGAGGAGCTGCCATGAGCAGCCGGTCCACGGACTGAATAGCCAACCACTCGGCGCGGCAGGCCGCACAATCAGCGGTGTGTGCTAACAGGGTCGCCTGCAGCTCCGAGTTGGCGTGGTTGTCCAGCACTGCGTCCATCAACTCGCTGGCATCTGCACAACGCATTGCATCAACTCTCCCTTCTGTGGAGATGGATTTTGAGTGCCTGGCGGTTCATCCCGTTCGAGATGGGGTGCCGGCTTGATTACCTGGGCCAGCATCCGTCGTGCTCGATGCAACCGCGACTTCACCGCGCTGACCGTTGAGTTGGTCATGACGGCAATATCCTGATATGAGTAGTCATACCAGTAGCGCAGCACGACTGCCAGACGATAGTCCGGCGGCAACGTATCGAGCATCTGTTGGATGTGTTGACCGTCCGACTGGCGGAGTGCCGACTCCTCAGGATCAGGCGTTCGCGCCCGCAGCGGCTCCCAGGGTGGTAGCTCCTCCACCGATACCCACTTGATCCGGCGGCGACGCAATTGGTCGATGCAGTAGTTCGATGCGATGGCCAAAAGCCATGACGAGAACTTTCGCTTCGGGTCGTACGACTCGAGATGCGAGTACGCCCGTAGAAAGGTCTCCTGTGCTGCGTCTTCGGCATCGCCGGCATTTCCCAACATGCGATAGGCCAGGTTGTACACCGGTCCCTGATAGGCCTCGACCAGCCTGGCAAATGCCTGCTGATCTCCCTGCCGGGCCTGTAAAACCCAGGTGTGCTCAGCGTTCATCGGGTCCCTCCGTGCACTCAAAAATCCTATACGAATGATAGCACAAAAGGTTTCGGTATTCCTGACAGCCCACTTACGCCAGGCTGACGCCAGTGCCATCAGGCAAATCTGATCAGCTCATTTGGTTACTACTCAGCTACCCTCCCGCAGGTAGCGATGCACAACGGTTTTGCATCCGAAAAACGGCCTTGAAGCAGCGATTCTTGGACAGAAAGGCGCCAAACCTGCGGGAGGGTGAGTAGCTACCTCATTTGTTTGCTTTATTCGCACTTCTTTGCTAGCATTTGAATCGGAGAAACGGAGGAGCACTTGTGAATCACCACCCCTTTATCGCCGTGGAGGGCGTGATCGGCGTCGGCAAGACGACCCTGGCCCGCCTGATGCAGCCCGAATTCGGTGCCCAACTACTGCTGGAAGAGTTCGAGGAGAACCCCTTTCTGGCCGATTTCTACGCCGACCGCCAGCGCTACGCCTTCCAGACGCAGATTTTCTTTCTGCTGAGCCGATACCGGCAACAGCAGGCGGTGCCGGCCAAACGCCGGCAGGGCCCTCTCATCAGCGACTACACGTTCATGAAAGATCGCCTCTTCGCCTACCTGAACCTGCGCGGTGATGAGTTGGCAGTTTACCAAAGTGTGTACAGCGCTCTGGCTGAGAATATCCCCCCTCCCGACCTGGTCGTCTACCTGCGGGCGGAGACCGATACCCTGATGGAACGCATCGCTGTGCGTGACCGGCCGTACGAGCGGGACATGGACCGGGGCTACATTGACGCTCTGAATCGCGCCTACGACGGCTTTTTCACCGCCTACCGCGACTCACCGGTGCTGGTCATCGACACCGACAACCTGAACATCGTGACTGTGCCCGATGATCTGGACTATGTCGAAGGTCGGGTACGGGCCGCCATCGGCCAGTCTGCATGGCAGGACCCGCTGCCGCAGTTGGATCCCAGGGAGACGCTCACCCTGGCTGAGACCGAGCGCCGGCTCGCCGACTTCCAACGATTTCACCAGGTCCTGGATGCCGACAAAGGCTTTCTGACGGACGTATACTTCAACTTCATCTGCTTGCAGCAGGAATTGGGCGAACTGGCAGCCGAACTCAAGGCCATCTGGTCCGAGACAGCCGACCTGGGCGCGGATCAGAGCAAGGCAGTCGCACGCCGACTGCCGGCCCTTCAGGGCGAGCTGGCCGATTGCCTGGCCTATCTGCTGAAACTGAGCAATTACCTTGGGATCGATCTTGAAGAAGCATACCTGGAGAAGATGCAAGCCAACGTTGGGCGTACCTGGCGAGACAGAGAGGATCAGACCGGATGACCTGGTTAATGAACGACAGTGCAGCCGAACTGGACGAGATTTTCAGCTACGAGGGGACCTACGGCGGGCGGAATTCCCGTGACGAGATCGTCCGTGCCCTGAAGGAAGCCCTGGCGATTATCGAGGATGCTCCCCACGAGGAATTCGTGTGCACCGGGTTTCGGATTGAAGGGATCTGGCGATGACCAAGCGATTTATCGCCGTGGCCGGCAACGTCGGCGTTGGCAAGTCTACCCTCACCGCCCTGCTCAGCCAGCGTCTCGGCTGGCGACCCTTCTACGAGGCCGTTGATGACAACCCCTACTTGAAAGATTTCTACGCCGACATGCAAACCTGGAGCTTCCACTCCCAGGTCTTTTTCCTCTCCCGACGCCTGCAGCACCACCGCGAGATCATTGACTGTCCCGCCTCAGCGGTACAGGACCGATCCGTCTACGAGGATGCCGAGATTTTTGCCCGCAACCTGTATCGCCAGGGACACATGACAGAGCGCGATTACCAGACCTATCGCGAGCTGTACGAGGCGATGAACCTCTTTCTCCCCCCGCCAGACCTGATCGTCTATCTCCGCGCCTCCGTGCCGACGCTGCTCCAGCGCATCGCGCAGCGTGGACGCGACTTTGAAAGAGGGATCGAGCCGGCCTACCTGGAGCAGCTCAACGAGCTGTACGACGAATGGGCGGATACCTTCGACCTGTGTCCCATGCTCACCGTGCCGGCCGACGACCTGGACTTCGTCATGTACAATACCGATCTGGAATTCATTGCCGGCAAGATCGTGGAAAAACTGCGGGGCAAAGAGACGGTGGTATTCGACTAATTGTGTCGCAGTAACGGCAAGAAGACGCGACGCAGCACCCCCTCACGCCGCGTCGATGCCCCCAACGCCACATTGTCCAGATAGACCACCGTCTGCAGGTCGGCCGAGGGCTGGGTGAGCTTGAAGGTGAGTTTCACCTCCTGGCCGGCAAACGCACTGAGATCCACCCACTGATACTGCCATCCCTCGGATCCCGAAAGATGGTCGGTGTATAGCACGCGCGGGTCGCCGCCTTCGCCCGTTGTTAGCAGCACCTCAAAGGGATTGGGCGGCGGATTTCCACTGCTATTCCTCTGGTACACGCGATACCAGAAGCCCAGCGCCGGCGCTTCCCCGGACACATCAACCATCTGGCTGAGCATCGAATCTCCCGGCGCAGCGCCGTCACTGCGAAAACCCAGTAGAGCCGCCCTGGGCCGCTCTCTGTCCGAGCCCGTCAGGCCGAAGTTGCTGCGGATCGGCAGCGTGTTCCCACCACGCACCCAGCCGGCGAGATCACCATCTTCAAATCCGCCATTGGTCACCGCATTGTCAAATGGGGGTAGAACCAGCTCGATGCCGGGCGTTGCCGTGGACGTCGGTGTCACCTTCCAACGCGGCGGCCAACTGCCGTACCCCTGGGCTGTTGCGGATACGCCGTACTCTTCCCCAAACGGCACGTCGTTTACGACGAACTGGCCATCAACATCTGTGGTGCCGGTTGCCACAACACCGGCCTCCAGTACCACCTCCACCGTCGCCGAGGCCACAGGCTGGCGACGGATGTCGAACACGCCGCCGGCGACAACACCGTTCTCCCTGACCGTGGTCCACGCCTGAGGCTCCCCCAGCTCCGACCGGTTGCCGGCCCGGTCCTGTGCTCGCGCCGCAAAGTAGTAGGTGTGACCCGGTTGGCCGGCAAATCTCACGCTGTCTTGCAGCCGCGCGCGAACTGGACTGACCGACATGTTCTCAATCAGCAGTTCCCAATCCTCGGTGGAAGTCGGCAGCCCATCGCTGTACCAGATGTCGTAGGCCGCGATGCCCGTTCCCCAATCCTGCAAGTCCCAGGACACCTGGAAATTCGGTGAACTGGCCTCCGGAAGCAAATCAACCCGCGCGGTAGGCGTCAGCGTGTCGGTCTCGACGAGGATGTACGGCTTTCCGCCGATCATGGCGCCGGCCTGATCCCAATTGTCATTGGTGGCAGCCGGCAAAGTTATGCTGTAGCTGCCTCCTACCGGCGTGACTGTCTGACGGGCACCCGTCATGTCAACGAGTTCGCCCGAATCGCCGGTGGCGATGATGTCGAAGGACCTGTCCTCGAAGGACCAGTTCCAGATGACGAGCACCCGTTGGTCCGGCGGGCGGAACAGAGCCACCCGTCCCAGGCCGCTGGCGTAGTCGTGGTAGCGCCAGGTGGGCTGGACATCCCGAAACTCGTCGGCAGCCACCTGGTAGGCGGTGTAGGCCGGCCGGGGCACGCCGGGCAGGTTCGGATGTGGCGCACACACGCCTGTGCCCTTTGACCCCTCGGGATTGCGGATCAACCCAAAGGCATCGGCTGAGTCAGGCCCATTTCCGCAGTCATCGTACAATTGGAAGAAGAAAATGCGCTCCACGTCGGCGGCAAAGCCTTCGGCAAAGCCCTGGATGACCCAGGCTGCCTGTTCTTCAGTCGTGGCCCGGAATGGGCTGTCCGGGTCCAGCGGACCTGGTGCCTCCCCCAAAACAGGTACCCCACTCTCGTTGACCCAGATTGGCTTGCCGACGATGCCGTAGCTGGCCATGAGCGACCGCATTTCAACCGTTTTTTCGTAGAGATGCCGTGGGTTGCTGTACCAATGCCAGGCAGCCGCGTCGAAGTACTGGTTGTGGGCATCCCGCATCGCCGGCTGGGGGTCCGAAACGACCGTGCTGAGGAAATGGGGGAACCAGTCGATGCTGGGCGGCCAGTGGGGGTCCGGCCAATGGGCCAGGCCGGCCAGCATGACCGTCGCGTCCGGGTCCGTGGATTCGACGACCAGGTACGCCACTTTCAAGAGCCGGTAGTAATCCTCAACCGTACCTGTCCAGAAAGGCCGATCCGGTTCGTTCCAAACCTCCCAAACCCGAATGCCGGCCCCCTCCGGCCAGCTCTCGTCCTTGGCCAGCGTGCCGCCTGGCATGTACCGCTCGACCGTTTTGCGCACGAAGCGCGCCCAGTAGTTGTTCGGATTGATCGGTTTGTTCGGCGCCGGTGTGTCAGTCCCGTCATCGAAGATCGGTTCGTAGAGATTAGCCGGCGTGGATGTTGTGGCGGCCATGCCGGCCAGTTGCGCCTTCGTAAACGTCCGCTGGCCGACCCGCGGCCCGGGCACCCAGGCCAAGCCTCCGGTCGCGTAGGATGCCGGCGTAGCGTTGAAGATCGCATCGATTTTCAGGCCGTTGTCGATGTCGCGCCGTACGATGTTGTCCTGCCTGGTGTAGTCAAAGCCGGCACTGCTCTCGATCTCGTCCCAGCGGACCTCGTAGCGCGTCCAGCCGGCCCCCGCCTCCACCGCTCGC
>CAZHMV010000026.1:38763-49020 GCA_964532665.1 uncultured Anaerolineales bacterium
AGCCCCCGAGCTACGCAATACGCAGTACGCAATACGCAGTGATTGTACTCAATCCGCCGGCCAATCGGCAAGAGGTCGCACAGGCCGGGGGCATTCATTCAGCGTACGTTTGGCCGGCGATATTCCAACGCGGGGTTGCCGTGAAGTCATTCGTCAGAGGAACGGTCCACGGGCAAGGTCACGGTGATCCGTGTGCCCTGGCCGGGCTGGCTGGCAACGGTGACGTGTCCGCCATGGGCTGAGACAACCTCCCTGACGATGGAGAGTCCCAGACCGGTCCCTCGCTCGCCGGCCCGAGCCTTGTCGGCCTGGTAAAACCGCTCGAAAATGCGGGGCAGATCCTCAGGCGAGATCCCATGGCCGGTATCCGATACGACAACCTCGAGTGTGTCTTCGGATGTGGGCGCTGCTGCTACTTCGATGGTGCCGCCGGCTGGCGTGTAGGCCAGGGCGTTGTCCAGCAGGTTATTGAACACCTGGGACAGCCGGCCCGCATCGCCCCGAATCACGGGCAGTGAACTCGGCGATCGCAGATGGACGGAGACTTCCCGTGTTTCCGCCAAAGGGAGGACCCGATCAACTGCTTCGGCGAGAATCGGCCCCAGATCGACCGGTTCTTCAGCAAATTTGATCTGTCCCGATTCGAGCTTGGCGAGTTCCAACAGTGCATGGACCAGCCGGCGCATTCTCTCTGCTTCCTCATAGATTACCTGGGCTGCATGTCGGCGCGATTTGGGGTCATCAACCGTTCCGTCCAGCAGCGCCTGGGCAAAGCCTTGAATCGACGTCAGAGGGGTCTTCAAATCGTGCGAGACATTGGCGACGAAGTCCCGTTGCATACGGTGGGCCCGGTCTACCTCGCGGGCCATGGTGTTAAAGGAACGCGCGAGCCGTGCCACCTCATCGTCACCCTCTATCTCGATCTGCTGGGCGTAGTCCCCCTGGGCCATCGCTTCGGTGGCCTTCGTCATCCGCTGTATGGGCCGGCTCACCGATCGTGCCAGCACACCACCCAGGAGCGTGGCCAACACGAAGACGACGCCACCGATAGCCAGGAGCAACGGTGCCAGCTCCTGCCACGCCCCACGCACTTCACGCACGGGGAGTGCCAACGCCAGGTAGCGAGCGGCTCCTATCCGTGTAGGTACCGGTCGCGGCAGCCGTGTGGTCACATAGTAATATACCCGTCCTGAAGGATCGACGAAGCGATGAAGCACCCGGCGAAACAAGAGCGGTTGGGTCTGCGGGGGAATCGGAATGTGGAAGTCGTCGTTCGCGGCTCCTTCGGAATCGACGAGGACGCGGCCCGCCTCATCCAGGATCAGCAGCCGTGCCCCAATGTCCCTGGCCATTTGCTCAACCCGGTGTCTGGCCTCCGGGATGGGAACCTTCTTGGCGGTCAGTTCCCGCGTCTGGCCAGCCAATGCAATCACCAGCAACCGCATGCTGCGACGGGCGGTGTATTCCTGGTAACGGTTAAACAGAAATACGGCGGCCGAGCCGGTCAACAGCAGGCATAGAATGACCACGACCGCATACGTGACGATCAGCTTCGCGCGCAAAGTCTTGAACATGGACCCGCTATCAGCTTATGGGTTGAACATTGCCAATGGATTTGCAAAGTGTAAAGAAAGTGTAAACACATTGGCGGCTGAGGAATTGGGCATCACGGATCGGTTCGCTCAACCAGCTTGTAGCCAATTCCCCACACCGTCTCGATCTCGACGCGCCGGCTGCTGGCCAGTTTGCTGCGCAGGTGGGCCACGTGCACGTCAACCGTCCGGGTATCGCCGTAGAAATCGTAGCCCCAGACGGCGTCCAGAAGCTGTTCGCGGTTCAGTACCAGGCCCGGGTGCCGGCCAAAGTGGGCCAGCAAGTCGAACTCTTTGGCACGCAGGGGCACAGGCTGGCCGGCCACCGTTACCTCACGCCGCTCCAGATCGATCACCACGTCACCGATGGAGATCGGTTTGCCCGGCGAAGGGCCTGGCCCCTCGGCACGGCGCAGCACAGCCTTGACACGGGCGACAAGCTCGCGAGGGTTGAACGGCTTGGTCATGTAGTCATCGGCGCCCATCTCCAGCCCGACAATCTTATCCACGTCCTCGTCGCGCGCCGTCAGCATGATGACCGGCGTGTGATCCCCCTGGCTACGAAGCCGGCGACACACCTCCCACCCATCGACCCTGGGTAGCATGATGTCCAACACAACCAGGTCTGGCCGCTCGCGCTGAATTACGTCGAGAGCTTCCCGACCATCGCCGGCTCGCAGGACCTGGTAGCCGTCTTTGACCAGATACATCTCTGCCAGATCAATGATGTTTCGTTCGTCATCGACAACAAGGATTGTGGTCATCTGTCCCGCCCCCAAATTATTCGTGATCGCATCGAACTTCGGCTCTACGCAGAATAGTGGGGTTAACCCGCTCAGAGGGGACAACAGTCCCCGTATCTCGTGGAATCAACATCGGGGACCCACAACATCCAGTGTCGCGGACTGTTGTCCGCTCAAAGCGCTCCACTAATTTGTGTAGACCCCGAACTTCTAGCGCACCAGCCACCAGGCGAACAGCACCCCAATCGTTGCCCCGACAATCACCTCGACCGGGGTGTGTCCCAGCAACTCGCGCAGCCGTTCCTCGCTGATTGGATGTCCCTGAAACAATTCGTCGATCATTTGGTTCAGGATATGCGCCTGGGCGCTCGCGGCACGGCGCACACCTGTCGCATCGTACATGACGACCAGGGCCAGGACCAGAGCAATGGCGAACAGGTCTGAAGTGAATCCGTTGCGCAAGCCGATGGCCGTGGCCAGGGCTGCGACCAGAGCAGAATGGGAACTCGGCATGCCGCCGGCGCTGGCCCAGTTCGTGAAGTCGAGACGCCGGCTGCCGACAGAGTCTACAACAACCTTGAGGAACTGGGCCACCAACCAGGCCAGGAAACTGGCCACCAGAGTCTGATTGTCGAGAACACTTTGAATCGTCATGCAAAACCACTACAGACAGTAATCAGTGATCAGTGATCAGTAATCAGTGACCGGGGTTTGGTTACTGATTACTGGTTACTTATCATTGATCAGCGGACAGCTTCTGTCGATTAAAGCTCGTCAAAGGGTGCCAGATCGTATCCGTCCCCTTCCTCTGAAGGTATCAGTTGCTTGACTCGGAGCTCTGCCTCATCCAACAGCGCACCGCAACGCCGGGCGAGAACCGTCCCTCGCTCGAAAAGGCTGAGCGCCTTGTCCAGCGAGATGTCCTCTTCTTCCAGTTGCGCTACGGTCTTCTTCAACTCATCAAAGGCTTCTTCGAAGGACAGTTCGTCACTCATCGCTCGATCAACCTCGCCAATGCGTTGTATCGGTTCATAGTTCCAGGCCCAACTGATCGGCCGCGGCCGAGGAGGAGCCGGCAACGGTCGCTGGCTGTTGCTTCCGTCCGCGACCGACGACGCTTTCAAAAGCGCCATCACTGACCTGGACCGAGAGGGCATCGCCCGGCCGCACGTGCCGGATGCTGGTCACGGGCTGGCCCGTGTCCAGCCGGCTGACGATGGCGTAGCCACGGCCCAGGGTGGCTTTGGGGTCCAGGGCCTGCAGTTGTGTAACACGACTATTGAGTCGCTCTCGCGCCAATGCCAGGCGATAAACGATGGCTCGCTGGCCCGTCTGCACCAGCCCGTCTACCCGCTGCCGGTACTCGTTGATGATGCGCACCGGCGAATAGCGCGCCAGTGTCTGGCGCTGCTGCTCGACATTGCGCGCCTTTTCGCTCAGTTGCCGGCCAATGCTGGTCACGAGGCGCGTCTGCAATTCTTGTAGTGCCTGACGCAACTCGGCACCATCGGGCACGACGATCTCGGCCGCTGCCGAAGGCGTCGGCGCTCGCACGTCGGCGACGAAATCAGCAATGGTGTAGTCGGTCTGGTGCCCCACACCGCACACCACGGGGGCCTGCGAGGCTGCGACAGCTCGCGCCACGCGCTCGTCGTTAAAGGCCCACAACTCTTCCAGCGACCCGCCGCCACGGGCCAGAATCACCACGTCCACGTCCGCCTGATTGATCGCTTGAAGGGCTGCGACAATCTGGGCCGGCGCTTCATCGCCTTGCACCAGCGTGGGGGCCACGACCACGTCGGGCAAGGGATAGCGGCGGGCCAGCACGTTGCAGACATCGCGCAAGGCTGCTGCCTGCGGCGACGTCACGACGCCAATGCGGCGCGGATAGGCCGGCAAGGGACGCTTTCGTGCCTCATCGAAGAGGCCCTCGGCAGTCAGCTTCTCCTTTAGAGCTTCGAACTCCAGATGCAGAAGCCCACGGCCCGCCGGCTGGATTTCGTCCACGTACAGTTGATACCGCCCCTGAGCTTCGTAGACTGATACAGAACCGTGGCACAGCACAGCGTGACCATTCTCGGGCACGTACCTCTGCCACTGGAGATTCGAGCGCCATATCACGCAGGACAGACTCGCCGACTCATCCTTCAGTGTGAAGTAGGCATGGCCGGAGGCTGCCCGCGAGTAGTTGGACACCTCACCTTCCACCCAGCAATCTTGCAGCGCAAAGTCGTTGTCGAGCAAACTGCGCACGTGACGATTCAGTTGGGAGACAGAAAAGTAGTTCGGTTCAGCCATAGAAGTCCTCTCAACACCAGATTATAGTTGCCAGACACCAGGTTTGTCAATGCTTTGACAGTAATTCATAAAATCGCTATACTACCCCCCATCCTGTCAGTGAGGGCTGCCCCTCTCAGTTGTGTCATGTGAATCTTCATGTTTCTGAAACGCCTGGAACTTCAGGGCTACAAGAGCTTTGCTCGCAAGACAGAATTCACCTTTGAGCGCGGCATCACGGCGATCGTTGGACCCAACGGCAGCGGCAAGAGCAACATCGCCGATGCCGTGCGCTGGGTGCTGGGCGAAACCCGCATGAGCCAACTCCGGGCAAAGCTCACCGACGATCTGATCTTCGCCGGCAGCGACAGTCGGGCGCGCCTGGGCATGGCGCAGGTCGCCATGACACTGGACAACAGTGACGACACCCTACCCATCGACTACACCGAGGTGACCATCGAGCGTCGCGCCTACCGCGACGGCCAGAACGAGTACTTGATCAACGGGACCAAAGTCCGCTTGCGCGACATTGTGGAGCTGCTCGGGGCCGGCGGCCTCACCCGCGACGCCTACGCCATCATCGGGCAGGGTCTGGTCGATACGGCCCTCACCCTCCGCCCCCAGGAACGCCGTGCCCTCATCGATGTGGCAGCCGGCATCCGCCCTCTGCAGGACAAGCGCGACCGCGCCCTCGCCCAACTGGATGAGACTCACGACAACCTGACCCGCGTCCGCGACATCGCCGCCGAAATCGCACCGCGCCTCCGGCGTCTGGAAAAACAGGCTGAACGGGCCCGTCGGGGCGCTCAGATTGCCCGGGAACTGGCAAGGGCACTGAAAACATGGTACGGCTACCAGTGGCACGTCGGCCAGCAGGCACTGCGTGATGCACGCGCCAGAGCAACAGCGGCCCGGCAGACCCTCGACCAGCGCCGGCAAGAACTGGCCGCGCTTGAACAGCAAATCGAGAGCCGGCGCGACCGCGAAGACGCCCAGGCCGATGCCCTGCGCGACCTGCGCGAGCAGCGCGCGGGGTTGCGAAGGCGCTACGAAGCGGTCCGCCGCGATCTGGCCGTGCGCCAGGAGCGCCTGACACTGCTACAGCGCCGGCAACAGGAGCTGGCCCAGGAAGTCGCCGATCTCCAGGCACAGCGGGACGAACAGCAACGCCAACTGATGGAGGCCGAAACGGCACTGACCCGGTTGAGCGAACAATGCGACCAGTTGACAGCACAGTTAGAGTCGATTCAGCACGAACAGGCCGGTGCTCAGCGACGCAAGGCGGAGTATCAGTTCGCCCTGGAAGGTGCGCGCCAGAAAGCCTTCGAGCTGGCCTCCACTCTGGCTGACCTCCGCAACCGGCTGACCGCGCTGACGGATCGCCAGGAAGAACTCACACGAGAGCGAGCGGCTCAACAAGACGCAGTGACAGACCTTGTCGCCCAGATTGAAAATCGTCGGGCTGTGCTGGAGGACGCCCGCCGGCAAGTCGAAACGCAGGAACAGGAACTGCGGCAACTCACACGTGACTACGAAGATAGTCAGCGGGTGCTCGAGGCCGCCACGACCCGGTGCGACGAGCTGCGGGCCAGGGCGGACGATGCCCGCCGGCACCTGGAGCGGCTCCAGGCGCGCCGTGAAGCCCTGGCCGAGACACGCTCTGCCGGCGCCGACGCTACAGCCGGGTCTCACGCCCTCCTCAGCGGCCGCGAGGAGATCGGTGGCATCATCGGCAGCCTGGCCTCGCTCATCCGCGTGCCGCCCGAGTTTGAGACGGCCATCGAAGCTGCCCTCGGTCCGAACCTCCACGCCATCGTCGTCGAAACCTGGGCCGACGCTCAGCGGGCCATCGAGTGGCTCCAGGCCAACCAGGCCGGCCGCGCCACGCTCCTCGTGAGCCGGGGAGCTGGCGAGCGCGGGAGCCAGGGAGCGCAAGAGCCAGCGAGCTGGGGAGCAGAGGGGCCGGGAATCGTTGGTGTTGCGTCAGAGCTGGTGGAATGTGAAGCGCGCTTCAAGCCGCTGATCCGGCTCCTGTTGGGCCAAACGATCATTGTAGAGAGGCTCGAGACGGTCCACAAAGTTCCCCTGAGTTCCCCTGATGTTCCCTTGAGTTCCTCAATCTTCGTCACTCTCGACGGGACGGTGGTGCACACCTCCGGCCACATCACTGGCGGCTCTGCCCATACCTTCGTTCTGCGGCAGGAGCGTCTGTGGCGTGAGTTGCCGGCCCAGATCCGGGCCGCAGAAGCCGAGGCGCGACGGCTTGATGGGGAACTGGCGGAGGCGCAGGCGTCCGTCGAAGAGCTGGCACACCGGCGGGCGGACATCGATGCCGGCCTGCGGCGGACACAGGCCGCTCACGCCGAGGCTCAGGCCGCTGCCAGGCAGGCTCAGCGGGACATCGAGGCCCTGGAGCGGGAGCGCGATTGGCGACGCGGTGTGGTGGACCGGCGCAACGAGGAACTCCAGGCCATTCAGCAGCAGATCGGGGAATTGCAGGGGCGACTGAATGGGACGGAGAGCCGCTACGCTAACGTGCGGGGCCGGGCCGAGACCCTTCAGGCACGACTGGAGGAATTGGAAACAGAGGCCCTCCGGGGCGATCTGGCCGAGGCTGAGAAGCAGTTGGCTCTGACACAGCGGGATCGGCAGAACCAGCAGGCCCGGCGAGAGGACCTGCGCGCTATGCTGGCCGGCATCGACCGGCAGATTGAGGGCAAGCAGCGCCAGACCGATGCCCTGCTGGCCGAAACCAGGGAGTTGCGGGCGCGTGTTGAGACCCTTGCCGGCGATGAGAGGCGGCTCGCGGAAGAACTCAACGCCCTGGAGGCCGAGATCGGGCCGGCGGAGGAGTCGCTGAGGGTCATGCGTCGTGAAGGCCGTGACCTGGAACGGGAGGCGGCTCGTGCCCGCGACCTCCTGCGTCAGGCCGAAGCTACTGCCTCCCAGGCGCGCCTGGACGTTCAACGGCATGAGGATCGGCTGATCGCGCTGCGCGACAAGATCGCCGACGATCTGGAACTGGCGGCGCTTGGGGAGGAACTGCCCCAGCAACTGACACTGGCCCTGGAAGGTGAGGGTGGGGCCGAAGTGCTGCCGGCTGTGACCGAAATTCCGGAGGGCCTGGAACGCCAAGTGAAGCAACTGCGCCGGCAAATGCGTGAACTGGGCTCGGCCAGCCCGGAGATTATTGCTGAGTACGAAGAGACGAAGGCGCGCCACGACTTCCTGACCTCGCAGGCCACAGACCTGGAAGAGGCAGCCGCCGATCTGCGTGCCGTGGCCGCCGAACTGACGGAAGTTATGAACGAGCGGTTCGCTGCCACGTTTGAGACGGTCTCTAAGTCGTTTGAAAAGTATTTCAAACAACTCTTCGGCGGTGGCGAGGCGCACATATTTCTAGTCCAGGATGAAGAAAGCGCCCCGTCGGCAGGCTCCCTTCGACAGTCGTCGGCTGGGGAGCCTGTTCTGAGCCTGCCGACGGGCTCGGCCCGAGAGTCTCAGGAGGACACTTCCACGATCTCAGGGCAACGCGCGGGACGCGGCCTGGGACGGAACGAGCCCGGCCTCGAGATTGTCGCCCGCCCGCCCGGTAAACGCTCCCAGAGCCTGGCGCTGCTCTCCGGCGGGGAGCGATCACTGACCGCTGTGGCACTCCTGTTCGCCCTCTTGGAGGCGAGTCCAACTCCCTTCTGCGTTCTCGACGAGGTAGACGCCATGCTGGACGAGGCCAACGTTGGGCGTTTTCGCTCGGCACTGGAAGACCTGTCCGAAAAGACGCAGTTTATCATCATCACTCACAACCGGGGCACCATCCAGGCCGCGAACACGATTTACGGCATTTCCATGGGCGATGAGGGCGTGTCACAGGCCATCTCGCTGAAGCTGGACGAGTTGGAGCCGGTGGCAGCGTGATGCGTGAGCAGCGGTTCCCCGTCCATGGCTGGGCTGGTCTGATATTGATCGCTGTCGTGTGGCCAGCTTCGTGGCTGCAAATCCAGCCGCTGGCCGAAGTCTCGTTTTTCCCTTTGTGGCTTGGTTACATCCTGGCAGTTGATGGCCTGGTGCTGATGCGGCGTGGCAGCTCCCTGCTGAGCCGTAACCGGTCGGCCTTTGCCGGCCTGTTTTTGGCCTCCGCGCCGGTCTGGTGGCTATTCGAATTCTTCAACCATTTCGTACGCAACTGGGTCTACCTGGGGGCCGAACACTATGGGCCGATCCGGTATTTTGCCCAGGCTTCGATTTCGTTCTCGACGGTGATACCGGCGGTGTTCGAAACGGCCGAATTGTTGGCAAGTTCCGAATATGTGGAACGCTTCAAAGAGCGCCGGGCTGTGCCGGCCACGCGCCTGGTGCTCCTGGGGGCTGTCGTCTTCGGACTGCTTGGGCTTGTCGCGATGGTACTTTGGCCGCGTTATGCTTTTCCCTTCGCCTGGATGTGTCTCTTCTTCGTCCTGGACCCAATTAACTACGCGCTGGGCTGGCCATCCATCACCGGCTGGGTGTCACACGGCGACTGGCGGCCGGTGATCACGCTGGGGGCCGGCGCGCTGGTGTGTGGCTTCTTCTGGGAAATGTGGAACTTCTACGCCTGGCCCAAATGGACCTACCACATACCGTTCGTCGATTTTCTGCACATCTTTGAGATGCCGCTCCTGGGCTATGGTGGCTATCTGCCGTTTGGCCTGGAGCTTTTCGCGGTGTATCACTTCCTTCGCGGGCTAGCCGGCTTTGCTCACGTTCCGTACGTGAAGCCGTGGCCCGATGAGGTCCGGCCGGACATGCGGGAGATATGGGAGATGCGGCTGGAGCCGGGAGCCTGAACGGATGGAGTTGCCCGTGATACGAGGCTGTTAGACCCTAAAGGTTTCCGAAACCTTTAGGTCTGTTAGGAAGTTGTGAACATTCGAGTTCTCCATGTAGTGCACGACGCGACAAGACAATCGTGGAAGGAGAGTCCCCCATGTTTCATTCGAGTCATCCGCATCCCAGGCGAGGATTGTTACTGGCAGCGCTGGCGATCATGGCCGGCACCTGGCTCATGGCGACCATGCCAGTGTTCGCCCAGGGTGAGGAAACGTCCCCACCCTCGGCGACGGTGCGGTTCTTCGGCCAACCCGATCTGGCTGCCCCGCTGGTGATTCCAATGATTCTGGCTCTCGGTGGCATTCTAGCGCTCATGGCTTTTCTGGGATGGGTGCTGAAACGGATGCCGGAAAACGATTAGACCCCTATTCCGAAGACTGGTGGTTGGGGGTGAATACAGCCCAGCCCCGCACCCCGGCAGCGTGAAGGTGAAGATGGCCCCACCTTCGTCCCGACTGTTGGCCCAAATCTGGCCGCTTGCCTACCAGAACAGCCGCATCACCTTCACCGGCGACCCTGCCGGCAGGTGATCCACGTCCTCGGGGATGACGGCCAGGCCGTCGGCCTTGACCATAGAGAGCAGGATGCCTGATCCCTGGTCGCCGGTCAGGCGGGCGTAGGCGGTGCCGTCGCGCTCCTCCAGCGTCACCCGCAGGTGATGCCGGCGATTGTCCTTGCGTTTGATCTCGTCCACCAGCACGGCGTCGATCACCGGCCGGCTGAAGCTCTGCTTGCCCAGCATGGTCAGGATAGCCGGCCGGGCGAATATCTCGAAGGAG
>CAZHMV010000027.1:0-33352 GCA_964532665.1 uncultured Anaerolineales bacterium
TCGTCTCGCAGATAGCCGGCCAACGCCTCGCTGATCGCCTCGTCCTCGAAGGGCACGATGCGCTCCAGCAGCTCGATCACCGTCACGTGGCTTCCGGCCCGCGCATAGACCTGTGCCTGCTCCAACCCGACGGCGTTGGCCCCCAGCACAATCATCGAGCGCGGCACGTGGCGCAGCTCCATGGCCGTGGTGCTGGTCAGGTAGCCGGCCTCCTTCAGCCCCGGAATGGGCGGCGCCCAGGGGCTTGCTCCCGTGGTGATCACGATCTTGCCGGGCCGGTAGACCTCCCCGTTGATCTCGACCGTGTTGCCGCCGGCCAGCCGCGCCCGGCCCCGGATGTAACTCACGCTGGGGTAAGCCTCCAGCACGTCCCAGTACTTGGCCTGGCGCAACTCTTCAACCAACTCATCCTTGTGGCTGATCACCTGGGACCAGTAGAGCTGGCCGGGCGTGGTGTTCACGCCCCGAAAACGGCTGCCCGACGCCTCGAAGTACTTTTCGGTCGCCCGAATCAGGGTTTTGCTGGGCACACAGCCGACGTTGACACAGGTGCCGCCGATGGTGCCGGCCTCTACCAGGGCCACCTGGTAGCCCAGTTCGGCCGCCTTGATGGCCGCCCCGAAGCCGGCCGAGCCGGCGCCGATGATCATCAGATCGTACTGTCCGTCACCACTGGCGCGCCGGCCATTCCCGTCCGGCTTGTCCCCTCGACGGGCTCGGGACGGCGCCTGAGCCCTGTCGAAGGGCTGTAGCACCCGCCGGGCCTCGACCGCCGCGCCATAGCCGGCCTGTTTCACCGCCTCGACTAACGCCTCCGACGGGACGTCAGCGCCGGCGGTGAGCTCCGCCTGGTCCGACTCCCAGCCCGGCACGTGAACGTCACTGACGCCGGACACGCCAGCCAGGGCCCTCTCCACATGCCCGGCGCAGCTATCGCAGGTCATGCCGGTGATGCGTAGAGAAACCTTCTGCTGTTCTGCCATAAAAACTGTGACCTCCTTGGATCTGGACTCTTCTTGTCCTTACATGCCTATGCCCACCTGGGGCATTATGCATTTGGTAGTATACCATGTTCATGAAGGCTTGTCAAGTGCCCCCTGGGGGGATGTTGAGCACCCGACTTGCTCAATTATGCTCCTGCACCCGTATCTCTTGCCCCCATATCCACGTTATAGACACCAGCATAACTACTACGATTGGTAGTAGTACTTTTTCTGACCCAAAGTCTTACACCTCGTAAGATGATTCCAGCTTTCGCAAGGAGGAATGAGCATGAGCACTCAAACCCAATCCAGTGCCGGCGGAGTAGACATCCGCCTGGACAAACGCCTTTTCTATGGCTGTCTGGGCGTGTTTGCGTTTCTTCTGGCAGTCGCCCTGATCTTCTTCGTGGGCCTGCAACTGGGCCGGCGGGGACCAACAGCCACGGCACGCGCCACCTCCCAGCAGCCGGCCGCTTTCCAGCAACCTGGCATTCCCGTCCAACCCGGCATTCAGGTGCAACCGGTGGCCCCTGGCCAGCAGCCCCCCTTCGACCAGCCGGCGGTGCGCCAGGCCCGATTCCCGGCTGGCGACGAGGTACCCATTGGCGACAACCCACGCCTGGCCCTGCCCGATCTGGCCAAAACCAACTATGTTTACGACTTCGGCGACGTGCCGCCGGACGAGATTCAGGAAACCACGGTAACTGTACAAAACAAAGGCACGCAGCCGTTGATCATCAAATCGGTGCGTGCGTCCTGTGGATGCACCGCAGCCAACACCGGCGACGATACCGTCCCGCCTGGTGGGACCACCGACCTGCGGGTGACCTACGACCCCACCTACCACAACGATGCCGGCCAGCAGATCACCCGTCAGGTTATGATCGAAACCAACGACCCGGCCGCGCCAGTGGTGGAATTCACCCTCCGTGCCAACGTCTTGAACCAGTAGGCCCGTCATGTGGCTCGAAACCCAACGTAATCCTGACAACGCCCCCGAGTCCCGGGGTGTCTCTGGTGCAACGCCAGTAACCGGCGATTTCCTCCCAGACGGTGGTCTTGCTGAGGGGGGGGTGTTGGCTGAAGAAGGAGATGCTGTGGAAACCAATACCAATCTCTCGCCCGGACTGTTGCTGAGCGTCATCGCTCTCATCGCGGGATGCGTGGTGCTGGCCGCCGCCGGCCTGTGGCTGGCCGGCGAAGTGGGCGGCGTTGGACCATTAGCTCCTGCGCCGGCCGCCGTGCCGGCCGTGGCGGTGGTTAATGGCGAGCCCATCACAACACAGCAACTGGATGATCTGGTGGCTGTCAACGTGGTGATGGCTTCCCTGGAGAGGGGACAGCCGATGACGCTTACCCCCCAACAACGGCAGCAGGCCCGCAGCGAGATGCTCAATCAGGCTATTCGCAACACTCTGATCCTGCAGGCAGCGCGCAGTGCCGGCATCACCGTCTCCCAGGATATGGTGCAGGCCGAGTGGCTGGCCTGGCTGCGCAAGTACGAGCTCACACCCGCCGATCTCGATGCTCGACTGGCCCAGGCCGGCACCACCCAGGAGGTATTGCAGGAATGGCTGGGCAATGCATTGGTGGCGAACCTGTATCTCCGGCAATATGTGGCTCCAAGCGCAGAGGAGCAGGAACGCGAGAAAGCCTATCAACAATGGATCGACCAGCAACTGTCCACGGCGCAGATTCAGGTCTACCAGATGCCGGCGAACTGAGGTTAGAGGCTTCTGATATGCTCGAATAGGCCATTTGGCGGGGTTCGGAACCCGCCAAATGGCCCTGTTATTCCCCGCGCGAATCTCCTATACTGTCTTCTGATGACGATACTTGGTGCTTGTACCGAGCCCCCCTCGACGAGCCCCTCGACAGGCTCGGGAGGTGCCTCGGGAGAGGCCTCAGGACGATGCCTCGACAGAGCTCAGGGCGGGCCTGGTCGAAGTGATCGGCTTCGACGAGTGAGACAGAAGGATGGTGTGGGGATGCGACGCTATACCGTGAAGATGCCGGCGTCATTCGAGGATGCGGTCACGCTGGTCACCACAGCCTTGGGTCAGCGCGGGTTCCACGTGGTCCGCAGCTTCGACCTGGCCGGCACGCTGGATCCCGACGACCCGGCCTGCAGTTGCCCACACCACGGTACCGAGCGCTGCACTTGCCGCTACACGATCTTGCTGGTCTACCGACCGACACGGGAATCAGGTTCCATGGACTTCGCCCCCCACTCCATCGCCATCCACGGACGGGATGGTGAAGCGTACATCGGGCTGTTGCGGCTGGAACCCCGTTGCGAGACCGCGGCCGAGATGGCTGCCCAGGAAGATACTCTGGTCCAGGCCCTGGTGGAGGCATCTCTGTCTCTGTTGGATGCGCAGTGATCATGAATGTGAACAGCCGGTACGAGGTATCCCAATCTGGTGTGGCGTCGGGGGACCTTCAACAGCAGACCCTGAAGAACCTGGAACAGGCCGAGGACCGCGTTCGGCACCTCCAACGCCTGGTGACGGAGGATGCACCCTGTTGTGAGATTCTGCGCGAGAGCGCGGCCGCCCAGGCCGTTATGGTCCAGTTTGAGCGTGCCCTCTTGCTCCACGAGCTTGAGGAATGCCTGTTTCAGCTTCGTGACTGCGAATCGGGAGCCGCGACGGTGCTGTTGGACGAGCTTCTGGAGATCTTCAAAGTTTCCGCGACTTAGTTCGGGAGGATGAAATCATGAGTGCAAGACAGTTAACCTTGCCGGTGGAGGGCATGACATGTGCCTCCTGCGTGGGGCACGTGGAACGTGCTCTCAACAAGGTCGCCGGCGTGGAACAGGCCAACGTCAACCTGGCCACCGAACGCGCAAGCGTCACCTTCGACCCCAAGCGATCTACTGTCGCCGATCTGGTAGACGCCGTGCATGATGCCGGCTACGATGTCCCCACCGAGACCATCACATTGCCCATCGGCGGCATGACCTGCGCCTCCTGCGTGAATCACGTGGAGCGCGCCCTCAACAAAGTGGATGGCGTGATCAGCGCCGGCGTGAACCTGGCCACCGAGAAAGCCACTGTCACCTTCGTTCCCGGTGTGGCTGGCATCGCCGACTTCCGCCAGGCGGTGGCCGACGCCGGCTATGAGGTACTGGAAACCCCCGAAGAGACTAGCGTCGAGGGCGAAGAGGTAGACGAGGCTGAGCTGAAGATGCGCGCCGCTCGCTTCCGCATGCGGGTGGCCTGGGCCTTCACCCTACCTATCACTGTGTGGATGTTCGCCGAGATGTTCTTCGGCATCGTCTGGCCCAACCAGACCATCTACGATCTGGGGATGATCCTGCTGGCCCTACCTGTGCTCTTCTGGGTGGGCCGCAAAACCTACTCCGGCGCATGGGCCGCTGTGCGCCACGGCTACGCCAACATGGACACCCTCATCGCCCTGGGCACCGGCGTATCACTGCTCACCGGGCCGGCAACATTCTTCTATCCGGTGGCCAACTACGCCGGCGTCGCGGCCATGATCATGGCCTTCCACCTCACCGGTCGCTACGTGGAGGAGACCGCCAAGGGGCGAGCCTCCCAGGCGATCCGCAAGCTGCTCGAACTGGGCGCCAAGACAGCGCGGATACTCGTGGATGGCCGCGAGGTCGAAGTGCCCATCGAGAACGTGGCCGTCGGCGACATCATGGTAGTCCGCCCCGGGGAGAAGGTCCCCACCGATGGCGTCATCATTGAGGGTGAGAGCGCCGTGGATGAGTCCATGGCCACCGGCGAATCCATGCCGATTAACAAGCGACCGGGGGACGAAGTCATCGGGGCCACGGTGAACCAGGAAGGCTTGCTCAAAGTCGAGGCCACTCGGGTGGGTAAAGACACCTTCCTGGCGCAGGTGATCAAACTGGTGGACGAGTGCCAGGGATCCAAGGTCCCCATCCAGGAGTTCGCCGACCGGGTGACGGGGGTCTTCGTGCCGGTGGTCATCGGCATCGCGGTGCTGGCCTTCATCGCGTGGCTGCTCTTCCCCGACACGATGCGAGCGCTGGTCCAGGCCGGCACCTTCCTGCCGTGGGTGGACGCTAACCTGGGGATCATCACGCTGGCCATCGTGTCTACGGTGGCGGTGCTGGTCATCGCCTGCCCCTGCGCCCTGGGCCTGGCCACGCCCACGGCCCTGATGGTGAGCAGCGGCATGGGTGCCGAGAACGGCATCCTGATCCGCTCCGGCGAGGCCATTCAGACATTGAAGGACGTGCACACGGTGGTCTTCGATAAGACGGGCACACTCACCAAGGGCCGGCCCGCAGTCACCGATGTTGTGATTTCGGATTTCGGATTGCGAATTTCGGATTTTGAATTTGCCCTACAATCCGAATTTCGCGAGCCGTCCGTGAATCTCTCCGAAGACGGTGGAATAGGAGGTACGGACACAGCCCTGGCCGGTCAATCCGAAATCCGAAATCCGAAATCCGAAATGCTCTACTGGGCCGCCAGCGCTGAGCGCGGCTCAGAGCACCCCCTGGGACGTGCCGTCGTCGAATGCGCCGAGGCCGAAGGCCTCGCTTTGGGCGAACCGAGGGATTTCCAGGCGATCCGGGGCAAGGGTGTGCAGGCGTTGGTGGATGGCCGGCGAGTCCTGGTGGGCAGCCGGCGACTGATGCGGGAGCACGACATTGATCCTGCGCCGCTGGAGGAAGACATGCGCCGGCTGGAACACGAGGCCAAGACCGCTATGCTGGTGGCTGTCGATGGAGAGCTGGCCGGCGTGGTCGCCGTGGCGGATACTCTGAAAGAGGACTCCGTCGCCGCCATCCGCGAGCTGCAAGAGATGGGCGTGGAGACGGCCATCATCACCGGCGACAACCAGCGTACCGCCGAGGCTATCGCCCGCAAGGTCGGGATCAATCGGGTGCTGGCCGAAGTGCTGCCGGACGGCAAGGTGGTGGAAATCCAGCGGCTGCAGGAGCAGGTGGGGCTGGTAGCCATGGTGGGCGACGGCATCAACGACGCGCCGGCCCTGACCCAGGCTAACGTGGGCATCGCCATCGGCACAGGCACCGACATCGCCATCGAGGCCTCGGACGTGACACTGGTGCGGGGCGACATCTCCGGTGTGGTGAGTGCCATCAAGCTCAGCCGGGCCACCTTCCGCAAAATCAAGCAGAATCTGTTCTGGGCCTTCTTCTACAACGTGGCCATGATCCCACTGGCCATTATCGGCTGGATGCACCCGGTGCTGGCGGAGATTGCCATGGCTACCAGCTCGACCACGGTGGTCACCAACGCCAACCGTCTGCGCAAGGTGGACATCCGACCAGGTTATCAAAAGAACTGACAACGAGGAGTCACTATGGCGAAGAAACGACGTGCATCCGAGCGACGACGCAGCGATCGGCGAATGTCTCGGGGGCCGGGCCTGACCAGCCGGCCCGGTTTCTGGGTCATCGGCATCGGCGCTGCCTTCCTGACGGTGGGGATCGGCATCCTGTTTCTAGCCCGTCAGCGAGCTCAGGGGGCGCCGCTGCCCACCGTCAATCAATTGACCATCCAGGGGGATGTAGTTACGGGCGACACCGTCGTCGGTGTGCACGAAATGGGTCCCTCTACGGTGCCCACCGCCCCCATCCCGCCCGAGGGTCCGCCCAAGCTGGTACTGCCCGAGCAGTTCCACGACTTCGGCACCATCCCGGCAACAGACAAAGTGGACTACACGTTTCCCGTTCGCAACGAGGGGAAAGGGACGCTGACCATCTCGCGGGTGTACACGACCTGCAGTTGCACCACCGCCGAGCTATCCTCACGGGTGATCCCACCCGGCAAGCAAGCGACCTTGAAGGTGATATACGATCCGGCCTTCCACGACGTAGAAGGCGAGGTGCGACGCAGTGTCATTCTGGAGACCAACGACCCGGAGTGGGAGGAGGGGCAGGCGATGGTCAACATACAGGCCAACGTGCAAAAGTAGAGTGGAAGTATATTCTATCAATAGGAGAGCAATATGGGACAATCCAGATCTTCCAACGCGAACGAGAGGACCGTCGTTATCCGCATGACAACCGGGGTTTTCTATGGGCTCATCGGAACGGTCCTCGGCGTGACGGCGCTCGTCGTGGTCTTCGTGGTCGGAATGCGGCTGGGGAGCAATCGAACTGCCGGCCCGGCGGTGGTGCAGCCGGCATATTCCCCCGGCCAACCCTACGTCGCCCAGCCGGTACAGCCACAACAGATCGTCCCGGCACAACCTCAGGCCGCAATCCCCGGGCAGGGACAGGCCTCGAACCAGCCGGCGACGGCACCCGCCGGACCGCCGGCGGGGAGCAATGTGCCCATCGGGGACAATCCCCGCCTGGCCTTGCCGGACCTGGCCAAGACCAACTACGTGCTGGAATTCGGTGAGGTGACGGTGGAGGAGGGAAAGGTTACCAAAGAGGTGCCCCTCCGCAACGCAGGCGTGAAAGACCTGGTCATCGCCGATGTGCAGACGACGTGTAGTTGCACCGTGGCAGCGGTGGACGAGAAGACAATACCACCCGGCGGTGAGACGGTACTGCGGGTGACTCACGATCCCCAGGTGATGCTAAACCATGGCTCGACAAACATCGCCCACCAGGTCCTGATCAACTCCAACGATCCGGCTGCGCCGTGGATCGAGATCAACATGTCGGGGATGGTAGTCCAGTAAGAAAGGAGGTGATACCACATGGCTATAGACCCAGTTTGTAAGATGGAAGTCGATGAGGAGAAGGCGGCTGCCACAACCGAGTACCAGGGGCAGACATACTACTTCTGCGCTCCGGGCTGCAAGGTCGCTTTCGAGAAGGACCCCGAGAAGTACCTCGAGGCTAAAGAGGAAGGCGAGGGGCACGGGCACCACCATCACCATCATTGAGCAGGGGTGACAAGCTGAAAGGAATAAAGGGAAAAAGGGAGAGAAGGGAAAAATGTGGAAAAGAGAAAAAGGGGACAAAGGAGACTTTCAGGCCCCAGGCCGATCCCACATGCAGTGATGGGGAAGGACGCCTTTCTTCCTTTTTCCCTTTTACCTTGTTTTCCTACCCCTTTTTCCCTTATTCCCTTGTCAACTTGCGAAACGCAAGAGGAGACATACCACTAACATGATCAAGGTATCAGAAGGCTCGAAATACGCCTGGGGACCATACCTGCTCATCGGGAGCGGGTTGGTGCTGCTGGCCATTGTGAACCTGTGGTACTGGGGTGGCACTGCCGGCGTCACGGCTCAGGCAGGGTACGACCCGGCCGACGTCGTGTACGATCAGCCGGTGCACGGCATTCACGAGATGGGGCCGCCGGCCCAACAGCCCCCCTTCCTGCCCAAGGACAGCCCCCAGCCGAAGATTGAGATTCCGGTGGACTTTCACGACCTGGGGGTCGTGCCTGCCGAGGCGGAACCGGAGGCCACCTTCGTAGTCCGCAATATTGGCCAGGCCCCGCTGACCATCAGCCGGGTGTACACCACCTGCGGGTGCACCACCGCCGACCTGACCGCCCGCGTCATCCCGCCGGGCAAGCTGGCACTCCTGACAGTCCACTTCGATGCCGATTACCACGATGTGCGGGGGGAGACGGTGCGTCGCGGCGTGATCCTGGAGAACAACGACCGCACCCACCCCAAGGCGGAGGTCTCGATCAAGGTGCAAGTCAGTGATCAGTAATTCATCAGGAGAAAGCTGATGAGTGACACGACGACAACGGAAAACGGAGAATGGAAAATGGAAAATGGAGAACGGAAGCCTGTCCCTTCGGCAGGCTCAGGGCAGGCTCTGAGCGCAGCCGAAGGGACGGAAGACGGAGGACCCTCCCCCTTCCATTTTCCCTTTTCCATTTTCCGAGCTGGTTGGGGCCGCCTGGTGGCGTACGCCCTGGTCTTGGGCCTGCTGGCGCTGATGGGCTGGGGGATTGTCCAGGCCGCCACCGGCCCGGTGGCGGCCGGCCAGGCGCCCGATTTCAGCCTGGTCACCTTTCAGGGTGAAACAGTTGCTTTGAACGAGCTGCGCGGCCAGGTGGTAGTGATTAACTTCTGGGCCTCGTGGTGCCCACCCTGCCGGGAGGAGGCGGCCTACCTGGAGCGCACCTGGCGCAAGTACCGGGATCAGGGGGTGGTGTTCATCGGCGTCGATTACGCCGACACTGAAAAGGAGGCCCTGGCCTACATGGCCGAGTTCGACATCACCTACCCCAACGGCCCCGACATTGGCACTCGCATCGCTCAGGCGTACCGCATCCGGGGCGTGCCGGAGACCTTCTTTGTGAATAAGCGCGGGCAGTTGCGAGGTGTGCATATCGGCCCCCTCAAGCCGCCGCAGCTTGACAGGAAGATCGAGGAACTGTTGGCAGAACCATAAACGACCGCAGGAGACGTACATGATCAACGACATCGGATTCATCGCGCTAGCCCTTTCGGCCCTGGCGGCTGCCTTCGCCGCCGGCGCCGCCCTGCGCGGCGTCCTGAGCTCGACGAAGGGCCCGTCGAAGGGGGATATCGAAGCACAGAAAGAACGCTGGCTGGAGAGCGCGCGCAACGCCGCCATCGCTACCGCACCACTGCTGACCATCGCCTGTGTGACCGTGGTCTACAATCTGATCACCGGCAACTTCCACGTGCGCTACGTCTACGACGTCTCATCGCGCTCCATGTCGCCTTTCCTGAAGGCGACGGCGCTGTGGGGCGGCCAGGCCGGCTCCATCCTCTTCTGGACGTGGCTCATGTCCGTGTTCGCAGCCACGGCCATCGCCCGCAAGTGGGATTCGGACGATGTGGCCGGCTCCCACAACCCGGCCCCCGGTGCGCGGCATTTCATGGGCTGGGTGATCGTCGTCACCATGCTGACGCTCCTCTTCTTCCAGGTTCTGGCGCTTTTCATCGCCAATCCCTTTGATCGCATCTGGCACAATCCCGTGTCGAATCAGTTCGTAGAGCAAGTGTGGCAGCCGGCCGGCTTCCTGCCTTTCGTCCCCCGAGACGGCCAGGGGCTCAACCCGCTGCTGCGCCACCCCGGGATGATCGGCCACCCACCAACGTTGTACCTGGGGTTTGTCGGCTTTGTCATCCCCTACGCTTTCGCCATGGCCGCCCTCATCACCGGTCGCGCCACCGACGACCGCTGGATCCGCATCACCCGGCGCTGGACGCTGGTGGCCTGGCTGTTTCTGTCCCTGGGGCTCTTGCTCGGGGGGCGCTGGGCCTACGACGTCCTGGGCTGGGGCGGCTTCTGGGGCTGGGACCCGGTGGAAAACGCGGCGCTCCTGCCATGGCTGGCCGGGACCGCCTTCTTGCACTCGGTGATGATCCAGGAGAAGCGCGGGATGCTCAAAGTGTGGACCATGGTGCTGATTATCCTGACCTACAGCCTGGTCATCTTCGGCACCTTCATCACCCGCAGCGGCGTGATTTCATCGGTCCATTCCTTCGCTCAGTCGGGCATCGGGCCGGCCTTCTTTGGCTTCATCTCCATCAGCTTCCTGGCTTCACTGGTCCTCCTCACCCGCCGGCTGGACACCCTGAAGAGCGAAACCCAGTTGGATAGTCTGTTTTCCCGCGAGTCGGCCTTCCTGCTCAACAACCTCCTCTTCCTGGGTATCACCTTTGCTGTCTTCTGGGGCACGATTTCGCCCATGATTTCGGAGTTGATCACCGGACAGAAGATCACTGTGGGACCGCCGTACTACAATCAAGTCACAGGACCTATGTTTGCTGGTCTGGTGCTGCTGATGGGCCTGGCTCCGCTCATGGCTTGGCGCCGGCAGCCCGTGAAACAATTGATGGACAAGCTGACGTTGCCCTTCATCGGCAGTGTTGTCATTCTAGTTATCCTGGTGATGCTAGGCTATCGCCACGGGCTGGCCCTGCTCGGCTTCTGGCTGGTGACCTTCGTGGGCCTGATCACGCTCCTGGAGTTCTGGAAGGGTACCCGGGCACGCCGGAAGGCTCACGGTGAGACGCTGCCGGTGGCTCTGGTACGGCTCATGTCCCGCCACCGCCGGCGCTACGGCGGCTATGTGATTCACCTGGGCGTGCTGATGATGGTGCTGGGCGTGGTCGGCACCTACATGTACCAGCAGGAAACACAGGTCAACCTGAGACAGGGCGAGGAACTCACCATCGGCACCTACACGTTGCGTTTTGATAATCTACGCCAGTATGCCCTGGAAGGTGGCGATCGGCAGGTGACGCAGGCCACCCTGTCGGTCTACCAGGACGGCCGACGTGTGCGGACGCTGGAGCCGCACCGCGACTTCTTCCTATCCACCAAGCAGCCCATGACCATTCCGGCAGTGTGGAGCCGGCCCCAGGGCGACGTGTATACTCTGCTGCTAGCCTGGGAGAACGACCCTTCGACGAGCTCAGGACAGGGTCGCGCCACGTTCAAAGTCTTCCTGAACCCGCTGGTCATGTGGCTGTGGCTGGGCGGGGTGACGTTCATCGCCGGCACCCTGATAGCCGCCTGGCCCGAAGCGGAGACCCAGCGACGGTGGAGGCTTATCCCCCAGCGAAAGTCCGTGCCCAGTGCGGCATAGTTGAGCGGAGGTCAAGAGTATGAGACAAAGTGGAAAAGTGGAAAAGGGGAAAGGGAAAGAAGTCGAAAAGGGGAAGAGTCGAAAAGGGAAAAGGGGGACCCCCTGGTCGGCGGGCTTGCCCCAACCGGGGATGCAGTTGAAGGGACGAACCCCTTTATCCCCTTATTCCTTTTTCCCTTTTTCCCTTACCCCTTTTTCCCTTTTTGCCTTTATCCCCTTATTCCTTGCACTGCTTTTCAGCGTAGTATTAGTGACCACGGTCGCTGCCCAGGAGCCGGCAGCCAATGAGCCGACAGCCGATGAGGTTAATCGGATTGCCAAGCAGTTGTACTGCCCGGTCTGTCCCAGCACACCGTTGGATGTGTGCGAGACCAAGGCATGTGAGGACTGGCGGGCGCTGATCCGGGACAAGCTGGCCGCCGGCGAGAGCGAGGAGGCCATCATCGACTACTTCGTGGCGCAATTTGGGACGCGGGTGCTGGCCGCGCCCCCGCGTCGTGGCCCAACGCTCCTGGTGTGGCTGATCCCGCCCCTCGGCCTGCTGGCCGGCGGGTGGCTCTTCTGGCGTCTGCTGAGAAGCCGGCGGAGTGATCTCGCCCCGGTAACGCCGGCCCTGAACGGCCAAGAGAGTCTCTCGATCCCAACCGAGTACTTGACGCGACTGGAAGAAGACGTACGAAGAGGATAGAACCGAAAGGAAACCACATGTCTGTTGGAAGCATTTTGGTCGGAATTGTGTTGCTGGCGGCACTCGGTGCCGCCATGATCCAGCCATGGTGGCGGCCCGCGAGACGACAGGTGGCGAAACTCACCACCGATCCGCATATCGAGTACGAGGCGCTGGTGGCGGCCATCCGCGACCTGGACTTCGACTACCGGGCTGGTGTGGTCACCGAGGCCGATTACCAGCCATTGCGCAATGATCTGGCGACACAGGCGGCGACCATGCTGCAAGAGTTAGACCGTGGCGCCACCGACGCGGCCGATCTGGAAGCGCAAATCGAAGCGGCGGTCAGCGTACTGCGAGCCCAACATCCTACCGCGCCTGGAGCACATCCCGACGGTGACGGAGCGACCGTCTGCCCCGACTGTGGGCAGCCTGCACAGGCCGACACTCGGTTCTGTGCCCATTGCGGCGCGGAGCTCGGGGTAACCTGCCCTGACTGCGACGGGCCGATCGAGCCGGAGGATCGCTTCTGTGCCACCTGTGGCCGACCCCTACTAAAGGAGGTGGCCGCACGATGAATCGTCGCCACGCGATCTTGTTCGCATCGCTCCTGGTGCTCCTGCTCCTCATACCTGACATAACAATAGCTCAAACACCGGAACCTGGAGCGCGCCCTGAGCCCAGCGAAGGGTCAGCCATCACCATCCAGGGCCAAATCACCAACGCCACCCCCGGTGGATTGGTGCCGCCGAATCTGCCGCTGATGCTGCACCTCTACGACGGCATGCACATGGCCGACATGATCCACGGCACCGCCGACGAGCAGGGCCACTTCCGCTTCGAGAACGTCACCACCGCGCCGGGGCGCACCTTCGGGGTGATGGTCACGTACCAGGACGTCACCTACTTCAGCGATCGGGCCGAGCCCCAGCCAGGTCAAAGCCGGCTCGACATACCCGTATCCATCTACGACACCACCACCGACCCCCGGCACGTCCGTGTCGAGCAGCAGCAGCTTCTGCTCGAATTCACGGCCGACGCGGTGCGTGTCACACAACTGTGCATCCTGTCCAACCTGGGCAACCGCGCCGTCGTGGACGGGGGTCAAAGAAACCTCCGTTTCCACCTGCCGCCCGACGCCACCGACGTAACCTTCGACCAGGATAAAAAGGGCGAGCGCTTCGTCCTCCTGGAAGACGGCTTCGCCGACACCGCCCCGGTCGCTCCGGGCCACAGCACCCAGGCGTTGATGGTCAGCTACGCCCTGCCCCATCCCAACACCGACCGCTTCGAGTTGCACATCCCCGTGGACTACCCCACCGACAAGACTGCCGTCTTCCTGCCGGAGGTCGGCGTCACGCTGGATGGATCGGAGTGGGAGGCCGGCGAGGAACTGCTGATTCGTGACAGGGTACACCAGATGTACACCTACCGCGCCGGCGCACTCAAGCCGGGCGACTCCCTGCACGTGGTGATGGCCGGTCAGCCTCAGCTTGCGGAGACCGGCAAGTCAGACGGCGAATCTGTCACGCCGGCCGCCGCCGAAGTGCCGGCCCGCGACAGCCGGCTGATGATATTCGTCCTCGGTGTGGCGTTGTCGCTGGCCATGATCGGCTCCGGCACCATCTGGTGGTGGCGCGATCGCCAGCCGCAGACCGTCACGGTACCCGCCGCCCGTGATTCGGGAGGATCGGAGGAGTTGGATGCCGTCCTGGCATCCATTGCTGAGTTGGACAATGCCTACGAAGCGGGGTCCATTGACGAGGCCGAATATCAGGAGCGCCGTACCCGCCTGCGCGATCAGGCAGTGGATCTCATGTTAAAGCAGCCATAAGGAATTCTCGCATGGAAAACGACAACTGTCATGTCGAACCCCTGGACAAACCCCTGGATGAGGCTGCGTTGGCAACAGCCATGGCTGCCTACCTGTCCGTCGGTGGCATGGGCTGCCCGCGGTGTGCGCTGCGGGTGCGCAACGGACTCTTGAGCCTGGACGGTGTCTTGCTGGCTGACGTCTTCTTGGAGCAGGGCCTTGCCGCCGCGGCTTACGACCCACAGCAGTTAAGCCCAGACGCCCTGTTGGAAGCTGTCGCTAATGCCGGCAATGATGGCCGGCACCACTACTGGGCCGACGTGCTGGCCGTGATGCCGGCCACCGACGCCCTGGCCGACTGAGGGGCATGAATGAGCGAGTCACAGGTAGCTCGGTGGCCCTGTACTCACGTGGGTCACGGGGTACGTGTGTCCCTGGACTGGGACTACCACCGCCTGGCCCACGCCGCCGACCGGACCATCGCCGACCTGACTGCGGATCACAGCCGGGCAGCCACCCTCTACACCCGCCTGCTGGCCGACCCTCAGACCCTGGCCCTGTGGGACCTGACGGGCTATATGGCGGTAGAGAAACTGGGCTACAACGACCACGGCCAGATGCACGCCCAGGTGGTGGCGGCCAACGCTTTGCGGCTGCTCCATCTATTGGCAGAGGCCGGCATCCAACCCGACGTGGTGACCAGCGACGCCGGCATGTTGGAGGACGCCTTCGCCGTCGTCCTGGCAGCGGCCCTGCTGCACGATGTAGGCAACCAGGTGGCCCGGGAGAGTCACGAGGTATACAGCGTGGTGCTGGCGCAGCCAGTGTTAGCCCGCCATTTGCCAGACCTCTACACCGACCCCGCCCGACGCCAGGTGCTAACCGGCTTTATCCTCTCGGCTATCGCAAGCCACGACTGTACCCCGGCACCGGTCACGCTGGAGAGCGCCATCGTGGCCGTGGCCGATGGGGCGGACATGACCCAGGGCCGGGGCCAGGTGGCCTTCGACCGCGGCAAGGCGGATATCCACGCCGTCTCGGCCATGGCCATCCGGGAGGTGGCCATCCGGGCCGGCGAGGAGACGCCGGCTCACATCGAGGTGACGATGGACAACCCGGCCGGCCTGTTCCAGGTGGAGAAGCTGCTGGGCCGCAAGCTGACCATCTCCGGCCTGGACCGCTACGTCAGCCTCCGGGCCTGTGTCGTGCCGGCGGGAGGCGAGACCGAACAGGGATTCCACTGCCTGGTGCTACGCGACGGCCGCTTCCAGCCAGAGGGAATGCCGGCGACTGTGGACACCGCCTGGCCGGTGGACCCGGTGTGCGGCATGGCGGTGGCACCGGAGCACGCCGCAGGTAGCATCGTCTACCGGAGCAATCGCTACCTCTTCTGCTCCACAGCCTGCCTGACCCAGTTCCGGGACGACCCGTCGCGCTACACCCGGCAAGATACCTCCCTCGAATGACATGGAGATTGCAATGAACTGGGAACTAAGTTTCCTTGGTGCAGCCGGGACGGTGACGGGGTCCCGCTTTCTGCTGCGGGCAGGTAGCCGATCCTACCTTGTAGACTGCGGCCTCTTCCAGGGCGGACGCCGGCTCAAGACGATGAACTGGGACCCTTTCCCCTTGCCGCCTGAACAGGTGGAGGCCATCCTGCTGACCCATGCTCACATCGACCACACCGGCTACCTGCCGCGTCTGGTGCGCCAGGGCTTCCGCGGCCCCATCTACGCCACCGAGGCCACCTGCGCCCTGGCGGAGATCATGCTCCCGGACTCGGCTTACCTGCAGGAGCAGGACGCCGACTATGCCAACAAGAAGGGCTACAGCCGTCACAAGCCCGCCTTGCCCCTCTACACCATCGCCGATGCCCGGCGAACTCTGGAACGGCTGCGCCCCGTTCCCTTCGACCAGCCGCTGACCCTGGATGGGCTGACCGCCACCTGGCGACCAGCCGGCCACATCCTCGGCTCGGCCATCCTGGAGATCGACGTCGAGCGCCAGGCCTGTCCTGAGCAGGGTCGAAGGTCCGGCCCCCGGCGCGTCGTGTTCTCCGGCGATCTGGGGCGCTACGATGCCGAGGTGATGAAGCCGCCCCACACCGTGACGGCGGCCGACTACCTGCTGGTCGAATCCACCTACGGCAACCGGCTGCACCATGACGGCTCCATCGAGGACGCACTGGTGGACGTGCTAAGCGGCGTCGTTGAGCGAGGTGGTGTTTTGCTCATCCCTTCCTTCGCCGTGGGCCGGACCCAGCAGGTGCTGTACTACGTGCGCAAGCTCCAGGACCAGGGCCGCATCCCCGAAATACCCGTCTTCGTGGATAGCCCCATGGCGGTGGATGCAAGCCAGATCTACTGCAAGTTTGGCGACGACCACAACCTGGACATCAACCTGCTCATGGATCACCGCGTATGTCCGTTGCGTTGCAGCGACACCCATTTCGTGCAGGACGTGGAGGACTCCAAGCGGCTCAATACCATGCCCGGGCCGGCCATCATCATCTCCGCCAGCGGTATGTGCACCGGCGGACGCATTCTACACCACCTGAAGTGGCGGCTGCCCGACGCACGTAACGCCGTCCTCTTCGTGGGGTACCAGGCAGAAGGGACGCGGGGTAGGCGGCTGCTGAACGAGGCGGAACGCATCCGCATCCACGGGCAGGAAGTGCCAGTGCGAGCGAGCATCACATCCGTCGATGCTCTCTCAGCCCACGCCGATCGGGATGAGCTCTTGCGTTGGCTGGGTGGGTTTGAGCACCCGCCGCGCCAGACCTTCATCGTCCACGGCGAGCCCGAGGCCAGCCAGGCCCTGGCCGGCGCGTTGCGAGCCTGGGAGTGGGACGTCACAGTGCCACATCTGGGCATGATCCACACGCTGACATGAGGCTCAGTCGCCAGCCTCTTTCAAAACCCCCTCATCCCCACTCATCCTGCTGCTGCGTGGTCCCGACCCCGCCAAATAGCGCATGCCTGCCCCCGCCGAATGGCCCTATCTTCTGCCCGGCAGAGGTGATATACTGATGCTAAAGTCCAGGTTAGGAGAGAAGGACATGGTATGAGAAACTCATCACCTTTTGACTACGGTCTGTGGCCGGTAGTGCTACTCAGCATCGGCCTGGTGCTGATATTTGTACTCAGCTTCTTGAGGCCCCGTCGTCGGGCGGAGTGGCGCTCCATGGGGCTATTCACCGCCTGGCTGGTTGCCTTGTTCACCGAAATGTACGGCTTTCCACTGACCATCTACGCCCTGACGGCCCTGCTGGGCCGGGCTTATCCGGTGCTGGATCCCTTCAGCCACAAGAACGGCCACCTGCTGGTAGCCCTGGCCGGCGGCTCGGAGTCCGTCTGGATGGTGGTCATGATCGCCACTACCGTCCTGTTTTGGGCCGGCATCATCGTCATGGAGAAGGGCTGGCGCCAGATTCACCAGGCGCAGGGAACACTGGTCACCGACGGCATCTACGCCCGGGTGCGACATCCTCAGTACGCCGGGCTGTTCATGGTCATCGTGGCCTTGTTCATCCAATGGCCGACCATCCTCTCGTTATTGATGGCACCAGTGCTCTTATGGGCCTATGTCCGGCTGGCCCGGCGTGAGGAGCATGAGATGGAGGAGCAGTTCGGCGAGGCGTACCGGGTCTACAGGGTTCGGGTGCCGGCCTTCTGGCCCGGGCTGGGCGTCAGGAGCCAGCAGCCCGAGACACAGTCGCAGAATTTGCCGGGCACATAGGTCGAAAGTGAGGTGCGAAAGATGTTCGAGTTTGTGCAGGCCTACGGGAGTTGGATCGTCCTGGGGTTACTCTTCCTGGTGATGATGCGCATGCATGGCAGTCACGGTGGGATGGGCTGCGGCATGGGTAGCCACGATCATTCTCGTGACCGATCGGATACAACACAGGGTAGCCAGGGTGACGAGTCCGGGCCAGACCAAAACCCAGGCTGCCATTGACGCAGGCGAAGCGGTGGTGTTCGGGGAATCTCCTGAGACGGGTCGCAAGCCTGAAATAAACGGTGATTGAAAGTGGTGTGTTACTTCGGGGACTTGCCGCGCGGCCGGCTCTGGCGACCAGGCGCATCAACAGTGAGAACCCGCCTCCCGAGCAACCTCTATGTCACCGGAACGCTGGACGTGGAGCAGATGGGCTGGCCCATTCTGAGACAGGCGGTGTATTGCCACGCGACGGTCATTCAAGTGGAACATGCTCATTGCGCGCCTCAGGCCGGGCTGCGCAGTATGCCGAGATGGCGACCAGATTGGCAGCAGTGCTTCGTCGGCACGGCGATACGCCACCGCGAGCGCGCCAGAGAAAAGCTGGCGCGGATATTGCCCAAGGGTCACGCGCCTCTCGCCCCCCTGGGTGAACTGGTGCACTACCTTCGCGCAGACGGCTTGGGCCTCACCCCACTTGTGTTCAAGGAAGCATGGCTCTATCTGGCGAACGCTTTCGACCACGAAGGGCGTGGGCTCTTTGTAGAACCGGTCATTGAGAACCTGCGAATTGCCCAGGACTATGTGTTGGTGCAGAGTGTGCTGCCGCGTGTGTACAGCCAAAGAGCTGAGCTGGTGACGCGGTGGGCTGAAATCACCGACTATCTCGCGCCACGCTTCCCGCGTGCCCGCGCGTGGACAGAGCACCAGGCCGGGAATAGTGTCAGCGGATGAAGGTCAATATGGGCCAGTATCGGTTGGGCCGCCGACGCGCCAGGACCGGGGGTAGCTGGTTGGACATCACGACAGCGTACACCATCCTGGCGCCACTGTACGACTTCTTCCGCCCATGGTGGATCGCGGTGATGGCGAGGGAGGCCGAGGAGTGCCTGGAATCTGAAATCCTATCCCAGTACGTGACACCGTCCGCGCGCATCCTCGATCTGGGATGCGGCACCGGGGCTAACCTGGAACGGCTTTTGCGCCTGGCTCTACCCTTCGGCACTTACACCGGCCTCGATCTGACGCCGGCCATGCTCTCCCGTGCCCGACTCAAAGAGCCTGCCCTGGGCCTTCGGACCGAGTCCTTCGACCCCTCGATAGAGCTCGAGATAGGCTCTGCTCAGGACAGCCCTCAGGCCGAGGGCTTGCCGAAGGGGCTTGCCCCGAACGTGGTCAAGGGCAGCGACCGTGATCGGGCGCGCCTGCTTCGAGGCGATATGCACCACCTCCCGTTTCCAGACGGAAGCTTCGACTTCGTGCTATCCACCTGGGCAGTGGAGCATGCCCGCCCCGCCGAACAGGTGGTGTGCGAAGGGCTGCGGGTGCTGAAGCCCGGCGGCCATCTGGCTCTGCTGTGCCATTGTTGCCCACCAGGACCGTGGCATTGGCTCCTGCGCTTGACCGAGGGTCTGTTGCTGATGCACTGTCCGGCCCCCGACGACCTGAAGTCTGACGCGCAGATTCTGAGTCGCTACTTCCTCGGCGGGGTCGAAACCCTCGTGCTCTTTCGCAAGCTGGCAGATGATTCCTGATAAGCGCTCTGTTCCTTGTACTGAGCTTGCCGAAGTGTACGCCCTCGTCTCACCGCCCGAGATGGCCGGCCAGACTGAAACCTTGTACTGAGCTTGCCGAAGTGAATGAGACAGGAGGTCTCAACATGGAAGCAACACATCAGCAACGCTATCGCAGCACCGGCCGATTCCTGGCCGGCGCCAATCTCTTGTTCCTCATCGCTATCGCGTGGCATGGCGTGGTGCACCCGTTTGCCGGCGCGACGGCGGAACAAGCCCTGCCTCTGATCCAGGAAAGGGCATCCAGTTGGTTTATGATGCACTTCTTTTTCGCTGTAGTCGCCGTGTTCCTGGCAGCCTCTGCCCTGGGGGTGCTCAGTTTGCGGTCCTACCTGACGGCCCCGCTGCCCGGACTGGTGGGGTGGTCGGTGTTAGCCATCATCGTGACCATCGGCGCCGGCCTGGCCATCATGGAGGCCACCGTCCAGGGTGATGCGGCCGTCGCCGGGAACCTGGAAACGTTCGCAATGTGGTACGCTTTATCGCGCGGCGTCGAGCTCCTTTTCATTCTGTTCCCGTTGGCATTCCTCGCTATTACGGTGGCCGATCTCCGTGCTCCGACCCCGATGACGCCGCGTTGGGCAAGCGCCCTCGCTCTGGTGGGGGCCGCATTGGTTATCCCGGCCGTCGTCGGGGCATCCGGGTTCCGCCTTGTTGCCTTTGGCCGCCTTTGGGCGGCCGCTGCCTTGCCCATGATCTGGTTCATCTGGCTTGGCGCTCGGCTGGCGTCCCTGGCAGAGGGGGCGTGACCGGGACGGAAGTCCGTCTGCGACGCGGAAGGAGGGTGCTGTGAGACATCTCTTCCCAAAGAGCGGTCTATCGGATACCATGTGGTTGACCCTGGCCGTCTGGTTGCTTGCCGCCTGCACGCCGGCACCGACACCCACCCCCACTCTACCCTCGGGGCCACTGGGGGACCTCCCGCCGGCCCTGGCCGGCCTGCCCCGTGCCGAGGTCAATCAGGGCGAGTCGGTGATCCGCGAGAGCCGGCGCTTCTACCAGACGGACGCGCTGCTCCAGGAAGGCGTGGTCGCTCACTACCGACAGGGCGAGGGACTGGCCACATTATGGATCGCCCGGGCGGAGACAGCAGAAGCGGCCAGAGTCGTGGTGGAAGGGTTCATCGGGACTGTGCAGGCAGGAGGCACACTCTACACCGTGGCAGAAACGCGCTCCGTGGGCGGAGTTACCGTCTACGTGCTGCAGGGTCAGGCACGGGTGCAGTACCTCTTCGCTGCCGGCAATCGGGTGATCCTGCTGGATGTCTTCCCCAAATGGGCGGAGGGGGCACTGCGGGACCTGCTGCCGGCGCTACCGTAACAGTGCACGTGGTCAGATCCGACGTTAGGAAGTATAATCAGAAGCGGAAAGGAGTCCCTGATGCCCAACCCTGGCCCCACTGGCGGACCCGAGGCCGTGCCACAGGGCTCCGGTGGACATAGGCAAACGGTCGGCCTGTTCAGCAGTGCGGTGCCTCGCGAGCTGCTCTATGCCCTGGGCTGCACGCCAGTGCGCGTCTTCCCGACAGCCGAGAAGCCGACGGCGGCCGAGGCTTACCTGCCGCGCAACTTCTGTGCGTTGGCGCGGCTCATTCTGGCCGGCTTCGTGGAAGACGACGAGCCAGGCCTGGACGCCGTGATCTTTGCCGATGAGGACGACGCCACGCGCCGGCTGTACGATGTCTGGCGCGCGTGCGTTCCCGTGCCGGTCTGGGGATTCGTGGAGGCGCCGCGCGCTGCCACCCCCCTGGCTGCCCGACGCTACGCCGACACCCTGGCTCGCCTGGCTGCCGACACTTCGGTTACACTCAGTACAAGCCTGGAGGCTCACACCGGCCGACCGCTGACCGCCGACGGCCTGCGCCAGGCCATCACGCTGTACAACGAGCAGAGAAGTTGGTTAGCTGATCTCAAGCGCCGTTGGCTGACCGGAATTGTAGACACGATCACCTACCGCCGCCTGCGCCGGATGGCCCTCACCGGGGATCCGGTAGTGGCCAACGAGCAGTTGCGGCAGGCTCTCAGGGAGCACGACAAGGGGACAAGGAGACAAGGAGACAAGGAGACGAGGAGACTGGGGAATGCGGCGATCCCCTCTATCTCTCCCCCTCTCCTTGTCTCCCCCTCACCCCATCCCCTTGTCTCCTTATCTCCGAGTCATCCCCGTCTGCTTCTGCTGGCCGAACTGGCCGCACCCGCCGGCCTGGTGCGCCTGGTCGAATCCCACGGCGCGCGGATCGTGGCCGAGGACTCGGACCTGGACGAGCGGGACGTGGCGGAACCGGTGCCGGCGGAGGCGGGCACAGTGAAGGAGCTGCTGCTGGCTTTGGCCCAGGCCTATCTCGCCAGGCCGCCCGGGCCTCGCATGCGCGATTTGCCTCGCCGCCTGGAGTACCTGTCAGGCCTGGTCACTGAACGGCGCATCACGGGGGCCATCTGTGCCTACAGCAAATTCTGCGACCTCTACCTGGCCGAGTTCCCCGTTCTACAGGCGCATCTGAAGGGATTGGGCGTGCCGGTTTTGCTCCTCGAACTGGAGGACGAAGCCATCAGCGGGCAGCATCGCACGCGGGTGGAAGCATTCCTGGAAATGATCAGTGGCCAGTGATCAGTGCAGACCGATTACTGATCACTGATCACTGATTACTGATTACCGACAGGAGGGATGAATGTTGAAACACGTCGCTGCCGATGGACGGCCAGCGCTCGACCGCCTGAAAATTCGTGCCGGCAAACGGCTGCTCCGTTCGCGCCCGGCGCTGCGGCTGGCGCGAGCACTCTTGCCGAGGCGGAAGACACTCAAGCCCCACCAGCGGGTGGAACTGGACTTCGTTTTGGAACTGGGAGAGCGGCTCTACGCCGACCGCTCGACTCCGGTGATCTGGTGTAACATCTTCGTGCCCTGCGAGCTGATCTGGGGCCTGGGGCTGGTGCCCTTCTACCCGGAGACAGCGGCCGCCATCGGCGCCGGCCTGGGTCTAAGCCCCCTGGGGGTGGAACAGGCACAGACGCTGGGCTACCCGGTGGACCTGTGCACCTTCCACCGCAGCGCCGCCGGCCTGCACGCCGCCGGCCTCTACCCCCGCGCTGACGTCTACGTCGCCACGTCTAACCTGTGCGATGTGACCGGCCAGATGCTGGCCAACTTCGCCCACGCTGGCGGCACCCCCTTCTTCTTTCTCGACGTGCCCCAGAGCGAGGCCTGTCCTGAGCGTAGTCGAAGGGCCTACCCTGAGCCGTTCGACTGTGCTCAGGACATGCCTGGCCGAAGGGACGAGACGGCCGTGGCGTACCTGACGGCCCAGTTGCAGGAGCTGGTGGATCGCCTGACAACGACGCTGGGCGTCCCTTTCGAGCCAGAACGGATGCGCCAGGCCGTCCGTCTCTCCAACCAGGCCCGGGCACTGGCCCTGGAGGTGGCCGCTCTGCGGGAGGCGGACCCGGCCCCTTTGCGCGGCTCGGCCCTGCTGGATCAACTGGGCATGCTGACATCGATGTTCGGTCATCCGGCCGGCGTGGCCTACTATCGGGCGCTGCGGGACTACACGCTGGAGCGGATACGGCGCGGTGAGCCGGAGCAGGCGAACCAGAGAGTGCGCCTCTACTGGATGCACCTGCGACCTTACTTCCCGGCCGAACTCTGTCCCCACCTAGAGGATGACCTGGGCGCCGTTATTGCTTTTGAGGAAGCCAGCACCGTCTGGTGGGATGTGCTGGACGAAGCGCAGCCCCTGCGCTCCCTGGCCCACAAGATGCTGGCCAACTACTTCAACGGACCGGTGGAGCGGCGGGTGAACCTGGCACTGCGCCACATCGGGCGCTACCGGTGCGTCGGTGCCGTTCACTTCAGCCACTGGGGCTGCCGGCAGTCCTCCGGTGCCCTGCGGGTGATCCGAGACCGATTGCGGCGAGAGGGAGTCCCCCTTCTCGCCCTGGACGGCGACTGCGTGGACCCGGCCAACCTGCCTATGGGTCCGTTGCGCACGCGCGTCGAAGCTTTCGTCGAGATGTTGGTGTGATCAGATGGCCATTCTCGGGAGGTGAAAACCCCATGTACGCTGTGGGCATTGACATCGGCTCGACGTCGGGTGAGGCGCTCATTCTAGACGATGACCGGATCCTGGCCTGGTCCATCGTGGACACCGGTTTCAACAGCCGGCGGGCGGCCGAGCTGGCCCTGGACGAGGCGCTGGACCGGACCGGCCTCTCGCGCGAGCGCATCGGCCCGGTGGTAGCCACCGGCTATGGACGCATCGCCGTGGAGTTCGCCGACCGGCAGGTGACGGAGATCTCCTGCTACGCTCAGGGCATCCATTTCCTCTTCCCCCAGGTGCGGACGGTGATCGACATCGGCGGGCAGGACTCCAAGGTGGTAGCCGTCGGCCCGGGCGGCAAACCGTTGGAGTTTGCCATGAATGACAAGTGTGCCGCCGGCACCGGTCGCTTCCTGGAGGTGATGGCGCGGGCGCTGCAACTGGAACTTTCGGAACTGGGCCCATGTGCGCTGCGGGCGCGGCAGCCGGCGGCCATCTCCAGCACCTGTACCGTCTTCGCCGAGTCCGAGGTCATCACCCTGGTGGCAGAGGGCGTAGACCGTGAGGACATCGTGGCCGGCGTGTGTCGCTCCATCGCCCGGCGGGTCGGGGGCATGGCCCGCCGGGTGGGGGTGGACCCACCGGTGGCCTTCGCCGGCGGGGTGGCCAGGAATGTGGGCGCGGTGCAGGCGCTGGAGGAGGTCCTGGGCGAGCGATTAATCGTGCCCGAGGAGCCCCAGATCGTGGGCGCCCTTGGCGCGGCCCTCATTGCCCGAGATGGGAGTGAATCATGATGAAGAGATGGAATGTGTGGCGCATTGGCCTGGTCAGCGGCATCGTCGGCCTGACCTTGCTACGGTGGCGTCGTCGCTACCTGGGTCGGCAGGGCAGGCAGGCACTGGGTGGATACTACGACCTGATGGCCGGACTATACGACCTCGTAGCGGAGGCACCATACCGGGTTGCCCGGCGTGAAGCGGTGCGACGGTTGGCCCTCAAGCCAGGCGAGCGGGTGCTGGACCTGGCCTGCGGCACCGGGGTCAACTTCTCGCTGTTGCATGCCACAGTGGGCGACGCCGGATTGGTCATCGGTGTTGACTACTCTCAGGGAATGCTTGACCAGGCTCGGAAGAAGGTGGCCGCACACAGTTGGGAGAACGTGACCTTGCATCGGGCGGATGCAGCCGATCTCTCGCCGACCTGGCTGGCGGAGCACGTGCCTGAGGTGGCCGGTGGCGTGGATGCCGTGCTGATCACCCTGGGGTTGTCGGTCATCCCCGACTGGCAGGCCGCTCTGCGTGGCGCAGCCGCCGTTTTGCGGCCAGGTGGGAGGCTGGTGGTGATGGACGGTAAGCGGCCCGAGGGCTGGAAACGCCTGCTTCAGCCGGCCGTCTGGCTCATCGAGCTGGTTGCTGGAGCCGATACCGGGCGCCGGCCCTGGGAGTGGATGGTCGAACACCTGGAGGATGTGCAGATGGACGACCGTTTCTTGTTTGGCACGATCTACATTGCCGTGGGCCGCAGGCCGCCTAGAGATTGAGTTCGTAGTAACGACTTCAGTCGTTTTCTGCCCAGCTACGTCCGCAATCAACGACTAGAGTCGTCACTACAAGCATTGTTGGGTACTAAGGTAAGCTATGGGATTACGCAAACTGGAATGTGAAAGCTGTGGCGCATCCATCGAGTGGGACGGCACATACGGAAAGGCGGTCCGATGCCCTTACTGCGGCACCACCTTTGTGCCGGCGGCCACCGAAATGCAAGACGTCTGGCTAATGACCGACCCGGTGGCCCGGGCGCGCTACGAGTTCAATGGAACCCTCGACAAACTGGAACACGATATTCGCTACGAGGTCATGCGCGGGCAGGACTGGAGCGAACTGGATCACGCCTACCTGCGCGAAATCGCTCGCCTGGAGCAGGCCGGCATAGTCCGCCGGCTGGCCTCCTTCTGGGCCGTCAGCCCTCACCCGCCAGTGTACCGCGCCCTCCAGGATGGCGAGATGCGCCTCGACGACAAACGCATCCCGTTCCGCAAGGGGGACGAGATCGTCTGGGCCTGCCCCATGACCCGCGACCGATTTGACCTGGATCTCCCTGTTCTAATTGGCGATTTTCAAGATGAGCATGTGCAACGCCTGTGTGGCGAGATGGTCAATGCCATGCAAGGGCGCATGAGATGAGACAGGAAGGAGCAATCCATGAACATCATCAAAGCCCTGTTCGGCACTCCCCAGTACGTGTCCCGGATGGACACCACCGCCGACAGCCCCGACCCCGATCCAAATGACATCTGGGCCTTTACCGATCCCGATGCCCGCGATGAGTACGCCGCACAGGGGCAATTGCGGGAATTGGAACACGACATTCGGTTTGAGGTCATGCGCGGTGGCCCGTGGCAACCAGAAGAACTGGAATACAAGCGCGAGATCCGGCGTCTGTTGCGGGAGGGTGCTATCGTAGACAAAGGTTCTTACTGGTTCACCAGCCCTTTTCCCACGGTATATCGGGCCGTCCGCGATGGCTCCCTCACGGTCGGAGGAAAGCGATATGATTTCCGATCCGGGGACGACATTGTCTTCCAATGTCGCATGACCCGCGACATACATCCCGAGCTGGCCGGCCCGGTGCGCGTCGCCCGCCTGAAACCCACCAACCAGGCACAATTGTGCGGCCAGATGGGCGGTGCGATGAAAGGCATGGGGGGCAAGGTGTGATTCTCGCTGGCCTCGAGGCACGGTACGTTGCGGTCTGATCCGAGCCGGGGCACGCCATGCACGCACCGCCGAACTTGCCCCACCGATCTCTCATTGGCTCACCACCGTCCAACCCCTGGCTAATACAAGCGTTCAATCTTTTCCGCCGATCTCCAGTAGCCCCACCCCCGGCCGCGACGCTCGTTTCCCCTGCCGAGTCGTTGCAAACTAAGCCATTTGGCCTGTCCCCCAATGGGCCATTTTACCTATTCGTCAATAGGCCAAATGGCGCTGGTGTAAGTCACCCACGTGGGGGTAGAATCAAGGTGGGGGAGTAGACGCTTGAGACGGGGAGGGGGCCTGAGCAGAGGCAGAGAAGGGCCGGGGTGCGGACATGCAAAAGCGAGGACGCGACCTGTGGGTGCTTTGGCTGATCCTTGCTGTACTGGCGGCTTCGATCTGGGCCGCCTCCCTCCACATGCCCCGCAAGGATTCCACGCTTGTACCGCTGACACAAGTGGCCCGGCTGGTAAAGGCCGGTGAGGTGAAGGGGTTGGTAATCGATGCTGCGGTAGTGCAGGTCGAAAAAACCAGCGGAGAACAACTCACCGCGCGCAAGGATCCAAACACCAGTCTCATCACCTCCTTACGCATCCTCGGCGTCACCCCGGCGCAACTCAGGCAAGTGAATCTGGTCATCCAGCCCCCCGGCCGTTTCACAGGCGGGTGGCACTGGCTGATCGTGTTGTTACCGCTTGTCCTTGTGGCCTTGTGGTTCTCCGTAGTTGCGCGCCCTGCCGGTACCGGGCAGGGTGGTCGACTTGATGCCTTGTTGGGGAGCCCAGCTCAACGCTACCATCGGACCTTGGGTTCAGGCGTTACCTTCGACGACGTGGCTGGTGAAGATGAGGCCAAGCAGGAGCTGGAGGAGGTAGTCGCATTCCTGCGCTCACCGGGGAGGTTTGGCCGGCTTGGCGCCCATGTACCCCACGGCATACTGTTGGTGGGCCCGCCAGGATGCGGCAAGACCTTGCTGGCGCGAGCGGTAGCCGGCGAGGCGGGGGTGCCGTTTTTCAGTGTCAGCGCCTCGGAGTTCGTAGAGATATTCGCCGGAGTAGGCGCCAGCCGGGTTCGGAGCCTGTTCGACACTGCCAGGAAACTCGCACCGTGCATCGTCTTTGTGGATGAGCTCGACGCCGTAGGGCGCCGGCGGGCCACCGGCGCCGGCCGGGCTAATCAGGAGTGGGAGCAAACCCTGAACCAACTCCTGGTCGAAATGGATGGCTTCGACAACGACACTCACGTCATCATCCTGGCTGCGACCAACCGCTCCGACATCCTGGACCCGGCGCTGCTGCGGCCAGGCCGCTTCGACCGCCGGGTAGTGGTGGACCTGCCGGACCGGGTCGGGCGGGAGGCGATCCTGACCGTGTGCGTGCGGGGCAAGCCCTTGGCTCCGGACGTTGATCTGGAGGTCATCGCGCGGCAAACGCTGGAGTTCTCAGGTGCCGAGCTGGAAAACGCGGTCAACGAGGCCGCGATCCTGGCCGCACGCCTTAACCGGCAGGCCATTGGCATGACCGAACTCCAGGAGGCCGTCGAGAAGGTGAGGGCCGGCCCTGTGCGTAAGAGTCGAACTCTCGACCCTGCCGAGCGGGAAGTTGTGGCGTATCATGAAGCGGGCCACGCACTGGCACGCACCCTCCTGCCAGGCTGTGACCCCGTCTGTAAGGTCACGACCCTTCCACGCGGAACCCACCTGGGGTATACCCTGAGTCTACCGGAGACGGACCGGCGGCTCTACACCTGCGCCAAGCTGAACGACGAACTGGCCGCGCTGCTGGCCGGCCGGGCTGCCGAGGAGTTGATCATCGGCGACGTGTCCACCCACGCTGCTGATGATCTGAGGCAGGCCACGGCATTGGCCCGCCGGATGGTCACTCGATTCGGTATGAGCGAGACGCTAGGGCCGTTGACCTATGGCCGGCGCCATCAACTGGCCTCCCCGGGAAATGAGATCGGGAGGCAGCGTGGTTACAGCGAGGCCACAGCGCAAGCCATTGATGCCGAGGTAGCGCACCTGGTAACCCAGGCCCATCAGCGAGCCCGGACTCTGTTGACCGGCCATCAGCCTGTTCTGGTCCGGCTGGCGCTGAAACTGTTGGAGGATGAGACGGTCGAAGGCGAGGAACTGGCGGGCCTGGTTGCCGAAATGGGAGAGGTGAATCATGGATCAGAAGATCAAGGTCATCGTGGTTGATCAGTACGCCCTGGTACGAGAGGGATTGCGTCGGATATTAGCTTCGGAAGCCGACATCGAGGTGGTGGGATTGGCTGGCGATGGCCCGGAGGCCGTGGAACTGGCTGCTCGCCTCCGGCCGGACGTGGTTGTCCTGGATGCCGATCTGCCCAGGGTCGAGGAAGCCATCCGGTATCTGGCCACAGGCCCCCCAGGGACCGGGGTATTGGCCCTGTCAGCCAACGGCGGCGTTCAGCGGGCCGTGAACCTGTTGTGTGCAGGCGCTATGGGCTACCTGTGCAAGAGTACGGCCAGCCAGGACCTGATCACTGCGGTGCACCACGTCCGCCAGGGAAAGATGGCCCTGGGACCGACCATAGCGAGAGAGTTGCTTGACCAGATAACTCACCGGAGGTCCCGGGGGATCAGTGGAAGGGACGATCTACATGAGACCTTGACCAGGCGGGAGATGGAGGTGCTCCGGTTGCTGTGTCAGGGATACAGCGACAAGGAAGTTGCCCAGCAGTTGTACATCAGTGTGCGCACCGTCGGTGTGCACCTGCACCACATCTACGACAAACTGGGGGTGCGCTCCCGCACCGGGGCGGTGTTGTGTGCTGTGCGGAGAGGCTGGGTCTCGCTTGAATAGCAGGTTGCCTGGCCAGGCCTCGATACAACGACGGGGCGCAGCGCGCGCACGGCTGGAATACGTAATTTTACTTATAGCGACACCGTGCTATTTACCTATATGTCAGTGGGCCGTTTGGCTCTATCCTGGCTCCCAGGGGCTGTGCTATACTATAATTGAAGCCCCTTCGATCCACAGTTGATCAACTGTACAGCATTGTTCAACCTCAGCATGCCGGGCTTTCGGGGCTTTCCTACGGGCGGATTCTCCTGAGAAAGGGGGGATGCGGATGGACGTATGTGGCCGGTCAGATCTGATTGCCTGACCGTGCCTCGCACCTGTCGTAGAACAGGACCCCGACGTTCATTTTCTTTCTCCGGTCTTTATCGATTCCAAGGAGGTCAATCGAAAATGGCTGAACAACGAGCCAATCCTGCAGCTCTGGGGCTGGCAGGTTTCGGCCTCACAACCACCGTGCTGACGCTACACATCGCTGGGGTCTTTCCCGCCGAAGGCGAGTCCATTGTGTTCGCTCTCGCTTTCGCGTTTGGTGGAACTGCTCAACTCATCGCGGGTATTCTCGAGTACGTCAACGGGAATACCTTCGGGACGACAGCGTTCGTGGGATACGGTGCCTTCTGGTGGTGGTTCGCGTTGAACACGTGGACGGCTGGAGCGGGCTGGATCACGGCGCCAGCAGCCTCCGGCGCGGCCGTCACCTTGCTGTTCTGGGGCGTATTCAGCTTCTACCTGTGGATCGCCACGTGGACACACCCCAAGGCGCTCTGGCTTCTGTTCCTGGATCTTTGGGTGGTGTTCCTGTTGTTGGCACTGGGTGACTTTGGGATGTCTTTCCTGACTCCCATCGCTGGCTGGCTGGGCGTTCTCCTGGGTCTTCTGGCCCTGTACATCTCGGCTGCCATTGTGATCAATGACTCCTTCAAACGGGAGGTCATGCCTCTGGGTGCTCCCCTGTCGAAGCCGACTGCCACCTAAGCACCGGCGTCGTAGCGGCGAGAAGCGTAAGCTTGCGTTTGTCTGAGCCAGCGAGGCCCCCCGAATACATGGGGGCCTCGCTGGTTGTGGGCAGCACTTCGGCTGCACCTGCCCTGAGACCCGTCGGTACGCAGTTTTACTTATCCTTTTGCCTTCACCGGTAGGCAATTTCCACGGTAAGTTACCACGCCAATTGGCTCTGTCCTGGTGCGCAAAGTTGTTGTACACTGGAGTCAAGAGACTACTAAAGAAGCACGAGTGGAAGCGCGGATGGAGAAGGAAACGACAGAGTTGCCTGCGCACGCGGAGGAAATGCGCGGACCACGGATCAAGACCCGCATCGCAGTGCTGGGCACGCTGGCCGAACTGCACAAAGAGCCTATCCGCTACAACCTGACCACCCTGACGCGCCTGGTGGAAGAGCTCGGTCCGGACCTGTTGGGTGCTGAACTGCGGCGGGACCAGTGGGAGCAGGGCGACTGGAACCAAATGCCGGTAGAGTACCGGGAGGCATTGATCCCCTTGGCGCAGCGCACAAACATCGTCATCGTGCCTGTCCAGAACGAGGCGGGGTGCGAGCTGGTCGCCCCGCGAGAGGGTCCGCTGTTAGGCTTGCGACGGACTATCGTCCGGGGACTGGACGGTGTGTTACGGGCGCTGCAGTGGCTCGTGGACGGGCCAAGGGGGGTCAACTCGGGGGTCTTCGGGCATGTCTGCGACATGATCTGTGCCCTGGAGGCCTGGACCTGCGGCGCAGCGACACGCCAGGCCTGGGATGCCGCCAACCGGGAGCTGCTGGGAAATGTTCTGAGAGCCGTGCGGCGAGATCCCGGCGTCCGCGTGCTGGTGACGGTGGACTGCCGGCGCCGGCACCGGCTGGTGGAGTGGTTGCGTCGCAGCGATGAGGTGGAGCTGGTGGACTTCTGGAAGTTGTAATGCGGTTCGCATCAATGGTCAACACTGACCATCCATGGCCTTGGAAAGGAAGTGAACCAATGAAGTGTTACACGTGTGATCAGGCTGGCGAATCCATGGAGGCGGTGGGCATCTGTGTCATGTGTGGCATGGGCGTGTGCCGGAATCACGCTATTCAGCGGGATGTGCCGGTAATGGGCACGCTACGGCAGGGACTGGTGCCCGTAATAGGCCCGCTGCCTCAATCCATGATGCGCATCCTGTGCGACACCTGCGCCCAGGCTCTGGCGCAAAAAGGTGCGAAAGTCTATGCATAAGCCTGGGGCAGCGTTTGTTGAGTCACAGTCGATGCGGGTCGGGTTCTGCCAATGCAATGCCCTGAGCTCGTCGAAGGGATGTCAGACGCGACCCGGCGACCCGCCCACCCTGCCACAAGGGGATGGCGACAATGATTCGCAAGACACCATTGCAAGATGGAGACACGGTACAGGTGGCCTTTGAGCTCCCGGCTTCGCTGTGGATTGAGAAAGCCTACCTGGTGGGGAATTTCAATGATTGGGACGAGACATCCCACCCCTTTCACCAGAACCGGGATGGGACGTGGCATGTTACGTTAGAGTTAGAACGAGACCGGGAGTACGCATTCCGCTACCTGATCGACGGTGAGTGGCGGAACGAGGGGGATGCTGACCAATACGCACCGAATCCGTACGGCGGCTATAACTCGGTCGTGGTGCTGTGATGAATTCCGAAAAAAGGTGAAAACATCCCATGATCGCTTTTGTTCTGGGCGGTGGTGGCAACCGGGGCGCACTGCAGGCAGGCGCCCTGCAGGCGCTGCTGGAGGCCGGCATCCGCCCAGAGTTGCTGGTGGGCGCCTCGGCCGGCGCCATCAACGCCGCCTTTCTGGCTGCCGATCCGACGCCGGCCGAGGCCCGCCAGTTGGCAGAGCTCTGGCAGCAGGTGACCAAAGACGACATTTACCCCGGCGGACCGCTGAGAGTGGCCTGGCACCTATTGACGCACCGGGATAGCCTCTACCCTAGCCATAACTTCAGAGCCTTTCTGGAGACCCACGCGCCCCCGGATGGGCGCTACTTTCACCAACTGGCAGTTCCCCTGTACATCACGACCACCGACCTGCGCACCGGGCGTCTTTACCTCTTTGGTGAGAATCCTGAAGAATCGGTGCTGGACGCGGTGATGGCCAGCATTTCCGCGCCCCCTCTACATCCACCGTGGTTGCACCATGGCCGGCTGCTGGTCGATGGCGGGGTGGCAGCTAACCTGCCGGTGGGCGTAGCCGTGGAGAAAGGCGCCACCGAGGTGTATGCCCTGGAAGTCTGGGGTGGGCAGCCGCCGCGGAAGGCGCATTGGAACCTGTGGGAGACCGCAATCTGGTCCATCGGGGCGCTGATGCGCCAGCAGTGGGAACGGGACCTGGCTCTCGTCGCGGCGCATCCCGAGGTGACACTTCACCATCTTCCGCTGTACACCGAACGGCCCCTGCGTTTCGACGACTTCAGCCAGGCGGCGGAGCTCATCGCCGAGGGGCGGGAGGCGGCCGAAGCATACCTGGCTGCCTGGAACCTCCCCGCGGTGATCCAAGAGGATCAGCGCAGTCGGGGTGGGCGACAGGTCTTTCACCGGCTGGGCAAAAGGTTCAAACGGGTTTGGGACATCCTGGCACCTCTGGCCAACCGAAGAGGAAACGCTATGTCGGGATAGCCATGTCGAAAGGTAAAGCAGCGAAACGGACCAAGAAGCCGCAGGCGGTATAGGCCATTTTGCGTGGTTCCAACCCCGCCAAATGGCGCTGTCTGGCACCCGACAGATGTGATATACTAATGGCGAAATCCAGGTCTGACGCTGCTGAACTGCCAGCAGGCGAATTGCTTGTAGGAGGTGAGTGTGATGACAACGCTGCGTATCAAGGCCGTGGGTCTGTCCCTGAGCGCACTGTTTGCGATAACCTACGTACTGTGCGTAATCTGGGATCTGGTCCTCCCCGGCTGGGCCATGTATCAGGTCTGGCAGAGCCTGTTCCCGGGCTTCGGATGGAGTGCTGCCGGCCTCCTCATCGGTCTATTTGAGACCGTGGTCTACGGCTTCTACGCTGCCGCGGTCTTTGTACCTGTCTACAACTATGTCCACCGCCGCGAGATGGCGGCCGAGCCGGCCGGGGCAGAGCAACCCGCACCCATGGCCCACCACTGATGGAGCAGGCGAGCGGCCACTCAACGACGAGGGACAGCTTGCTTGTGTTTGATTATCATCAATTGTAGACCGAGGGAGAGATATCATGGACCCATTCCAAACTCAAACGGAGACCAGGTTCAGCCGGCGCCGTTTCCTGGA
>CAZHMV010000027.1:33452-48952 GCA_964532665.1 uncultured Anaerolineales bacterium
GCCGGGCCGCCGCCGCGCCCCCTCGACCGGTACGAGGTGAAGGTGGAAAACGGCGCCCTCTACGCCGGCGCCCTGTACCGCGTCAACGAGCAGTTGGAAAGGATCGCCTAATATGGCCGTGCGACGATTCGTGGACGACCGGCTAGGCCTGTCTGCCGCGCTGCGGGGTGCGCTGGACAAGCCCGTGCCACCCCACGTGGACCCGCTGCGCCAGTACAGCGCCTTCGTCTACTGCTTCGGCGGCATCGCCTTCCTGCTGATAGCACTCCAATTCCTCACAGGAGTCTTGCTGGCTGTTTACTACGTCCCAGCACCGGAGACAGCCTACTACAGCGTGCTGTTCATCGAGAACGAGGTGACTTTCGGCTGGTTGATCCGGGGCATGCACCGCTGGGGGGCCTACCTGCTGGTCATCTTCGTCGGCCTGCACATGCTGCGGGTCTACCTGCATGGCGCCTATAAGAAGCCCCGCGAGCTGAACTGGGTGGTTGGCACCTTCCTACTCCTCATCGTGTTGGCCTTTGGGTTCACCGGCTATCTCCTGCCCTGGGACCAGAAAGCCTACTGGGCCACCATGGTAGGTACCACCATGCCCCAATATGTGCCTGGCATCGGCCACTTCCTGGTCAGGGTCTTGCGGGGCGGGGAGGATCTGGGCGCCCTGACCTTGACGCGCTTCTTCGTAACCCACGTGCTCCTGCTGCCGGGGATCGTCGTCGTCCTCCTGGCGGCCCACTTCTTCATAGTGCGCCGCCAGGGTATCTCGGGACCGTTGTAAGGGAGAGGATTCACGATGGAAACGCGAGACGAACTCCGTGACCTCGAAGACAAAGCTGGGGAGCCGGGTGTGCCCTTCTATCCCGACCACCTTTTCAAAGAGGCAGTCGTCGCCCTGATCGTCATCATCGGGCTAATTCTCCTGGCCGTCTACTGGAAGCTGCCCACGGAGGAGATGGCCGACCCCATGGACAACACCTACGTGCCCCGGCCGGAGTGGTACTTTCTGTGGCTCTTCCAGTTGCTGTGGTACTTCAAGGGCGGCATGCTGGAGGTGCTGGGCATCGTGGGGCTGCCGCTGGCCATCGGCCTTGTGCTCATCTTGCTCCCCTTCCTGGACCGGAGTCCCGCGCGGCACCCTCAGCGCCGGCCCTGGGCCACGCTGGGGGCCGCAGCGGCGATAACCACGCTGGCCTGGTTTAGCGTACAGGGATGGCAGGCACCGGCCCCAACGGCTGGCCCGATCATGGTCGCCCTGCCGCAAGGAGAGGTCCAGCTATCTGCTTCGGCACAAGGTGGCTTTCAACTTTACCAGGACCTGGGTTGCGCGGCCTGCCATACCATCGCCGGTGTCGGAGGGGCCGCCGGCCCCGACTTGAGCCAGATCGGAGCGCGGCGAGACCCGCAGTGGCTGCACCAGTTCATCCGTGAGCCCCGGTCTCTCGTGGCCGGGGCCACCATGCCTCCATACGACGTCCTCCACGAGGAGTTGGACGGGCTGGTGGACTATCTGTCCAGTCTGGGTGGTGCAAGCGCCAAAAGGGGCGTTCAGGCACCCACGGAGGTCATAGCCCCAACGGCAGAACAACCAGCAGCCCAACCACTAACACCCAAACTGCCATCTGCATCTGCTGCGATGGCGGCACCTGAACTGTTTGGGCGCCTATGCGCCGCGTGCCATGAACTCAATGGGCGTGGAAGCTCGCGTGGCCCCAACCTCTCGGCCGTGGGCACCTACCGGGATGCCGACTGGCTGCGCCAGGCTATCGAAGACCCGCAGGTAGTGATACCGGGCGCGCAGATGCCCGGCTTCGCGGACACGGTGGCCCCTGCCGAGATCCAGGCGCTGGCAGACTACCTGGCGACGCAACGCAACGTCCAGGCCCTGGCGTCACCCGCGACGACCCCCACGCCGGCCCCTGTCAGCTTCAAGCGCGACGTCGCACCTATCCTTGAATCGGCATGCCTCCAGTGCCACGGGGATCAGCAGACCTACGGGGAGTTTGACGTACGAACGTACCAGTCACTGATGAATACCGGTACACACCAACCGGTGGTGATCCCGGGAAACAGTGAACAAAGCCTGCTATACCTCACCCTCATCGGCGCGGCCGAAGATGTGGATCGCATGCCCATGAGTGGCCTGCTATCGGCCGGGGAAATACGCCGCATCCGTGATTGGATTGATCAGGGATCCCCGGAGAATTGAAGACGTGAGCACATGAATTCAGCAGCTAACGACCGCATGACTGCCCTACTCACAAGGACGGAACGAGATTCAAAGCCGGCTGTCCGGCACAAGCAGCGGGAGAACCGTACCGTCACTTCGGCTACGCCTGTCCTGAGCCGAAGCCCTGAACAGAGTGAAGGGACAGCCGAAGGGCTCAGTACAAGCTACGACTGCGTCATCGTCGGCGGGAGCTTTGCGGGCCTGGCCACTGCCCTGCAACTGCGAGGCTTCCGTGTCTTGATCCTGGATCGCTATCCCATCGGCGTGCATCAGACCTCGGCCTGTGCCACGGCCCTGACCACGGCCCGGGCCGTGGGCGCCGAAGCGGCGGTGCTGGAGGAACATCCCGCTGTGATTCTGCACACCGCGGGCCAGGCGATTTCCTTCGAGCTAGACGATCCCTTCGTCACCTTCGACTACCAGCGCTTTTGCCAGGCTATGCTGGCCCAGACCGATGCCGAGGTGCGCCTGGCCCGCGCCACCGGGTACCAGGACGGCGTCGTGTGGACCGACCGGGGGCCGGTGCATGGTCGATTCGTGGTAGATGCCGCCGGCTGGAGCTCGGTCCTGGGTCACGGCCTGCAGCCACCCCGTGCCGTTGACGTAGCCGGCTACGCTATCGAGACGGAGCTGCCTGTGCAGCCTCACCTGCCACCCGGATTGCATTTCTTCTTCGTCCGGCGCATTGTGCCTCAGGGTTATGCCTGGATCTTCCCCTGTGGCGAGTTCACCCGCTTCGGCGTGGGAAGCTCGCACCCGGGCTTCAATCTGCAAGAGGCACTGCGACGTTTCCTGGCCAACTTCAGCTTAGTTCCTGGTCACACCCACGGCGGTATGCTGGCCGTGGATTTCTACGAACCGGTGGTGGGCGACCTCTTCGTGGCGGGCGACGCCGCCGGTCAGTGCCCGCCGCTGACGGGGGAGGGCATTCGTGTCGCCCTGTACCACGGCTTCCATTGCGGACGGGCTATTCGCGGCGCGCTGCGAGGTGAGATGACGCCGCAAGAAGCCCGGGCTCTGTATCGACAGATGGTGATAGAACAACAGCATACGCATCGTCGCCTGCTGTTCTTGCAACGTCTGGCCGAGTGGGCACCCGAGCCAGTGCTGGCCTTGTCCGGACGACTGGCCGCCCAGCCATGGGTCACCCGCCGGATACTGCGTCGGTACCTGGCCGGCACCGGTTGGTTCTTGGGTTGGAATGCATAACTGACATCGTCACGACGGCACAGAAAAAAGAAGGGAGAATTCTCGGCATCCGTCACAACAGCCAGGCAGTTGATCGGACAACGAAGGGGAGCCGGCACCAGCATGAGCCGAATGGAGGACATCGATCTCTACGAAGACGGGAACGACGGCGCAGCGGACGTCAACCCAGATGACGCCTACGAAGCTATTACGCCGGCAGAGATGGCACGCGAGAAGACAGCCGAGGGCCTGCTGAATTTCATAAAGCCGGACGACGCCGTCGGTTTGTACTTCCGGGACGTGCGTCCCATCCCCCTGCTGGACCATGAACAGGAGATCGAACTGGGCAAGCAGATCGAGCGGAGGCAGCAGGCTGAGAAGCTCCTTCACCGGGACCATCTGACTCTGGAGGAGCGGGCACTACACAAACTCCGTCACCCGCACCGTAGCGAGCGATTGCGTATCTACCTCGACTAGCCAATGCCGCCAACCCATCGCCTGTGCATCGAGCATGAGAAGGATCAGGAATTAATGAGCAACCTTCATCATCCCAGCCGCTTCATCGATCGGTCAGATAGGCTACCCGGGTGTGATCTCCACCCACACCACCGGGGTGACGGCCGGTCACCGATAATCGAGGAGCAACTGACGTCCCGGTCGTCACTTCTCCCAAGTTCTCACCTGAGCCGATTAAGAGGTTACGATCACTACGATGTCATCATCGCCGGCGCCAGCTACGGCGGCCTGGCGGCGGCCATCGCCCTCCGCGGCCGGCGCGTCCTGCTCATCGATCGCCACCCGGTGGGTGCCCACCAGACGTCCGCCTGCGGTACACTTCTGGCCGTGGTCGAGGCCCTGGGGCTGGAGCACACCCTGCGCCAGGTGCACCACCGCTTCGTGGTGCACTTCCCCCGCCGGCGCTTCGAATTCCCTCTGGCCTACCCCTTCTGCACCTTCGACCACGCGCCATTCTGCCAGGCCCTACGCCAGCGGACGGACGCCGAGTTCGTGCAGGCCACGGTTTACGGGCGGGACGGCGACACTGTGATAACTGATCAGGGAGCTTTCCAAGGTGACATCCTCATCGACGCCTCCGGCTGGGGAGCTGTGCTGACGGAAGGGCGAGCCAGCCGCGTCGCACGTGGCGACATGAGCTTCGGCCTGGAGACGGAGATCCCGGCCCCACCCACCGAGGGCCTCCATTTCTGGTACGAACCGGGCCGGCTGGTGCCGCGCGGGGTCACCTGGTTGTTCCCATGTGGCGAGACAAGCCGCTTCGGCATCGGCAGCTATGCCGGCAACACCCGGCTCAAGGCCGGCCTGGCGCACTTTCTGGACACCGACTTCGGCCTGACGCCAGGAGTAATCCACGGCACCTACTGGCCCTACGGCGTACGGCCGGCCAGCACCGATGGTGTGTTTCGGGTGGGGGACGCAGCCGGCCACTGCCTACCCTTCACCGGCGAAGGCATCCGCCCGGCCCTGTACTTCGGGCTGGCCTGCGGGCAGATCGTGCGGCAAGTGCTGGACGGCGAGCACAGCCCTTCCCTTCGACTGGGCCCTTCGTCAAGCTCAGGGGGGACCTCAGGACAAGCGGCAGGCTCAGGACAGCGCCTGACGGAAGGACTGGAGGTCTATCGGCGGTTTGTCGCCGGCCACCGCTGGATGTCTCGGATTTTGTGGAGAGTGCAGGCGTTGTTCATACGCGTGCCCCCGAACGTGCTGGCGTTGCCGGCAAGCTTGCTCACCCGGCCCGGGATGCTACACCCCATCATGTGGCAGTACTATCGTCTCTTCGACCCGGCTGTCCTGATGAGTTTGCGGCCAGGCTACGACGCAGCGGACCGGTGGACCGGTCAGACACGGGGTTGGGCCTCGTGTCAGACGAGAACATAGGCCATTTGGCGGGGTCTTTACCCCGCCAAATGACCCTGTTTTGCCCTCTCAGCATGCGCTATAATCAAGTCTGTGCCCCAACGGCCGGCGAGGTTCTTGAGAGAACATTTGCTTGGGCGGTCGGCCGTCAATTGACCATTCATATATCATCCCTTGCTTGCACACATCTGGTGGGGGTTCTTCTCACCAGTGATACTACGTGGTGTAGGGGGCCGGCATCGCCGCAATACACCAGGAGGTACCCATGAATCACGACCATAGTTCATCAGCGACATTCTCAGGCCGCGGATGGCTTCTTCTGCTGGCTTGCCTGCTGCCGATTGTGGGGCTGGCGGCAGTGTTTCTGTTCGATATCTCAGTGAGCACTGTGTTATTGGTGGCCTTGGTCCTGGCCTGCCCGCTGAGCCATTTTCTGATGATGCGCCACGGCGGGCACGGCCATGCCAGTGAGCCGGTGGACAGGGCAGCTAGCGCACGGGAGCCGGGCCGTATGTTAGAAACATCCACGCGGGAGTGACGGAGACATTCGATGCAGTCTGAGCACATGGAAACCCGTATCGAGTCTGATGTTGTCGTAAAGCCAGCGCGGGGCACGCGTCGCGTCGCCTGGTCCCTCGTAGCGATCGTGCTGCTCATCGGATACACCGCCGGCTTCTTCACCCGGCCCATGGTGATGCCGGCTGCCCCAGCCCTTGCGCCGGTCGAGATCGATCCAGATATGCCGCTGACGGAGTCGTACCAACGTCTCGAGCAACAGGTGGTCGAGCTTTCGCGGCTGGCGGACCTGCGGCGGTCGTCAGGGCTGGAACGGTCAGTAGCGCAGTTGGCCCAGGAGATCAACGAGCTGCGTACGCTGAATCCGTACTTCCGGTTCAAAGAGATCCAGGCGGCGACGATTCCCAGCGGCGTGCCGGCTGGCTATGGCGATATCTTGCAAGTCTCATTCGACAAAGTTCAGGCCAGCATGGATACCCTGGGCCGCATGGACCCCACATTTGGTTCAGACAAGATCGAGCTTCAGGGTCCAGCTCTGGAACGTTACATCTGGGTTGGAGAGCAGACAGCCTGCCTCTACTGTTGCGGCGCGCGCACGCTGGTCTTCCCTGATGGCAAGGCAGCTTGTCGGTGCGAGCACTCGCAGGCCATGCGCGGCCTGGCAGCGTATCTTATCACCGAGATAGGCGACCGCTACAGCAATGAGGAGATCGTGGCCGAACTGAACAAGTGGCGAGCCACCTACTTCCCCAAGCAGACGCTGGGCGAGACTCTGTTGAGGATGAAGCAGGCCGGCGAGCCGGGCATCGAGGAGCTTGAAGCGGAGTTTCCGGAGTTTATGCCTGACATGGTGGGTGAGTGTTGATGGAGGAGAAGAAGTGGACACCCCTCAACCAATAAGGCAGATGCGTCGGAAAGCTTGGGGACCGAGGCTGCTGGTACTATCCGGGATCGTGCTGCTTGTTGGTACGGTGAGCTGGTTTGCCATTCTGACCCCCCTGCGCGATCCGGCCCCGTTGCCTATACCAGCCCAACTGGCCGGCCTGCCCCTCACACGGCACGCCTTTGGCCGGCAGGCCGCCGACGAGATCGCCCGCCTACATGACAGCCGCTTCCCCCTGACCGGAGCCACCGTAGCAGAGTACGGGGACGGCGCAGCCATCGTATGGGCATCTCAGACCTGGGGGCGGTGGGGAGCTCGGTATATGACCCGTTCCATGACCCGAGCCATCGAACGTGAAACCACACCTTTCACCCCGACCGGCCAACACGTCGTGGACGGCCATACGGTGTACACCCTGAGGGGCATGGGGATGTCCCATTTCTACTTCCAGGCCAGCGACCAGGTCTTCTGGCTAGCTGCATCCCCCGACCGGGCCGATGCCGCCCTGCGCGACCTGCTGGCTTATCTGGATGGAGCACAACCATGACACAAGGAGAGACTATCATGACAACAACCACTTGGTCAGTGCGCCGGCTGGCGTGGCCCATCGCGGGTGGGCTGCTGGGTGCCCTGGGACTGACCGCAGTCTACCTGGGCATCGTGACCCTGGCGGAGTCCTGGGCCCACGCCCTGGACCTGGTCCAGGAAGACGCCCCCTTCGTCGTGCCCATCATCCTGGGCTTCGGAGTTCAGGTCGGGCTCTTCGTCTACATGAAGCGGGGCCTGCACCTGCCCGATAGCACCCGCACAGCCGGCGCGCTTACCGGCGCAGGGACGGGCACATCGACCCTGGCCATGGTGGCGTGCTGCGCCCACCACGTGACCGACGTCCTACCGCTGGTCGGCCTCTCCGCAGCGGCAGTCTTCCTGGCCGAATACAAGGTCTGGTTCATGACCGTGGGTCTGGTGACCAACCTGATTGGAATCGCGGTCATGCTGCGCCTGCTGCGGAAAGAACGGCGTCAGGCCCTGGCCGTCTTGCGTACTCAGGAAGTAGGGGTTGAGCCATGAAACGCTATCGGGTTCTCGGAGTCCTGAGTTTGGTGCTGTTGGCCGGCTGTGGCCGGCAGCCCGCCGCAACGGAAAATCCTCGGGCCGTGTCCGAAGCAGCGTCGTCGGCCTCGGACGCCGCCCCCCAGCGAGCGACACGGACCTTTCCGGCGCGTGTCAGCGATGCTGGCCGGGTGGTGATAGAGGTCAGGCCGCTGAATCTGGACCGACCGGAGGACACACTGCACTTTCAAGTGGCCATGAACACCCATTCGGTGGAGCTGAATTACGACCTCACTCGACTGGCTGTGCTGCGTACCGACCGGGGTGACGAAGTGACCCCTCTACAATGGGACGGAGCACAAGGGGGCCATCATGTCAACGGCACGCTTTACTTTCCCACGATAGATCTGAAGGGCGCACAGTGGGCCGAGATGGTGATCCGGGATGTGGCCGGCGTGCCGGAGCGGACCTTCCGCTGGGAACTGGCACCATGAGATGATATCAGTGAACAGACCTGGTGGTGCCCAAGGCATCCCCCAACAAACCGATCGGAAGCAGTTACCTGCACGCCATCGAGAGCATCCTCATTTGAGGGTGCTTTGTCTTTCCCCCGGTAGCCGCGAATTCATTCGCCTGGCACACTGTTCAAGACCGGTGTGGCCGACATCAACAGGGTTGGCCCATCACGCTCGACGTGCTATACTTGCCGCCAGCCTGACTCCTTCCAACCAGGAGGCATTTCTCACCCGCATGTACGCATTGCTCATTGCTCAAGATGCCGACGAGGCAGCGGTGCTCTCTCTCGTTCTGCAACGCACCGGCCTGGCCGTCACCACGGCCAGGTATCTGGAACGCGCCATGCAAAGCTGGACGGAGCGCCCGGCTGACCTCCTTCTGATGGCCCTGCCTGGTTCAGACCCCCTGGCTCAGGTACGCCGTGTCCGGGACCAGACCGAGGTTCCCCTAATTGTCGTCGTTAACCCTGTCGCGGAAGAGGACCATTACGCCCTTCTGGAGGCCGGCGCCGATCTGGTGGTCCCTCGACCGTTCAGCGCGCGCCTGCTCATCGCCCAGGTGCGCGCATTGCTCCGTCGAGCGGGTAGCGTCCCGTTGTTTAGCCTTCCTACTCTGAGCCTGGCCGGCCTGACCCTTGACCCTGCTACGCGGACAATAGAGGTCGTGGGCCGCCCTCCCCAGCGCCTCACGCACCTGGAGTTCCGTCTCCTCTATACCTTGATGGTCCACCGTGGCCAGATTCTCCCGACTGAAACCATTGTCGAGCGAGTATGGGGGTATAGTGGCCGGGGCGATCGGGACCTGGTACGCGGGCTCATCAGCCGGCTACGGGCCAAGGTGGAGGAGGATCCGAAGAACCCCTTCTACATATTCACCGTGCCTGGTGTCGGATATTCCTTTCGCAAGGACAGTGAGGGCTAGGAGTACGAACTGTGCAGCACCCGATGCGATGATGGCGCTGAAAGATTGAGCGTAGACATATACTAAGACGTGAGGGACAGTGATGCAGAACCTTTACACCCGCGCCTTTTGCCGTGATTGCCGTTTGCATTTCGAATATGCAGTGACAGATGCCGATCTGGCGGAGGATCCCATCGTCCTGTGCCCACTGTGCGAGAGGCCGGCCAAACATCGCCCTTTCCAGCCGTGTGATCAGGCCCGCTATGAGCACGTTGAAGCCCAGTACGAACGCCTGGCGGATGAGGCGGAAGAGAGGCGCATGAAGAAACGCACAAAGAGCAGGCAACAGGACGAAGGGCGGGACCGGGACGAGGATTACCCAGCAGACCGCAAGCGCCGCAAGCGGTCTCGGTGAGGGATGGTGGCGTATCTTCCCCGTCCTGGGGTATCTCGATGACCTGATCCTGACCCCTCTCGGGATTACCCTGGCGATCAAAATGATCCCAGCGTGCGTGTTCGCCGACTGCCTGCGTGAGGCGCAGGATGCCCTGCGCGAGGGTAAGCCAACGCACTGGGTTGTTGCCGGCGTCATCGTCGCCGTCTGGCTACTGCTGGCAGGGTTCGCAATCGTCGCAGTCATCCAAACCTTCCGGAAGTGACGAGCAAACGTACACATTGCTACAGCCGGAGGATATCCTTGACCAGCAAACGTGCCGAGGCCGGCTACTATGTGTGGGGATGACCGGGTGCGGAAGCAGACATTGCCCCGGTAGATTGGGGCTAGCGTTTAACCCCTGATGGGATCGAACGCGTTCCTCTAGAAAAAGGATGTGATCAGGTCGCGGGGACCGCACGGGGTTCATCCGCCCTCGTAACGCCGATCGCTAATGATCGGCGTTGCGCATTTGTGGCCTGGTGATGGGGATTTGAGAAGGGGCCACCATTGCAAAAGTGCAACACGGGTCCGCTCTTTGCGACACCATTTATACTGTTTTCCAACACGTTTTGTACAGGAATGCCCTAGAATTCATCACCGAATGGCGAAAACGCCATTCACCCTTTGGAAACGAGCAGCCTCATTCCCATACAAGAAGGAGGAACAAAAGCATGGCAAAGCAAAAGGCCGAGGCAACTGCAACATGCCCTAACTGTGATACGAAGATAGAGGTGGGGCGTGATCCTGAGGTAGGACAGCAGGTAACATGTCCAGAATGTGGTGAATTCCTTGAGGTGGTAGGCATCGAACCCCTGAAGCTGGATTGGGCCGACTAGAGGTTTGAAGAAGGCGAAGAGTAGCTATAACCCGAACAACGTGAGATGACCTACAACAGATAAGGGAGGTAAGCAGCACCATGGCTGTAGCATTCTGTCCAGAGTGTGGACAAGGCATTCAATTGGGCGCTCAGCCCCACGAGGGTCAAAGGGTTGCCTGTAGTGAATGCGGAGCCGAACTCGAAGTGATCAGTGTGAGGCCCCTGGAACTTGACTGGGTGTACGATGAGCCCGTGGAGGGAGAAGACGACGGGGACCCTGAAGAGGAGTGGGAAGACGACAGGGATTCTGCTGAAGAGTGGAACGGAGATTCAAGCCCCGAAGAGGAAGCACAAGCGGAGTGGGAGGAGTTATAGCAAATGAAGGAGTCAGATGGTGAGTTTGAAGAGCCTCCTGGTCGTGGGGGGTCGCCCTATCCCTGGGAAGAGGTGCCTCCCGCGCAGTGGAATGACTGGCGCTGGCAGTTGGCCCACCGTTTGAACAGGCTGGACGAACTGGCCCAGATCATTCGACTAATACCTGAGGAAGCGGCAGGCCTCGTTGCGCCCGGCCGCTTCCGTGTTGATATCACCCCGTACTTCGCCAGCCTGATGGACCCGGACGATCCCGACTGCCCCATTCGCCGGCAGATCGTTCCCACATCCCATGAGCTGGTTCCCTTTGAAGCCGAGATGGCCGACTCCCTGGCCGAGGACGCTCATTCTCCCGTGCCGGGACTCGTCCACCGCTATCCTGACCGCGTTTTGATGCTGGTAACCACCCAGTGTGCCAGCTACTGCCGCTTCTGTACCCGCAGCCGGCTGGTCGGCGACCCCCATGCCCAGTTCAGTCCCGCCGACTACGAGCGACAACTGGCGTACATCGCGGCCACGCCGCAGATTCGCGACGTGCTGCTTTCCGGGGGTGACCCCCTTATCCTGCCGCAGCGGATTCTGGAACGGCTGTTGCAACGGCTGCGGGCCATTCCTCATGTGGAGATCGTGCGCATCGGCACACGCGTCCCTGTGTTTCTGCCACAGCGGATCACTGACGACCTGGTGAATATGCTGCGGCAGTACCACCCGCTGTGGATGAATATCCATTTCAACCATCCGAAGGAGATTACCCCCGAGCTAGAAGTTGCCCTGGCTCGCCTGGCCGATGCCGGCATCCCCCTGGGCAGCCAGACGGTGCTCCTGGCGGGGATCAACGATTGCCCCAACATCATCCTCAGCCTGATGCACAAACTGGTGAAGAACCGCGTGCGCCCATACTATCTGTACCAGTGCGACCTGGTGCAGGGTGCCGGCCACTTCCGCACACCGGTGGCCAAGGGGGTCGAGATCATGGAGGCCCTGCGCGGCCACACCTCAGGCTACGCCATTCCCACCTACGTGATCGACGCGCCGGAGGGCGGAGGCAAAGTCCCCATCCTGCCCAGCTACCTGCTCAGCATGTCCGACAGTCGGGTGGTCGTTCGGAACTTCGAGGGGTTTGTCAGCACCTACGTTCAGCCAGTGGACTACCGGCCCCACAACCCGGCCGCGTGCCCTTACTGCCAGACGCGGCGTGGCGAGACAGGCCAGGGCGGGGTAGCTGGTCTGCTAGCCGGCCGAGCATTGACCATCACCCCCGAAGGCTGGCATGACCTGCACCGGCGCGTAACGACTCCTCAGGTGTTTCCACCTGGCATGTTTCTTTCTCCAAATGGCAACGGGACAGGCAAGTACGTGGCAGAATCTGGAGCCTCACCTCTGCCCCTCAACACCCCGGCTCCCACGCATAAGCTGGAGGTGGAACAATGAGTGGATTTCGAGTGGCTCTGCTCTACAACCTGAAGCACAACGCCACAGTGGAGCCTGATGCGCCACCCGATGCCCTGGCCGAGTACGATTCGATTGAGACAGTGCAGGCTATCGAGGACGCCCTCCTGTCTGGGGGCCATCAGGTCATTCCTCTGGAAGCGGACATCACGCTCCTGGACACCGTCCGTCAGGTCGATCCGGATATCTGCTTCAACATCGCCGAGGGGCACAGAGGCGACGCCCGGGAATCCCAGGTGCCGGCGCTCCTGGAGATGCTGGGTATTCCGTACACGGGTTCCAAAGTCCTGGCCCATGCCCTGTCCCTGGACAAGGCAGCCTCCAAGCACCTCTGGCATGATGTCGGGCTTCCTACAGCCCCGTTTCAGGTCTTCCGGCGCGGGGATGAGCCGCTGGACCCCCGGTTCAGCTTTCCGCTGTTCGTTAAGCCGGTGCGCGAGGGAACGGGGATGGGCATCAATAGTCAATCCGTTGTCCATGACGAGGTCGAACTACAGGAGCAGGTACGTTGGGTGATCCGGACCTACCGCCAGCCGGCTCTGGTAGAGCCGTACTTGCCCGGACGGGAATTCACTGTAGGTCTCATCGGGAACACGCCGGTCCCTGGGGAGTGGCGATGGAACGGTCTCTACGACGAGCACGGGTTCCACCATTTCCCAGTCCTGGAAATTGACCCCACGACAGGTGCCGGCCACGGACTTTACAACGCGGAAGCCAAATCCTACAACCCCGGTGAGGAAGGAGCACCTCGCTACCTGTGCCCGCCAGATATCCCCGCGCCCCTGGAGGCCGATCTTCAGCGCCTGGCGGTGGTCGCTTTTGAGGTCATCGGGGCTTTGGACGTGGCACGGGTGGACTTCCGACTGAATAGCGATAGTCAGCCCTACCTGTTAGAAATCAACACGCTCCCCGGCCTCAACCCTACGGTTAGTGATCTGTGCATTGTGGCCCGGTCAGAAGGGATGCACTACACAGATCTGATCAACGAGATCTTGAATCTGGCAGTACACCGCTACGGGCTGCTGTGGGATCAGGGCTTCACATCCCACCGGCCCTTTCGGTGGTGAGGCGTTCAGCAATATGACAGGTATCAACACATCCTCACCAGAGGACAGTACATGCCCGAACATTGTAGTCCTGTACAATCACAGCGCCAGTCTCGTGAAGGGCGAGTTACGGGACCTGCTGGCAGAGCAGGGGGTCATCGCTTGTGCACAGGCCATGGCCGGCGCGCTCCAGGCTGCTCGATACCGCGTGGCGCTTGTACCAGTTCACAGCGACGTCGAGCTGGCTATGGCTCCGTTCCCACCGACGGAGTGGACGGTGTTCAACCTGGGCGAGGGATTGGAGGGGCGACTCTTCGAAGAGGCCCGCATCGCCTGGGCGCTGGAGGCTATGGGCTATCGCTTTACCGGTTCCGACGGCGATGCCATCGCCCGCTCAGTGAACAAGGCACGGGCCAAGGCCAGCCTGGTAGCCGGCGGCGTGCCCACGCCGCCCTGGTGGCTATTCCGTCATCCTGACGAGGTAGACACCGTCGCCGCCACTGAATACCCCTTTCCTCTCATCGTCAAGCCCCTGGCTGAGGATGCCAGCCTGGGGATCAAGCCGGAAGCGGTAGTCCATACAGTTCACCAGTTACGGGATCGCATTGGCTATATCGTGGAGCGGTACTGCCAGGCTGCCCTCGCGGAGGCGTTCATCGCAGGTCGCGAATTCAACATCTCCCTGTGGGGCGACCCGCCGGAAGTGCTCCCGCTGGCGGAAATCGACTTCAGTGCTTTTCCTGATCCTTACGCGCGCATCGTTTCCTACGCAGCCAAATGGGAAGTTCAATCCTTTGAGTACCACCATACGCCGGTCGTGTGCCCGGCACCTGTGGCGCCGGCCCTGGCCGACCAGATTGCCACCACCGCGCGGCGAGCGTGGGCAGTCATAGGCTGCCGGGGATATGCCCGTGTGGACATGCGTCTCGCCGACGACGGAACGGCCTACGTGGTCGAGGTCAACTGTAACCCCGACTTGTCGCCTGACGCGGGGTTTTACCGTGCCGCGCAGGCCGCCGGATACGATTATTTGGAAATGATAGTTCATATCCTGGAGGTAGCCTTGAGGCAACAGCATCCATATGATCGAGATAGCAGAGGAACAAGACGGTCCGCAAATCCTGAAGCTCACAGCCAGCACAGGTGTCTTCAAGCCGATAGAGGTAACCTGCGTGGACGAATTGTGGAACGCCTACCTGAAACAAGGTGAGGCCAGTGGCTACGCATTCCTCGTATACCGGGAGGGGCAGCGACTCTTGGGATACGCCTGTTTTGGGTCGCACCCCCTCACTGACGGCACATTCGACCTCTACTGGATAGCCGTGGACCCGGCCAGCCAGGGACGTGGCATTGGCCGCGCTTTGCTTGAACGGGTGGAGACCGAGGTTCAAAGCCGCGGTGGCCGCCTGCTCCTGGTGGAAACGTCGGGCACTCCGGAATACAAGCCGGCGCGCTGTTTCTACGAGGATTGCGGCTACCATTACGAAGCCGTGGTACACGACTTCTATGCGCCCGGCGATGATCTGATCATCTTCGGGAAGGAACTCATCCCTCACGCTTTACCCCCAGCAATACTTCCAGGTTCTCAAACATCCTGTCAGGCTTGACCGGGGAGACCGGTCGAGGCCAAGACGACCCGCAAACCAACCCCCTTCGCTCCAGCGCTGACCGTGCATAGGGCCGAATAGGTGTTTTCACCTATTCCCAAATAGGCGATTTGGCGCTGTTGCAGCCCAGGCAAATCTGATATACTGGCAAGCAGGACAGACGATGATCTGTGTTTCATCCAAGAAGAACAAAAGCAGGAGGGTCTTTTTCGGTGTTCGACACACAGTCGGTGAGAGAAGTGTATTCCAAAAGAGCGGCGCGGTACGACCTGAGCGCCAACCTGTACAACCTGATTGGCGTCAGGATCAACGCTTACCGCAAAGAAGCGGTCCGGGCATTGAATCTCCGGCCCGGTAGCACGGTGCTGGATCTGGGCTGCGGCACGGGGCTGAACTTCCCCTTCCTCCAGGAGGCAATTGGTCCGCAGGGAAAGATCATCGGTGTCGATCTGACGCCGGCCATGTTGGCTCAGGCGAAGGCGAGAATCCAACAGCACGGCTGGAACAACGTCCAGTTGGTACAGGCGGATGCGAGCCAGTTTGAGCTGCCGCAGGGTGTGGATGGCGTGTTGTCCACCTTCGCGCTCTCCCTCATGCCGGCATACGAGGAGATCA
>CAZHMV010000028.1:0-23199 GCA_964532665.1 uncultured Anaerolineales bacterium
ATCACCCCGCCGCCGATGATGACGATGCCGGCTGTTGTTGGGAGTTGGTTCATGGGTATTAGCCGTCAGTTCATTTTTGCCGATGCCCCTCACCAAAGTATAGTAGCGACTGAATTCTGAGGCAACTGGGGGAACTATGATGATCGTGTTTCATTCCGACATCTTCGTGCCGTGAGCTGGCGCACGAAACCTCGGGTCTTGTTGGGAATTGAGGTCTGCTTCGAAGATCCTGTGATACAAATCTGGGCCATAGCTGGTTGGCAAGGGTGCCTCTTCCATGAGTTTGAACGTGCGTTCGCCACTGGGTTTCCTTTCCGCCCGCAAGAATAGTGACGTCTGCTGTTCTTGGGAGTTGGTTTATGGCCTGCCTCAGGCGATGAGCAGGCAGGGGGACAGTCAAGGCAGATCAGCGAGCTCGATACTGAGCTGTTGCCTCCTGCAACACACGCTGGCGCTCCGGCTCACGCGGGAACGCGGCTACAAAGAAAGACCGGACTGCACGGCTAATCACTTCAGCCTCACTCTGACACACACCGGCCTCAATCAATTCCTGCACGAGCGTTAGCGTACCAGATGAGACCGGTACGGATGCCACCACTTCATTGTCGTCGGTTCGTGCACGTTTGAGAGACAGATAGTCTTCCCAGGCATCACGGACCGTCAAAGATTCACTTCCTGGAGAGTTGTGTACACTGCTCATTGCCATAACTCCGCACATAATTCGCACACATCGTCAATCAAGGCTTGGCTGTAGTGAGTGCCTTGTTGGCGGCGGGTATCTAACGTCTCGGCTTCACCCGCTGCCGGGCTGGCAAGCCCTACCCCAATTAACGGCTTGTTCGCTTGCAATGTGTGGTTGATAAACCGGACGGTAGGCAGTCGGGTGCAAGCCGTTGTTAGCCCGCCTGTCAGTAAGTTTGATCTGCCAACTCCCACCAGACGAAAGTCCCGACTATGCCCATGAAACTGGCAAGAATCACAATGACGTAGCTGATTATCCCAAGTTGAGCATACTCGGGTCCGGCCATTCCCGCAAGCAACGCCGGTACCGACCATGGAAAATATTCACCCCAACCCGTTGCGGCAATGATTTGGGCAAGTATCACCGCCAGTATCGCAGCTCCCATCGGCGGCAGATACCCGCGTCCCGCGCTCGCAAAGAAGGCGATGGGTGTGGCGAGTGCAATCGTCAAACATGCCGTAATCGCCATGGTGATTGTGCCTTGCCAGAATATCTCTGCTGACGTTGACGGAAGGGCAACTGCTGCACCAACACCGAGACCAATGAGATAGATGACAGCCGTCAAGGTGGCTGACCACAGCACAATGAGCACGAACTTGGCAAGCACGACACCATATCGCGGCGTCGGCAGGGCGAGCAGATCTGTGATTGTATGGTCCGAATATTCTCGTCCGAAGACCCAACTGCTCACGAAACTAAACAGTATGATGCCGCCAATTGCAGTCGCTTGCGAAAGCATGCCCAGGTATGTCGGCCAATCAGCCGTGCCGGCAAAGATCTGCGCTTTGGCACTTATCATCCCGAGACGACGCGCTAAGTCGGGATCTTTCATAACGATCATAAAGAAGCCACCCGCAAATGGGGCCAGCAAGAACCCCAACGCAGTCAGTAACGGCATCTTGGAACGACGCGCTTTTAGCAATTCTACCCAAATGGCTTGCGTAATGTTGCTCATGTTATGTGATCTCCATTCATACCGATCAGCCGCAAAAAGTAGTCCTCCAGATCTTCCTGTTCGACATTGAGCATGGTCGGCGCGTGTCCTGCATTGACTAAACGAGTGGCAATCTCATCTGGACGTTCAAGGGCGCCGTTATCCCGCACTTCAATAACCTCGTTCGGTAGCAGTTCGGCGGAGAATCCCGCGCCGACAAGCACGGCGTGTGCCGCTTCACAATTGCGTGTGCGAATCATGAGTCGGCGCCGCCGATTGCATTGCAGTTCGTAGGCATCGAGTTCTTGAATCAAGCGTCCCTGATGGATAATGCCGACGCGATCGGCCAGCCGGGATACTTCGCCCAGGATGTGGCTCGACATGAAGACCGTAACGCCTCGCTCACGCACAAGTCCGATAAGGAGCTTGCGAATTTCGACGATGCCGGCCGGGTCGAGTCCATTGGCGGGTTCGTCAAGGATGAGCAGTTCCGGCTCGTGCAGTAGCGCCTTGGCCAGACCGAGACGTTGTGCATTGCCACGAGACAACGTTCCCGCACGCCGATCTGCGTAGGGACTTAATCCCAGCCACTCGATGACGCGAGCCACGGCCCCCCTGTCAGTGCCCGGACGCAGCCGGCGCATCACTTCCAGGTTTTCGCGCACGGTGAGTTCCGGATAGGCGTGCGGCGTTTCGACCAGATATCCCACAGAATCCCATGGGTTTTTTCCGCCAATACGAATCCGTGTTCCCAGGACGTGCGCCTCACCGGACGTCGGTTTGACCATACCAAGTAATATGCGGATGGTCGTCGTCTTGCCGGCGCCATTGAGCCCCAGGAATGCATAGATTTCGCCCGGCGCAACACGCAACGAGACGCCGTCGACGGCAGTTACATCACCATATTGTTTTACCAGGTTGTTCGTTTCTATGATCGCGTTCATTTTATTGCTCGTCCTGTGACGTCGTCATCCTGTGAAGACAGGAAGCGCCCCAATCCCAGTATGACGCGCCGCACGAGTGCTTCTATCTCGTTGTGTTCCAGCGTTTCCCAGTTGGCAAGCAACCACTGATCGGTCGCGTCGTCGACGGCGATAAACAGCTTCAACAACAATTCGTCAGGCAGGTCAGTCCGTATCACACCGAGTTCCTGTCCGCGCTGGAGCAGTGCGGTGAGTGTGTACTCTAACTGCTCGATGAGCTGCTCTAGCGAGGACAGTTCTGCCACCTTCGCCGGTGAGAGCCGGCCGGCAGCTTTGACGACACCGAACGCCCACGGCTTGTCCTGTGCATAGGCGAACTGCTGTGCGTAGCCGTCGGCGATGGTCGGCCAGAAGGATTCGGCATCCAGCCTCTCCAGTGCGAAGGGGAAATCGCCCATGAGTTCTGCGGCATAATGTCGTACCGTCGTGGTAAATAGGTCGGCTTTGTCGTCGAAATAGTAGTACGCCGCGCCTTTGCTGATGCCGGCGTCGTCCAGAATCTTGTTCAGAGAGGCATCGGCATAGCCATGCACCGCGAATTCTTTGGCTGCCGCCTCTAGAATTCGCTCGCGTTTCTCATCTGACAACCGCGCAAACCGTGGTCGTGGCATTCCTCTTGGCGACCCTTTTTGAATGAATTAGACCATCTAGTCTAACTAACTAGTCTAAATTATACTCTGAACGCTTGGGCCTGTCAAGTTCTTCCAGGAAACTGGGCTTGCGTAGCGATTCCAAACTACTGGGAACCAGAGGTAGGGGTGCGCGCGAGGCCAATCTCTACAATAGGGGGGCGGCACGTGGCTGGGGTTGAACGACTTTGGCCGGCCAATTTGAGATGCGCGGCGCGCAGCGGATATTCGCCGGGGGCGTAGCGATTTGGCTCGGGAGCGGCCGGGGTAGTGGCGAGGCGCTGCGCGGCGCGTCTGGGGGTGCTCAAATGCTGGCCGGAGCGCCGCCAGGTCCATGGGCCGTCGCCTGCAGCGGTCCAGTGAGACCTTCCTTCCAGACGCACGGCAAGTATCACTGTCAAAACCGGGCACTCGGCGTTCCCTGCAACCGCACACCCCAGGCGACGCCCCATCCACCGCACATGCGAACCCAATTCACCCGCCCCCTCAACCTGCGCGGCGGGTGCGGGGCGAGTACCTTCACCGACCAACCCACCTCGCAGCGCGTGCAGCCTCCGACGGGGCCGCAGCTCAGCCGCGTCAGGTGCATGCGATGTTAGCATGCGCCCCCGCCCGGCCACCCCGCGACCACCACCCGCCGGCGAGAGCTGGCCCGGAAACGACGGCCCCGCTCTGCCTGTGACCTCCGCCTGCCGGCGGCGACGCTGCCACTGCGGCCACCAAACGGCCTGCGCGTCTGCGCCAGCCCCCGCTTCCGTTTGCGCGGGCTAACAAGTATATAGCCGGCCCACAGGCGGTCAAAAGCCAGCTTGTCTTTCTCAGAAAGGCTCGAACTCGAAGCTCACAGCGCAACGAGGGTCCCCAGCCCTCTCTCCTCCGCTGCTTCCAGCGCCCAACGCGCTGTCACCACATCCTGGGCCGCGTTGCCGACGGACTTGAAGAAGGTGATCTCGTCATCTGAGGTGCGGCCGGCCTTCTCGCCGTTCACAATCTCCCCCAGCTCGGCGTAGATGTCCTCCGCGCGGATCAGCCCCTGGCGGATGGGAATGATGAGGTCGCCGGCCTCCTCCAGCGCCGCTTCCCGCTGATCGACGACGATCTTCGCCCGTTGCACGACGGCGGCGTCCACCTCTTGCATTGCCGGCGTGTACGAGCCGATCCCGTTGATGTGGGTGCCCGGCTCCACGTCGCGGCCATCGAACACCGGCGTCGAGCTGGTTGTGGCAGCAACTATGATGTCCGCGCCCCGCACCGCCGCCGATCGGTCGTCCATGACCCGAACGTCGATTCCCTCGATCTCACTGGCGAAGCGCTGGGCGGATGCGCGGGTGCGGGAGACGATGCGCACCTCGCGGATGGGGCGGACGGCGCGGACGGCTTCGAGCTGGGTGCGGGCCTGAGCGCCGGCCCCGAACACAGCAGCGACTTCGGCATCTTCACGGGCCAGCAGTTCTGTGGCCAGACCCGAGCCGGCGCCGGTGCGCAGCGCGGTCAGGTAAGTGCCGTCCATCAGGGCCAGCGGCATGCCCGTTTGGTTGTCCAGCACCAGCACCAGGGCGTTGATCATTGGCAGTCCGCGCGCCGGGTTGTCGCCATAGACCGAGACGATCTTGGCTCCCAGGTCGCCGGTGCGTTGGAGGTAGGCCGGCATGAACAGCGTGACCCCCTTCTCGGTTTCCAGCGGCAGGCGCAGCGGAACGCGGGCGTGGCCGGCGGACAACTGCCCGAAGGCCTGGCGCATGGCGTCAATGGCCTGGCGCATAGTGATGGCAGATCGGACATCGTCCTGAGTCAGAACTCGTAGTGGCATGGTTCATATCATTCGACGAACTGGGCTAGTGCCGTCGGCTTATACGTGGGCAACTGATTGACCTCGCGCGGGGTTGGCTGGATGATGACAGCCAGTTCCCTGAAGCGGAGTATGCGATCCCGGGGAATGGCCACCCAGCGTGGGACGAGTCGGTTCTGATAGACCAGAAGGTGGGTCAGTGTGTGATGCTCGGTGTTCACCAACCCTCCGGTCACGCGGCCGACATAGAGTCCTTCCTGGCTGAATACCCGGGTACGGCGGCGCAAGGGGACCCACGTCTCTTGCTCAGCGATATCCGCCTCGGTTCGAGTGAGCAGCCACGGTCCTGCTACATCCGGCGTCATGCTGGAAGGCGACCCCTCTACAAAGGCGAAAGGGCGCAAGGAGAAGTTCGGCAGCCGCCCAAGATGTGCCTTTCGCAGCCGGACCTGTACCTGTTCCCCATTGGCCGCTTCCAAATCGCTGAGCGGGATGAGCTTGTATCGTTCCCGCAACCGGGGACGGTGACTCAACACCAGGTGTGTAACGATCCCTGTGTCTGGATCAATAAGCATCGCTTTGAGCATGCCGAGTTGACCATCCTCTCCGAAAATCGGTTTGCCCAGGTGGATCGCCGCGGGCAGCGAAACCGCTTCGCCTGCGGGGGAAATCCCTGCCTCATCCGCTGGAAGCTCAAACAACCGACGCACCAAGGGGGCAGAGGCCGGCTCCGCAAGGGCCATGACGACATCCCCCGCTGCCAACTGAGTGTCGCCTTGAATGAGCTGGATCTGACGGTCATGGCGCTTCGCCGTCAAGAGACAACCCGGGGGAAGCGGCACTTCCCGAACGCGGTGGCCATCAGCAAAGGCCCCGGGTGTTACCGTAAGCTCCAATACCTCTTTGCCCGTCAGACGTCCCAGCCGGAATTGCTCAGCCCGGTGCTGCATCTCAGTACGACGGAGAATGGCCAGGTTGTAAGCACGTACAATATCCACGCGCCGTATGACGCCCAGGAGTCGGTTGGGGTCCATCCGGTCCACCACCGGCAGGCGACCGATGTTGTGCAAGCCCATGCGCTTCAGGGCGACCCACACCGGCTCATCCGGGTAAGCCACGACCAGTTCGCGTGTGCTAATCCGGCTGATGGGCCACTGCTCCCAGCCGGCGTGTTCCATCGCCCGTTCCAGGTCCTGAACGGTCACAACACCGATCAACCGCCCCGACTTACTCAGGACCGGGAAGCCATGATACCGGCTGCTGATGAAACGCTTGCGCAACTCTTCCAGGGTCATGGTCTCGGGCACGGTCTCGTGGTTGATGTCCATGGCTTCACCTACCAGCACACCCTGCATGACATCGATATCCCGGCCCTGATCCAGAAAGACACCGCGCCGTACCAGGGCCAGGGTGTAGACCGACTCCTGACCCAACAGTTCTACAATAGCGGTACTGATCACGACGGCAATCATCACCGGCAGCAGGATTCGGTAGTCATCAGTCATCTCAAAGAGGAGCAGAGTGGCTGTAATAGGAGCACGGACCGATCCGGCCAGCACGGCTGCCATGCCCACCAGCGCATACGCAGCCGAAGGAGCTGTGTAGCCAGGGAGCCAGGTGTTGACAACTTGACCAAATAGCTCCCCCAGCATGGCGCCGATGAAGAGTGATGGAGCGAACACGCCTCCCATGCCTCCGGAACCCAGGGTCACTGCGGTCGCCACAGCCTTCACCAGCATGATGACGAACAGGAGGCCAAGGGCCAGATGCTGCCCCCCCAGGACGGCGCGCATGCCCGGGTAGCCCTGGCCCAGTACCTGGGGCAACCACAGTCCGGTCAATCCGACCAGCAGGCCCCCAAGGCCGGCCTTCAACGGTACTGGCAACTGCCAACCCTGGAACAAATCACCAATCCGGTACAGGCTCTGCACGTAAAAGATCGATACGCCAGCAGCCAAAATGCCCAGCACTGGATAAAGAAGCAACTCCCGGAAGTTAACAAACGTATAGGATAGGGTGGCAAACGCGGCCCCGCGGCCAAGAAACGATTCGGTGAGGGCTGCGGAAATCACGGCCGAAATGACAATCATGGAGAAAGCCAATCCCTGGAACTGGCCCAGGATGATCTCCATGGCGAAGAAGGCGCCGCCGATGGGCGCATTGAAGGCGGAGGCGATGCCTGCTGCGGCACCACAACCTACCAACGTGCGCGTCTGCTCGTCAGAAAGGTGAAATCGCTGGGCTAAGCTGGAGCCGGCTGCCGCACCAATCTGGACACTGGGACCTTCCGGCCCGGCAGATCCACCTGACCCCAGCGTGATGACCGCTCCTACAACCCGGAGTAGCCTGGAGCGCGCGTTGAGCCGGCCCCCGGCCAAGGCTACCCGCTCCATCACTCCTGCCACGCCCGGCGGCCACTCGGGATCCAGGGCTATCCAGGCCAGCAATCCCACAATCAGGCCACCGAAAGTCGGCAGCAGAGCGAGTGCGAAGTGGCCCAACCCCAGGCCGGCCAACAAGGGCTGTAAGTCATCGAAGAAGAAGGCGGTGCTTCGGTTCACCAATTCGTGGAACAGGACAGTGCCCAATCCGCCCACGATGCCCACCGCCACAGCCATCATTAGCATAAAAACTTGCTCGTGTGGTCGTCGTTGTTCCAGCCAGGCTCTCAACTGCTGGCCCCAAGTTGCAGGAAAGTTGTTGCTGTGCACTCCTTCCATATATGTGTATCACCTCCGGTCCCTTTTCCAGTCACACGTTGGGCTGACGCTATCAGGCCACAACAATACAGGCAGGTAGGTACCAGGGGGCTATTTGCCCTGATGTCTACCTGCCTACGGCCGTCAAGTCCTCAGTGGGACCCGAACTCTTATTCAGGGTGGCTTCCGAAGACTGTTACTTCCAACCACCCGGCCTTTCCATCGTGTCTGCTGTTGGAAGTATAACCAAAAGTAGGGATTTGTCAATGTCCGTCGAGTATGTCACTGTTGAGGATCGGTAGCCACAGCGGGTGCGCCACCCGGCGTGCGCTCTGGGCGCCGGCGGTGGCTCGCGGCCAGCAAGATCACCGCCACGATGATCAACAGACCGCCGGCGGTTTGCACCGACGAGAGTCGCTGATCGAGAATCAGATAGCCCAGTACGGCAGCACTCACCACTTCCAGGGTGGCAATGATGCTGGCAGCGCCGGCCTCGATGTATTCCAGGCCGTGGGTGTAGAGCATGAAAGAGGCAACGGTGGGGCCCAGCGCCAGCGCGGCGAGGGTAGCCCACAGTGCGGGCGGCCCGTCAATCACGAAGCGCACGTCTTGCATTGAGATGAGCGGAACCAGGGCAAGCCCGGCAAAAACGAAGCTGTAGGTCACGGTGGTTATCGGGCTGTAGTTCACGAGAGCCCGCCGGCCAAGGATCGTGTACATGGCGTACGTGAAGCCTGATGCCAGACCGAAGAACAACCCCGAAGCATTCAGGCGCAGACTCGTCGGATTGTAGACCTCGGCGGCCAGCGCCGTGCCGGCGAAGGCCAGCAGAAGCGCCACCACTTTAATTCGTGTGAGTGGCTCGTCGTACAGTTGCCATGCCAGAATGGTGACCCAAGCGGGTGCTGTATAGAGCAAAACGGCCGCCAGTGCCACGCCCACCCGGTCAACGGCGAGAATATATACGACGGACACCGCAGCAATGCTCAGGACGCCAAAAGTCGCGAAGAACGGGATATCGCGCAGCCGAATGCGAAGCAGGCGCGGGCGGAGCACACCGAGACCAACGACCATAACAATGCTGGCCAGTGAGGCTCGCCAGAAGGCCAGGGCACTGGTATCGACGCCCTGACGAATGGCCGCTGTGTAGACAATACCCAATGTGCCCCACAGGATAGCGCCAGCGGCGACCATCAATACGCCGGGCCAGGCCGGCTTTCGTGCGTTCACACCGCCTCCAACGCCGCGCGCATCCGCTCACCGGCTTCCTCCAGAGTCTCCACCCGCTTCGGGAACGCGAAGCGCACCGTCGTCCGCCCAGGCTCTGGTGTGTGGTAGAAACTCGAACCGGGCACGACCGCCACGCGCGCCTGCTTCGTCAGCCATCGGGCGAACTCCGTGTCGTCGCCGTCAAAGCCGAAGTCGCTGAAGTCGGCCATGACGTAGTAGGCGCCCTCCGGCGGCGTGGCTTTGAATCCTACATCGTTGAGGATCGCGATCATGCGGTCACGGCGCTCGGTGTAGCTGGCTTGCAGCTCGGCATAGTATGAATCTGGCAACGATAGCGCAACGACGGCGGCCTCCTGGAAGGGCGTTGGCGCGCAGATGGTCGTGTAGTCGTGGACAGTTCGCAAGGCCGTGCTCCACGGCTCCTGAGCGACGACGTAGGCCAGCCGCCAGCCCGTGACGGCATAAGTTTTGCTCAGCCCGCCAGTCGTGATAGTCCGCTCTGCCATGCCGGGCAGGGTGGCCAGTGGGATGTGCGGGCGGTCATCGTAGATGATGTGCTCGTAGATCTCGTCCGTCACGGCGATGGCATCGAATTCCTGGCACAGATCAGCAATGGCGGTGAGCTCTTCTGTGGCGAAGACACGACCGGTGGGGTTGTGGGGCGTGTTTACCAGAATGGCCCGTGTGCGAGGCCCGAAGCTCTGCCGCAGCCGATCAGGGTCGAGTCGGTAGTCCGGAGGGTCCAGCGGGACGAACACCGGGCGCGCGCCGGCAAAGGCAACCGCCGGCACGAAATTCTCATGGAAAGGCTCAATGACCACGACCTCGTCGCCCGGGTTGGCGATGCCCATCAGGGAAACGACGATGGCTTCGGTGACGCCACAGGTGACTGTCACATGCCGATCGGGGTCGATCCAATCCATGCCATATCGTCGCCGGAGCCTGTCGGCGATGGCCTGTCGGGTGGCCGGCCGGCCCCAGGTGATGCTGTATTGGTTGTAGTCCGACCGGATAGCGTCGATGGCAGCCTGTTTCACCGCCTCCGGCGCGGGGAAGTCAGGATAGCCTTGCGACAGATTGATGGCGTCATGTTGATAGGCAAGCCGGGTCATCTCCCGGATGACAGATTCCTGGAGGCCGGCCAGACGTTGTGCAGGTTTCATCATGGACCTCACTTCTGACCTACTCTTAGAATAGATGGCTGGATGGCTAGATGGCTGGATGGCTGGGCGGTACTGGGCAAGCCACCCAGCCATCTATTCATCCAACATTACCATGCTTCATGGTGCCCTTGGGAGCATGTTGACTACTCAGATGCGACCACTGACGGTGTGCGCTGAACTTTCCGCAGTCTCAGGAAGCCGGCTGCGGACACCAGCCCTATCAGCAACATGAATGGCCATCCCTGCGCTGCTCCCAGCCGATCCGCCAGGGCACCGCCCAGGAGTGGTCCAATGCCGAACCCGACCCCCCCGGCCAGCCCCTGAGCGCCCATGTACCGACCTCGCAGGTGGACCGGCGCCAGGTCGGCCACGAAGGCGGCTGCTGTTGGGAAGAGGACCATCTCGCCCAGCGTGGCGATCACGACGTTGGAGGCAAAGTGCCAGTAGCTGCTCGACCAGCCAATGGACCCGATGCCGATGGTGTAGAGAACTGCGCCCAAGGCCATCATTCCTGCGTGTGGGAAGCGGCTGGTGAGCCGGGTGACCGCGAACTGGAATGTGACCACCATCGTCGCGTTCAGCGCCATCAGAAGCCCATACCGGTTCTCGGGGATTCCGAATTGACTCTTCATGTACACCGGGAAAACGGTCCACAACTGGGCGTTCACGGCCACGATCAGGGCCATGGCTGCGCAGAAGACCAGAAGCGGACGGTCTCGCAGCACCTCTCGATAGCCCTCGTCGTGCTGCGCATCGGGGCCGCCTGCCGCCGGCGCTGTCAGATCGGGCTTCGTTTCGCGGATGAAGAGCACCAAGATGACAAAGTACAGGAGTCCGGACACGGCAGCTACCAGGAACAGCGCCAGATATGAGCGCGCGGCGACGAAGCCTCCGACTGATGGCCCAATCACCACTCCGAGGTTATTGGCCACACGCAGCAGTCCGTACGCTTCGGCGCGGCGTTCGGACTCCACCAAATCGGCGATCATGGCCTGACTGGCCGGCTGAAACAGCGGGTTGATGAAGCCCATCAGCAGAATCACGCCAGCGACGGTGGGGAGCGTGTGGACGATGCCCAGGCCGGCTATCAGCAGGCTGGAGCCCAGCGTACTAAACGCCATCATCAGCTTGCGCCCCAGCCGGTCGGCCAGCGAACCGCCGGCAATCTGGGCCACTATCCCCGAGGCAGAGTTTAACGTGATTAGCCCTCCCACCGTCGTAAGTGTCAGACCCAACTGCCCGGTCAGGTAGAGGGTGATGAACGGGAAGATGAAACTGAAGCCGACGGCGTTGATCAGCGTGCCGGCGAACAGTACCCAGAACTGGGGGTCGAACGAGTGATATGTGCTACGAATACGTGTGATCATCGACAATGAGTTTGAATTATGCACACAACCACTGAGATTGTCAACGATGGCTGTGAGGCGGCCCCAACCGTCTGATGCCCTGGTCACGACTCTACATGCTCAACCCACCTGATCCTTTGCGCTGCTTCCCCAATCGCCCTATAATTCGCGAAATGAAGAAGGAGAGGAAGCATGACTGATAAACCTTTGCGCTGGGGGCTGATTTCCACCGCCGGCATCAACCGCGCGCTGATCCCTGCCGTGCGAGCATCGGCGCGCTCGGCGTTGGTGGCGGTTGCCAGCCGCGACCTGGACCGTGCCCAGGGCTATGCCCGGCAGCGGGACATTCCTCGAGTGCATGGCAGCTACGAGGACCTGCTGGCCGACCCGGAAGTGGACGTGGTCTACAACCCCCTGCCGAACAGCCTCCATTGTGAGTGGACCGTGAAGGCGGCTGAGGCCGGCAAGCACATCCTGTGTGAGAAGCCGCTGGCCGTCACCGTGGAAGAAGTGGACCGCATGATCGAGGCCGCAACGCGCAGCAACGTGGTGCTCTTCGAGGCCTACATGTATCGCCACCACCCCCAGACACTTCGGGTGCAGAAACTGGTTCGACAGGGCGCCATCGGCCAGGTCCGGTTGGTGCACGCTGTTTTCTCCTACACCCTGAACCGCCCTGGCGATGTGCGCCTGGACCCGAACCTGGGCGGTGGGTCGCTGTGGGACGTGGGTTGCTATCCGGTGAGTTTCGCCCAGGCGGTGACTGGTAGTGCGCCGGCGGAGGTCTTCGGCTGGCAGAAGCTGGGCAACAGCGGTGTGGACATGACGTTTGCCGGCCAGATGCGCTTCGCCGACGGCGTGCTGGCTCAGTTCGACAGCAGCTTCCAGGCCGCGTTTCGCGCCAGGGCGGAAGTGATCGGCAGCAGGGGAACGCTGATCGTGGATCACCCGTGGAAACCGAGCCTCGACGGGCCGGCCGGCATCCGCCTGCGGCGCGGTGACAGCGAAACAACGGTGGATGTGCAGGACGTAGATCCCTACCTCTGTGAGGTGCAAGCTATGGAGAACTGTGTTCTGGATGGTGCCGATCCTGTGCTGGCCCTGTCTGACAGTCGGGACATCATAGCTACGCTGACATCCCTGTACGAATCAGCTCGTATGGGCCACGTTGTTCCAGTACATCCATGATGTGTGTAGACGGTGGCTTGCTCATCTTCCCTGCTTGCAGCCGGCCATTGCGACCACCCACCCCACCATCGCATCCGCGCCGGAGGTGGCACCGTGGGCCAGGATGCGGCGGACTGCCCCTTCGACATCCGCTGTTTCTCTGTTCTCCAGTGCATTGCGCAGGCGATGCCAGTGGCCGGCGAACTGACCATCGCAAGCAGCTTGCAGAAAGGCAGCGCTGAGAGACGTGGTGCGCGATGTTGAGGCGCCGATCGTCGCTTCGAGCAGGCCGGCCGGCTGTCCCGACATGCGCCGAGCTGCCAGGACGCCGAGCAAGCAGTCGTCGCCGGCCGGCGTCAGTCCTTCGCCGAATCCCAACAATGAATGAACGGCACTGGTCAGGGCGGTGTGGTCGCCTTGCAGGCCGGCGCGGAGGGTGGCAAGGTGGCCGGCTGCCTGAGTGGTGAGTTGAGCATGGAAAGCTGACAGATCGAGACCAAGGGAGCGGGTTCCCAACAAGCCGCTTGGTCTCGATACGCGGCTAAAGCCGCTACTCGACCGGCGCTCCCTGCTTAAGTTGACGCTTATGGGGGCCAGGGGGGAGAGGGCAAGCAAGGCACGGCCCAGGATCGAGTCACTCTCGTGCAAACACCCGAGGACAGGGACAGGCGAACCAAGAGCCGCCTCAAACGGCTTCAGAGTTGGGTCCCACCTGGTAGCCGATCGCCAGTCGATGACGAGAGGTCCGAGGAAGATGGTCCCGTGAGCGGCGCGACCGGTGGTGTCCGCCGGCACGTCGGGCAGGCGAGGGCAGGCGAGCCGAAGAGCGAACGGGCCGTCGTCGGTGTCCTGAGCGAGAAGCGTCAGGAACTGGCTGTCATCTCCAACCAGGTTGATGGCTTGTGGAAAGGCCGAGTGAACACGCAGGCGGCGGGGCTCTGCCTGGAGCCACGCCGCCACGGGTTCGGCGATGGTGAGACTGGTGATCATGGTGCGTTGTGATGTGCAAGATCCATCGGATGAGTTCGATTTACCCTTACAGCGCCTCTGCCAGCGCATCGGCCATCTGCGCAGCCCATGTCAGAAGTCGTTCGTCAGCCATGAAAGGTGCTACGCATTGCAGCCCGAGGGGCAGGCCGTTCTCGGCGCGGCCGGCTGGCACGGTGACAGATGGCAGGCCGGCGTAGGTCCACGGCAGGTTCATGGCCGGGTCGCCGGTGGCGTGAATGCCCTCCGGGGCGGGGCCGGGAGCAGCGGGACTGACCCACAGGTCGATGCCGGCGTGCTGCATTCGCGCATGTAGCTCATCGCGAAGCGCACCGCGCCCGGCGCGTGCCGCAGCCAGCTCCTCGGCGCTGACCGTCTGTCCGTCGCGGATAATCTCGGCCGTTCGCGGCCGATAGAGCGACTCGTACTGCCGGAACCACTCAGCGTGTACCTGCGCCATCTCAGCGGCGATCATGCGTCGGTGCCGGCGGTTGATGAGCTCAATCTCTTCAAACATGCCTACTGTTCGCACGGTGTAGCCGGCCCGTTCGAGCTGCGCCAGTTGTCCCTCGAAGGCGGACAGCGCCTCTGGCGATGCCTGGGCCAGGTAGGGTCCTTCTGGCACACCCAGCACCGGTCGCCGGCCGGATTGGTTGCTCGTCGAAACAGGCTGCCAGTTGAGACAGGAAACCGAGGCTGCCAGTTCCATGCCGGCCACGTCCTGGGTGAACAGTCCGATGTGGTCGGCCGACTCGGAGAAGAGAATCAGGCCATCCAGCGGGATGCGGCCGTAGCTGGGCTTGAAGCCGACGATGCCACAGAAAGCGGCCGGCCTGATCACCGAGCCAATGGTCTGCGTGCCGGTGGCCAGGGGGCAAAGGCCGGCCGCGACCGCCGCTGCGGAGCCGCTGCTGGACCCGCCGGGCGTGTGGTCGAGATTGTGCGGGTTGCGGGTCGGGCCAGGCTCGAAATAGGCAAATTCTGTGGTGACGGTCTTGCCCAGGATCAGGGCGCCGGCCTGGCGCAGTGTCGTGACGCAGGCTGTTTCAGGGCCGGCCAAGACCTCAGGCGGGAACTTCGAGCCGGCGCGCGTCGGGAAGCCATCAACGCGGAAGATGTCTTTCACGCCGACGAGGACGCCGAAAAGCGGAGGACGCCGGACCGGGTCGGGGAAGCGGGCCTGTAACGCTGCCGCCTCACTCCGCAGGCGCGCGCGCCGGTCTGGTTCAGGCAGCAACGCCTGCACCTGCGGCTCCACGGCGTCGATGCGATCGCAGATTTCGTCGATGTGCGTGGTCAATTCAAGCTCACCGCTGCGCAGGGCGGCGGCGGTTTCAGCAAGTGGTTCTGGATAAATCAGCATCGGTGGATCTCCTTTCACGTAGGGCGGCTTTGCTAGCCGCCTTTCCAGGTCGGGTAGCAGACCCGACCTACACGCCAAACAGATGGGTCAAGACCGTGGCTGCTGCACCACCGACGCTCTGCAGCATCGCAACTTGAGGGTGCGGCAGTTGGTTTGCACCGGCGCGTCCGGTCAACTGCTGGACGATTTCACAAGTCTGGTAGAGCGCCGTGGCACCGATGGGGTGGCCGCGCGCTTTCAGACCGCCGAGGGTGGCGATGGGCAGCCGGCCCTCGCGGAAGATTTCTCCGTCAGCCGCCAGTCGCCACCCTTCGCCTTGCTCCGCGAAGCCGGCCGCTTCCAGCAGCAGGCAAGCCATGATGGAAAACGCATCGTGAACCTCGAAGAAGTCTACGTCGTCTGGGGTGATGCCAGCCCGCTCGTAAGCTTTCCGCGCCGAGAGGCGCGCCGCCTCGGCTGCCAGCGGGTCGGGCCGATCCTCGACCCGCAGCCAGTCGGTGGCGACGGCACTGGCAAGAATCCGTACCGGATGATCGGTGAACGCCCGCGCTGCGTTGGTGGGTGCCAGCACGACGGCGGCGGCCCCATCACAGATGGGTGAACAGTCAAAAAGGCGGATGGGTGCGTTCACGACCCGCGACTCAAGAACCTTCTCCGGCGTGACCGCTTTCCGAAACAGGGCGTATGGATTGGTCATCGCGTTGCGATGCGCGTTGAGCGCGAAATTGACGAAACTCTCGTACGCCACGCCGTAGCGCTCCAGATAGGCGCTCATCAATCGGGCATTCTGCGAGATCAGGGTCGCCCCTGCCGGCACTTCGCGCTCCGCGTCCAGCGATTTCGCCATGGGGCCGGTCGGAGGGGCCGTGCTCATCTTCTCGACGCCGACTGCCACCGCTAGTTCTGCCTCTCCGCTTGCCACGGCGAAGTAGGCCATGCGCAGCGCTGCTGCCCCGGTCGCCGTGGCCGCCCGCACCTGCAACGCCTCAATACCGTGCAGGCCGGCTTCGCTGGCAATCAGTGTTGCCACGTGCTTCTGGCCCTGCAGCTCGTCCGAGAGCATATTGCCAGCGAAGAGGGCGTCTACGCGATCCACGCCAGCATCCTGCATGGCCAGGCGTGTAGAACGTACCCCCATCTCTCGCAGGCGCGCCGCCGATTGTTTTTCGACTGGCAGTTGACCTGTTCCAATGATGCTTACACAGCGCATATCATACTCCTTTCACATACGACCGCGGTGTCGAAGTCGAAGCCCTGCTGCTGGCGGTTGAAACCGCGCCTACCATTGCGAAGTCGCCCTCCGGCGACTGATCCAATCCGCGCAGGCGGATTTCGCAAGCGTTGCCGCGAATTCATTCGCCAGGCGCGAGGTGGCTGAGCAGTTACGCCCGGAAAACGACTGAAGTCGTCCCTACGATACGGGCGGTTGGTCTATAGTCAGACAACGCCGGCCAGCAAGGCCAGCACCACACCGCCGGCCATTACACTACCCAGTTGTCCCGCAGTGTTGGCTCCCATGGCGTGCATCAGCAGGAAGTTCTCGAAGTCGTACTCCTGCCCCATGCGCTGCACGATGCGCGCCGACATGGGAAAAGCACTGATGCCGGCAGCGCCAATCAGCGGGTTGAACTTCCGACCAGACAGAAAATACATCAGCTTGCCGAACAGCACGCCGCCGGCTGTGTCGAGAACGAAGGCCAGGAGCCCCATCCCCAGGATGAGCAAGGTGTCAAGATGGATGAAGTTGCCGCCGGTCATGGTGCTCCCAATCGTCAGACCCAAGAAGATGGTGGCGACATTGGCAATTTCGTTTTGGGCTGCCCGGCTCAGCCGCTCGACCACCCCGGACTCACGCATCAGGTTGCCGAACATCAGCATGGCGATGAGCGGCGAGGCGGCGGGGGCGAGGAGCGAGACGATGATGGTGACAACAATGGGGAAGAGCACCCGCACTGTCCTGGACACCTCGCGTTGGGTGTACGCCATGCGAACGGTGCGCTCGGCGTCGGTTGTCAACAGCCGCATCACCGGCGGCTGGATGATGGGCACCAGAGACATGTAGCTGTAAGCGGCGACGGCGATGGGTCCCAGCAGGTGCGGGGCCAGCTTGGTGGAAACGTAGATGGCGGTGGGGCCGTCGATGGCACCGATGATGCCGATGGACGCCGACTCCTTCAGGTCGAAGCCCAGAACCAGCGCCAGCATCAGTGTGCCGAAAATGCCGACCTGGCCGGCGGCCCCCAGCAGTGCCATTTTCGGATTCTCCAGCAGCGGCCCGAAGTCGGTCATCGCTCCCACGCCGATAAAGATGAGCAACGGGAACAGCTCCGTTTCGATGCCGGCCCGATAGAGGATGCCCAACATGCCATGCTCACCGGCAATGCCGGTCAGGGGCAGGTTTGTCAGGATCGCTCCGAAGCCGATGGGCAGCAGCAGGACCGGTTCGTAGTCCTTGGCGATAGCCAGATAGATGAGAACCCCGCCGGCCGCCATCATCACCACCATCTGCCAGGTCAGATGCGTCAGTGCTGGCAGGGGTTCCATCAACTGACTAGCATCCATCGTCTTCTCACTCGAACGTAAACAGCACGTCGTCGTAGGCCACCGTGTGTCCCTCGGCCACTTCCACGCTGGCGATGGTGCCATCGCGCGGTGAGCGGATGGCGCTTTTCATCTTCATCGCCTCCAACGAGCAGAGTCGCTGGCGGAACCGGACGCGATCACCGGGCTTGACGGTGATGTCGAGGATGTTACCGGGCATGGGGGCCTTGACGTGGCTCACCAGTTGGCCGGCCAGGTCCGAGGAACGGGGCGCTTTTTCCGGCGCAGGTGCTTCGCGTACGACCTCCCCTTCGGCGGGCACTGCCACCAGCCCATCGGTCTCGATGCGCACAGCGTAAGGCCGGCCATTAACCGTCACGGTGATCGGCGAAGTGGTGAGATCACCAACCTCCACCAGATAGGGCTTCCCGTTGACGACGACCGTGACGCGCCGGCTGGATGTGAGGGTCATCGTTGTCTTGTGCTCCGCGTTCGTGGGGCGCCCACAAGGTGGTGCTGAGCCCGGCCTATCATCCACCACCGACCGCGTTGGGACTCGAGGGCCGATCCCAGCCCTGCCCCGCCGATGCGCAACGCACCGAGGTAGGCCAATGCCGCCGCGATGGCTGCCACGATTTCGTCCTCTGTGCCGTGGGCTGGCGTGCTAACCAGCAACGTCTCTCCCATCTCAGGCTGATCGGAGGCCGGCAGTGGGCTGAACAGGCGTTGCAGCAAGATCATCACCACAATGACCAGCCCCAGCGCCGCGAAGGTCAGCCCCATCCCGATCACACTCAACCCCAGCCCCTGCAACATCACTTCGGACAAGCCCACCACCTCCGCCTCTCTTCAATGCTCAGTCTCTACCTCGAAAATAGTTGGCTAGATGGCTGGATGGCTGGATGGCTGGGTGGTGCTGCGCGAGCCAACAAGCCATCCAGCCATCTAGCCATCGTTGAACTAATCTCCAATCTCCAATATCCATCACATCGGCATACACCCATGCTTTTTCGGCGGCAGCATTGCCTGCTTGTCTCGCAACAGCTCCAGGGTGGCAATCAGGCGCGGACGTGTCTCGGCAGGGATGAGAATATCGTCGATGTGACCACTGGCGGCGGCCGTGTAGGGCCTGGAGAACTTCTCGCGGAACTCAGCCTCCAGCCGCCGGCGCGCGGCTTCCGGGTCTGCCATCTCCTTGAGCTGCTTGCGATACAAGATGTTCACCGCGCCCTCGGCTCCCATCACCGCAATCTCGGCAGTGGGCCAGGCATAGACCATGTCTGTGCGGATGTATTTGCTGCTCATCACGATGTATGCACCGCCGTAAGCTTTGCGGAGGACAACGGCCAGCTTGGGGACGGTCGCTTCGGAATAGGCGTAGACGATTTTCGCGCCGTGCCGTATGATACCGCCATGTTCCTGATCCACGCCAGGCAGGAAGCCAGGCGAGTCGATAAAGGTGATGAGGGGGATGTTGAAGGCATCACAGAAGCGGATGAAGCGCGCCATTTTGTCGGAGGCGTCGATGTCGATGACGCCGGCCAGGATCATCGGCTGCTGGGCAACCACGCCGACTACCTGTCCGTGCAGCCGGGCAAAACCGACGACGGCGTTCTGAGCGAAGTCGGCGTGAACCTCAAAGAAGCTGCCCGCATCGAAGACGCGACGAATCACCGCTTTCACGTCGTAGGCTTCGCTGGGATCGATGGGCACGATGCTGTTGAGGGCTTCATCCATGCGCCACGGGTCATCGGTCGGTTCGATGGCGGGGGGTGGTTCGGCGTTGTTGGCCGGCAGGTAACTGAGCAATGTGCGAGTCAGGTTCAGCGCATGGTCTTCATTGTCGGCGGCAAAGTGAGCCACACCGCTGGTCATGCTGTGCGTCATCGCACCCCCCAGCGTTTCCAGGTCCACCTCCTCCCGCGTGACTGTTTTGATGACATCCGGCCCGGTGATGAACATGTGACTGGTGCCTCTGGTCATGATCACGAAATCGGTCAGGCCAGGAGAGTAGACCGACCCGCCGGCGCACGGCCCAAGCATCACGCTGATTTGCGGGATGACGCCGCTGGCATGCGTGTTGCGCCAGAAAAGCTCGGCGTAGGCTGCCAGACTGTACACCCCTTCCTGGATGCGGGCTCCCACCGAATCGTTGAGCCCGATGACCGGGACGCCGGATTCCAGCGCCAGGTCCATTAACTGGGCCACCTTCTGGCCCTGCACTTCGGAGAAGGAGCCACCGACGACGGTGAAGTCCTGGGCATACACGCACACGCGCCGGCCGTCGATTTTGCCGAAGCCAGTGACCACGCTGTCGCCGGGGTAGCGCTTCCTGTCTATGCCGAAGTCGCTGTGGCGGTGGGTGATGTAGGGACCGATCTCCTGGAAGCTCCCCTCATCCAGCAGGCGGGCGATGCGCTCGCGCGCAGTCAGCTTGCCTTTGGCGTGCTGAGCCTCGATGCGGGCCGGCCCGCCCCCTTGCCGCACTTTCTCCCGTTGCTCGCGGAGCTCGTCGATCAAGGCTACGTGCTCTTCCGCCAAGTCAGTTGCGTTTGGCTCCATCGCTTCTCCCGTGCACCATCGTACCCACAGCCAGTGATCAGTGATCAGTAACCAGTTATCAGTAAACAGTGGTCAGTAGCCAGAAACTGATCACTGATCACTGTTTACTGATTACTGGTTACTGGCCGATGTCACCAACTCGAACAGTCGATTGGGACTGAGCGGCATCTCCAGAATCTCGATGTCCGTATCAGCTAGCGCGTCTTCTAGCGCCTGGGCGAAGAGCGGACCGACGGGGATGGCGCCGGCCTCGCCGGCACCCTTGACGCCCATGGGGTTCAGAGGCGACAGCGTTTCCTCGTGGCCCACGTCGATGTGCGGCACGATGGTAGCTGTGGGTAGCAGATAGTCCATGAATGAAGCATTGAGCAACTGCCCGGTCGAGTCGTCATAGACTAACTGCTCGAAGAATGCGTTGCCGATGCCCTGCGCCACGCCGCCGTGTACCTGGCCCTCCAGGATCATCGGGTTGATCACCCTGCCACAGTCGTGGACCACGACGTAGCGATGAATCTTGAGATTGAAGGTGTCCGGATCGACTTCGACAACCATGGCGTGGGCACCGAAGGCCGTGGCCCCCATCTCCGGGCCGAAGTAGGCCGACGCTTCAAGGCCGGGCTCGGTGCCGGGTTGCACTGCACCGCGCAAGGGGTTGGCCAGCACAGCCAGTTCGGCAAGGCTTACGCGCCGGTCGGGTGCGCCACGCACGTGCGCGAACCCGTCCGCCAGCTCGATATCCTCCTCCCGCGCCTCCAGATGCTCTGCTGCGTGGTGGAGGGCCTTGTCGCGCACCATCTGCGCAGCGGCGTGGATCGCCGAGCCGGCCACGACCGCACCACGACTGGCGAAGGTACCGATACCCCAGTTGAACTGCGCGGTGTCGCCAGTGGTTACCTTGATCTTATCCACCGGCACGCCCAGTGCTTCGGCGACGATCTGCGCGAAGCTGGTGAAGTGTCCCTGGCCCTGCGTGCCGACACCCGTTGCCACTGTAACCTTGCCTGTGGACTCGACCTGCACGCGAGCGCCCTCATACGGCCCAATTCCGGTGCCCTCCACGTACATTACCAGGCCGATGCCGACGTGTTTTCCCTCGGCGCGCAGGCGCGGCTGCTCCTTCTGCCGGAACTCCTCCCAGCCGATCATGTCCATCGCCTTGTCGAGCACCGGCTCGTAGTTGCCGCTGTCGTAGGTCAGGTGGGTGAAGTCCTGGTAGATGATCTCGTTGGGCCAGGGGAACTGGTCAGGCTGAATGAAGTTGCGCCGGCGCAGCTCCAGCGGGTCTATGTCCAACTCTTTCGCGGCCAGGTCGAGCAGGCGTTCCATGACGAACACGCCGTGCTGCCGGCCCGCCCCGCGATAGGGCGTGACGACGGTCTTGTTGGTGAAAACCGCCTTGAACTCGGTGTAGTAATCGGGCACCACGTAGGGACCCAGGAGCGTGCACTGGGTGTTGAGGGGCACAGTCAAGCCGTAGGGGTCATAGGCCCCTGTATCATGGAGGAAGACGTCCTTCACACCGAGAATCTTCCCGTCCTTCGTGAGTGCCATCTCCGAATCGTGCACCTGCGAGCGCTCGTGTGTCGTGGCGTAGAAATGCTCGCGGCGATCCTCAATCCACTTCACGGGACGCTGCAACTGCACCGCTGCCCAGGGCACGATCGTCTCCTCCGGGTAGAACATCATTACCTTCGGCCCAAACCCGCCCCCGATGAAGGGCGCAATCACGCGCACCTGCCGCTCCGAGAGACCGAACATACTCGCCAGGCCGTTGCGAATGGGAATAGGCGCCTGCGTCGTGTCCCAGACGACGAGTTCCTGGGAGAGCGGGTTGTACTGAGCAACGATGCCTCGCGTCTCCATGGGCGAAGACGCCCCCCGATCGTAGTACATGCGCCGTGAGATGATGACATCGGCCTGGGCGCGCGCTGCGTCGTAGTCCCCCTTTCGCTGAATGACGTGCGCCGCGACGTTCGATCCGACGTCTTCGTGCACCAGAGCGGAGTCTTCGGACAGAGCCACTTCCAGGTCCATCACCGGGTCGAGCGGCTCGTAGTTCACCACGATGGTCTCGACCGCGTCTTCGGCGATGTAGCGACTTTCCGCCACCACCATCACAACCGGCTCGCCGACGTAGCGGACTTTGCCTTTTGCGAGCTGGCCGGCAGTGCGCTGGTTGAACACCACGTGCTCCGCCGGCGGTGGGGGCACGAGCAACGGCGAGGGCTGCCAGAAATCCCCCAAATCTGCTGCTGTGTAGACCGCGACCACACCGGGCATCGCCTTCGCTGCCGCCAGGTCGATGCCATTGATCTTTGCGTGGGCGTAGTCGCTGCGCTTGAACGCCGCGTGGAGCATGCCAGGCAGGTCCACGTCGTCTACAAACAGCGCCTGCCCCGTAAGAAGGCGAGGGTCTTCGTTACGCTTGATCCGTTGGCCGAAGTACTTTGTTGTCACGGATGCACTCCTGTTCTGCTCTTGGTGATGCGTGATCACTGCTCATTTGAGCCCAAGTTGCTTTCGGATCAGTTCACAGAGACTGTCTTTGATCTCCGAATGACGCGGGACCGGTGCTTTCCGCCCGGTTTCGGGATTTACATATATGTCATGCTTCTTCCCATGACGCTTCAGGTAACACCCTGCCCTCGTCAGTTCTCGGATGAAAGCACGCCGTTTCACACTTCTATTCCTAGCTCCTTTATGTGAACTGAGGTACGGGGCAAGGCTTCCTCTTCTTCCTGCATCATCAGGTGATAGGCATCCCGAATGTTCTCCTCCAACTCCTGGAGAGATGCCCCTTGGGTGAACACCCCAGGGACTTCCTTTAGCCTCCCAACATACCAATTGTCGTCTATCCAATACTCAAGAGTAAAGTGCCTGAGCATATTGCATCTCCTTCAGGTGTATCACAGTTTTGCACCTGTCCTCTGCCCTGCTGCCAGCTTCACTGCCTCCACAATGTTCTGATAACCGGTGCAGCGGCAGAGGTTTCCAGAAATGGCCTCGCGTATCTCCTGTTCCGTGGGATCGGGGTTCTGTTCCAGGAACGGCGTCAATGTCATCA
>CAZHMV010000028.1:23299-26742 GCA_964532665.1 uncultured Anaerolineales bacterium
ATCTCCTGTTCCGTGGGATCGGGGTTCTGTTCCAGGAACGGCGTCAATGTCATCAGGAAGCCAGGTGTGCAGAAGCCACATTGCAAGCCGTGAGCTTCCCAGAATGCCTGTTGCAGGGGGTGCAGCTCGTCGGTCCCCGCCGGCGCCAGCCCCTCCACAGTGCGAATCTCGTGTCCGTTGGCCTGCACTGCAAACATCAGGCACGAGCGGACCGGCTGCCCATCGAACAGAATGGTACACGCGCCGCACACGCCGTGCTCGCAGCCGACATGTGTGCCGGTGAGGCCAATCTCGTGGCGCAGGAAATCGCTCATCAGCAGCCGAGGCTCAACCGCGCGCTCGTATCGCGTGCCGTTTACGGTAACAGTCACAGGGAACAGATCGCTCACTTCAACCTCCTTCTTGTCTGCTCGCTACCCGAGCACGTCATCCACGGAGAACTGCTTGTCCGGGAAGGCCTGAGGGGACAGGTGGTCCCCACGCCATGCTCGCTGGGTTTCCCCATACCCTCTCAGGGAAGGCTTTCGATAGATCTCGATAGTCTCGTCAGCCAGGTCGATCAACCAGACTTCCAGAATGCCGGCTCGTGCATACGTAGGTACCTTCACTCTGCGATCCGAGCCCGCTGACGTCTCTGCCACCTCCACAACCAGCAGGACGTCCCCCGGCCCCGGATGGGCCTCGGCGTAGAAATCCGCGCGAGGCCGAAGCAAGGCCAGGTCCGGCCCCGGTTCCGAAAACTCGCTCAGACGGATAGGGTCTTGAACACTGATCACTGCCTGGTCGCCTAGCTTTTGAGACAGAAGTCGATTCAAGCGTTTGACGCACGCTGTGTGGCGGCTGCCAAGCGGGGACATCTCTATAATCTCGCCTTCTATGAGCTCGACCCGGTCATCCTCCGAAAAGATGCCGGCCTCGGCCATCTGGTAGTACTCATCTACCGTAAAAAGCCGTCTCTCGACTTGAACAACCATCATGTACCTCCAGCTATCCAGCTATCCAGCCCTCTAGCCAACCGGCCATCTAGCTACCGGCAGCCGCCCGCCCAAACGCCTCCTCCAGGGCCTGCCGTGCCAGTACTTTCGCCAGATGCCGGCGAAACTCGGCTGAGGCGTGGACATCGCTGCTGGGATCAATGTCTGCATTGGCAGCCGTTTCGGCGGCAGCAAGGATGACCTCCGGGCTGGGTGTCTCCCCCGCGAGTATCTCCGCCGCCTGGTGAGCCGGCACCGGCCCCTCTCCGACACCGAAAAACACCAGGCGCGCCGCCTGACATCGGTCATTGCCGTCCAGGGTGACAACAGCAGTCACACCCACCAGAGCATAATCGCCAGGCCGGCGGGCCATTTCGCGAAAGGCCCATCCGCTGCGGGGTGGCATGGCCGGCAGAGCCACCTCGACCAGCATCTCATCCGGCTCGAGGGCGGTGTAGAACAGCCCCAGGAAGAACTCGTCGGTGGAGACCCAGCGCTCGCCGGCCTGGCCTTGCAGCCGAAAGCGGGCGTTCAGCGCCGTAGCCACCGCCGGCAGCTCGGACGCCGGATCGTTGTGGGCGATGTTGCCGCCGAAGGTGCCCCGATTGCGAATCTGCGGATGGGCGATGTGGGGGATCGTCTCATGGATCAGCGGCGCTCGCTCGGCCACCAGCGGGTCGCGCTCCACCTGAGATTGGCGGGTCATGGCCCCGATGCGCACTCCGCCGTTCTCATCGGGGCGGATGTAGAAGAGTTCTGAGATGTTGTTCAGATCGACCAGGACCGCCGGCTGGGCCAGACGAAAGTTCATCGTAGGAATCAGGCTCTGCCCGCCGGCCAGCACCTTGGCGTCGTACCCGTACTCGGCCAGGTGGGACAGGGCTTTTTCAACGGTCGTCGGGGCGTAGTATTCAAATGCAGGTGGTTTCATTTGACTCTCCTCGGTGGATGCGAATGCGTACTGCGTATTGCGTATTGCGTAATCCACTGACGGTGCTCCGAGATACGCAACACGCAGTACGCAGTACGCCGTCTCAAATCACTCCTTCATCCCGCAAGTGCTCGATTTCTCTCGCGCCATAGCCCAACTCGGCCAGAATCTCCTCTGTGTGCTCGCCGAGCATGGGAGCCGGCCTGCGGTAGGTGACCGGCGTTCCGCTGAGCTTCATCGGGTTGCCCAGGGAGCGGACCAGGCCGGCGGCGGGATGTTGCAGCTCGACGATCATGCCACGGGCGAGCAGGTGCTCGTCCTGCAGCGTCTCTTCCGGTGTGTTGATGGGGCCGGCTGGGATGCGAGCTTTCTCCAGCCTATCGAGCCACTCTCTGGCGGGCCGTTGGCGGAAACGCTTGGCCAGCAACGGTATCAATTCATCTCGATGGACTAATCGATCGGCGTTGGTGGCAAAGCGTGGGTCGTCGCCCAGTTCAGGCCACTCCAGCAATTCGACCAGCCGTCCCCACAGGCTCTCATTGCCGGCGGCGACAATGATCCAGCCGTCGGCCGTCGGGAATGGCTCGTAGGGCACGATGTTCGGGTGCGCGTTGCCCAGCTTCTTCGCTGGCTCGCCCGAAGCCAGGTAGTTGCTGGCGATGTTGGCCAGCCATGTCACCTGCGAGTCGAAAAGGGCTGTGTCAATAGCTTGCCCTTCACCCGTATGCTCGCGGGCCAAGAGGGCAGAAAGGATTGCCAGGGCCGTGTACATGCCGGTGGTAATGTCAGCGATGGCGGTCGGGAAACGCGCCGGGCCGCTGTCTGGCTCGCCTGTGAGATACATCGTCCCGCCCATGCCCTGGATCATGGCATCGTAGCCGCCCCGCTCGGCGTAGGGGCCGGTGTTGCCAAAACCGGTGATGCTGGCCCAGATGAGCCGGCGGTTGATGGCGCGGCAGGTTGCCTCGTCCAGCCCCAGTTTCTGTCGCGATGACTCGCGGGGCACGTTGTGGACCAACACATCGGCGCGCTCCAGCAGCCGGCGCAGCACCTCGCGACCCGCCGGCCGGCTCAGGTCAAGGGTCATCCCGCGCTTGTTGCGATTGGTGCCCAGAAAATAGGCACTCTCACCTCCGATGAAGGGCGGTCCCCACCCGCGCGCCTGGTCACCCTCGCCCGGCCGCTCGATCTTGATCACGTCCGCCCCCAGATCGCCCAGCAACTGGGTGCAGTATGGGCCGGCCAGCGCCGTTGTGTGGTCCAGCACGAGGATGCCGGCGAGGGGGCCGGCGCCGACGGTTGGTAGTTGGTTATTGCTCATGTTTCAGCTAGGCGAAACTGGCCACTTCTACAGGGCGCGCAATGGCAAAGCTCTTTCGGTGAAGTTTGATGCGTTCAATTTCGTGAAGCGTTTCAGCCGTCAGGTAACTCTCGCCACAATGGGGACAACTCACGACTGGGATGTTCTCTATCACCAGCAGGTCCTCGCCCTTGCCGTAGGTTCTGGCCACCCTGCGGATGCGTGCCCCCTCTTCTCC
>CAZHMV010000028.1:26842-29474 GCA_964532665.1 uncultured Anaerolineales bacterium
CCCAGGTGGAGGGCGGTGTGATCGATCACGTGCAGGATGCACCATCGAACCGACACCGTCCGCCCCTTCACCTCGCGTGTGCCGTCCAGGTCTGCTGCTTTGAGGGCAGAGAGTATCTCGCGCGTTTCGACACCAGCTTTGTCCAGCCGGCGACGGAGTTGATCGGCATTGTCAGTCACCGCGGCGAATTCGGCGTCACGGTCACGAGTGACAGGCCGGCCACCGACCACCTGTGTGATCCAGAAATGCTCGGAGCCGGCGATGTGGGCGGCCAGCACGGCCAGCGAGTTGGTGGTGTGGTCGTCATCCCCGTCGATGGGACACCAGTTCAGCGCCTCGGTGGGCAGGCCGACAATCAGCTCGCCGGCCTGCCCACGAAGGTCTTCGATCATCTGCAGGTAATGCTCCAGTTCCGATGTCATCGATGTCAATCCCACCAGAGTCGCCAGCAGTCCTTGCCCTCATGCTCCCATGGATCGAACTCATCGGGCTCGCCCTCGGCGAATTGCCACACAGCATCCAGGACCTTGCGTGAAGGGAACACCATCGGTACCAGGACCCCCTCGATGGTAATCCGCTCATCCTCCCTCTGTGGGATTACCTGATAGCCGAAGAAGACGGCGTCAGGGAACAGATCGCCAATGTCAAGCACGAACTCAGCGAACGACGGCGCGGCATTTTGACGACACTCTCTGTTTGCCGGCGGCAGAAACTCGAGCAACTTTCGCCCATCCTCGACTGTCAGGCCAGAGAACGAGATTATGCCACCCCATTCCTCCGGCTCCAGCAAGGGCTCCATGATCTCTCGAATCTCGTCCCTTTGTGTGAATCCTTTTGGTCCGTACCTCATTGCAATCCCCCCTTTGTTGAGTGTGGTAGCCATCCAGCCATCTAGCCATCCAGCCATCTAGCCATCCATCGCGGAATCCCCGCCGGCCTACGCTAGCTCCCCTCTTTGAAAGCAACAAACCGCCCCCACATCGACGCGCACTCCATCCCCTTTTGCAGGAAGCAGCCGATGTAGTATCGGCCGCTCGGCGCCGTGGCGATGTCTTTCCCCAGGTTCTCGGCATGTACAATCCCCTTCGGGAAGAGATTCAGGTGCGTGTCCTGGTAGTACTGGTCCAGCGGATACATCTCGTCCCAATCCTTGCCGAACTGCTCCACCAACTTACGGTTGGCTTCTTCGAAAGTCTTGGGGTGCCAGACCCTCTGAATGGTGTTCATGGGATGGTCCTGGCTCACAGCGTCAATGCCCAACCACTTAATCTCCTTGTCGATGCACCACTGTGAAAAGTCAGGCGATGGGCCAGGGTGCTTGATCATGTAGCGGAACTCGTCCGAGTCCGGGCTGTTCCAGCCATACCTGTGCCACCCGGTTTTCAGGATGAGAATGTCTCCCTTGTGGACGTCCACCACACTCTCAATCATCTCGGGTGTGTACACGCTGGCATCACTGACCAGGTGAGAGATGTCCGCAATTGCGCCAGGACCAACCCAGTGTTCCAGCGGGACCTCACCAATAGTTCGGCCGTTTGGCCAGAAGTGCTTCTCGCCGTCCATGTGGGTTGCCAGGTGGAAACTGGCCTTGCAGAGCGCACCGTTTCTACCCATGCCAAAAGGTTGCCCGCCGACACGCTTGGTGTAGGTGACGCTCAACGGCTCGTAGTTGGCCCACTGGGGTGTCTGGACGCTGAACGGGAGCGTCAGGTCCAGCATTTCCGCCGAGTTCATGATGTCAAAGAAGGTGTCCTCATCCATGCCGGCCGGCGGCTGATAGGCGACGACGCGCGACCATGCTGTGCCGACTTCCATGAACGGTATGGGGTGAATCATGATCCAGGCCCTTTGATTGTTCAGCTTGTCGATGTCCCCCACAATGCACTCGGCCAGAAGCAAGTGGGCCTTCGGCATCGTAATGTGCGTCAGCGTGTAGTACTCTTCTGGCGGGAACATCTCGTCCCACGTCTTGCCGTACTGTTCCATCAGCTTCGCTTCAGCTTTCTGGAAGTCGCGCTCGTGCATGTAGCGGATGGGCGTGTTCATGGGATGTTCGGCGCTGCCGCAGTCAACACCGATGACCTTGAGTTTCATGTCCATTGCCCACGGGAAGAAGTCGGGGGAAGGGCCGGGATGTCGCACCAGGAATCCGAATTCCTTGGACTCTACACCCCCCTGGGCACTCTCGCTGAATACATCCGGCTGATCCCAGGAGTACCGGTGGTAGCCGGTGTTGATGATCAGGATGTCCCCTTCCTTGACTGTTGCACGGCTGGTGATCATCTCGGGGGTGTACAGGCTGTAGTCGGACACCAGATCCGAGATGTCTACCACCACGCCAGGCCCACACAGGTCTTCCAGGGGGACCTCGGCGATGGCACGGCCCCCGGAGTGGAAGGCCCGTTCGCCCACCAGGTGAGTGCCTACCGTGTTGCTCCAACGAATCAGTTGGCCGTTTGCACCCTGCCCTCCACCGTAAGCGCCAGTGACGCGCTTGAAGAAATGGATTTCCAGGGCCTTCTCTCCGGGCCATGGTGGTGTGAAGATGCTACAGTCTTGAGTCAAGTCGTACAACTTGGCGTCAGCCATCATTTTGATGAATTGCTCGCGTTCCATAACGATTCCTCCCTTG
>CAZHMV010000028.1:29574-48743 GCA_964532665.1 uncultured Anaerolineales bacterium
GTCATCGGTGGGCGCACCAACCCGGCCCCGATCTGGCCCACGCCGGCCTCTTTGTGGGCGATGCCGGTGTTGACGCGCGGCGGAATGCCCTTCTCCACCACCTTGCGGATGTCGAGGCCTGTGGGCGTGCCCCGGAAGTCCAATTGGGGGATGGTGAAGTACTTGTGCTCGGTTTGGGTGATCTCGTACATCTCCAGCGTGGTGTTCAGCGCGTCCTGGGGCGTACCGCTGACGAAGGTGACGATGGCCGGCGCGGCTGCCATGGCAAAGCCGCCAATGCCGGCCGTCTCGGTGATCGTGCTGTCGCCCAGGTCTCCACTGGAATCGTCGGCCGTGAAGCCGGGGAAGTAGAGGCCCTGGGGGGTCGGGACAGGGGCGGTGAACCAGCGGTCGCCCAGGCCGCTGACGCGGATGCCGAAGTCGGTGCCGTTGCGGGCCATGGTGGTGACAATGGTGCTGCCCTCCACGCCGTGGCCGGCGTCGGCCATGGCCTTGCAGGCCGCCATCACGGGGTTCAGCACGCTGAGGGCGTTGTCGCCCAGGAAGCGCAATACCTCGGCCGCTACGTCTGGACTGGGGGCGGTCTTCGCGATGAACGGCGCCAGTCTCGTCGTATACAGGATCGAGCCGGCCTTGTTGCGGTTGTGTCCCTCGTCGCCCATGTGCAGGGCTTCAGCCAGCAAGGCGCGGATGTCAATCCCCCCGCTGGCCTCGATGGCGTCGGCCAGGACGGGGGCCATGACGTCCTCCATCCAGCGCAGTTTCGCCAGCACCTCTTCGCTGTACGCGCCGTAGCGCAGCACTTTGCCATACCCTTCGTTCAGGCCCGAGAAGCTGCGATTCCCATGAGTTTTGTTCTCGATGATGTAGACCGACATGGAAGGCGCGATCAGGCCGGCCATCGGCCCCACCGCCCGGTGGTGGTGGCAGGGCTCCAGATCGACCTCTCCCGATTCCACCAGCGCACGCGCTTCAGCTTCGTCTCTGGCCTTTCCGTCGAAGATCAGCGCGCCGGTGATGGCACCGCGCATCGGTCCCGATGCCCGCTCCCAGGTGATGGGCGGGCCGGCGTGCAGCAGGAGATTGTCCCGCATTCCGGGAATCACGTCCCGCGCCTTGCCCAACCCCACCAGCACCGGGTGGGCTTCCATCATACGTTCTACGGCTTGGGTGTTTGCTTTTTCGATGTCCATTGACGGTTTCCTTTCACAACTAGACAGGATACTGGATATTGATTGGGGTGTCGGTGAATCAAACGCTCGCACGTCCAGCGAAGCTCGCTGACTTGCAGAACTGTGTCCTGGATATTCGATGTCAACCGTCACCAGGCTGAACCTTTGGAAGTGGTCCTTGAGGAGTAAATATCGGCCAATGGCAAAGAGCTCGAGGTACAGAGTGGTGCCGGATTTTCCTTGCTGGCGAAGTGCCCTCAGACTATCCCGTTTCACCGTTGCCGGGATGGGGATAGCATGGCTCTCTGAATTGGCGAACGCAAGAACAGTGGGGACTTTTGTATCCCCAATCTTGCCACTCTAGTTGACCAAAACATGCATGAAAGGTGTCCTGGTGCAAATAACAGGATAGCACTCCGAAATCCCAAAGTCAAGTGGATCTACGCAAATTTGTGGGGTGATAACCTGGGTTGTTGGGACTACCCCCCCCTCATTCCCCCCCTTGGGGGGGGCTTTCCTGTCCTCCCCCCTCTGGGGGGTAGAGGGGGGCCATGAGCGCTGTTCTCACTGGGTCTTTCGCCACCCCACTAATTTGCGTTGAGCCAGTCAAGTTAGGGGAATGGCTGGGGGTAGTAGCCGATGATTGAAATCACCCCTTCGACGAGCTCAGGGCGTCGCGGCTGATACCGTAAAGTGCGCTAAAGACGCACTGGCGCAACCTGTTTCTAACCGGTTTTGGGTATCAGCGTGTACCCCAAGAACTTATGGGACGGACCTCTAATGTCTCATCCGCTCCAGAATAGCCATCAGCCTCTCATTTCCCCCCGCCGGCGGCTTCCAGTCCACCTGGATGACTGGGGCGCCCTGGGCGGTCAGGCTTTCGGTGAAGGATTCCAGGCCAACGTTGATGGCTGCCAGAGGGTGCTGCAGCGCGGCCATATCCACCGGCGGCAGGCCGGCTGGTGGATCGAGGCTTTGCAGCAACCGCCCGACGTAGCGAACGGCCCCCTCGTTGCTTGTCTCTACCCGCACGCCAGCAGCTTCGAGCTGCTGAACCTGGGATTGGAGATCCTGCGGATCCTCGTCGGTGCCAACTACAACGGCGACCACCTCCAGATGCCGGCCAGCCTCTTCCGCCCGTGCCCGCGCCTGGGCGATGGCCGGCGCCAGTTCGCCGGCCGGATCGGGATGAGCGCCGTAGCCCAGCACCACGTCCAGCAGGATCACGGCCACCTCCGGGTCATTGGCCTCTTGGTGCAGCCGACGGATGCGCAGATCGTTGTCCAGCATGGGGTGCAGCCGGCCCACGGTGAACTCGTCCTCGCCCAGGTCGATCACCGTGTGCGCCTGGCTGACCAGCGAGTCCTCCAGGCGATAGCGTTTGTCGATTGGTGTGTTGGAGTACACGGCGGGCAGGTAGTCCTGCAGAATGAGCAGGGTTTCATAGGCCAAGGTGCCGCCGGAGAAGAGCCCGCGCAGGTAGCGCTGCCCTAGCGCAAACTGAGTCAGGTCAAGGTCTGCGGCGGAATCTGTGCCGGCCCCTTCGGCGGCTAACTGCACGGCCAACGCAGCGGCTTCATCGAGGGAGGTGGCAAAGTGCAGGCCTGCACCGGCCCAGGGGCTGCCTACCTGTCGGGCCGGCGGTGAGTAGCCGATGAAGTCCACCACCACCGGCTTGCCGGCTGCGCGGGCAACCCGCAGCAGATCATCGGCCACGTTGGAGGCCGGCGGCTTGGAAATGAGCACGATGACCTGTGTTTCAGGGTCACGACCGAGGAGGTCGAGCCCCTGTCGGGCTGTCACCGCGCCCACCGCCTCGGAGAGGTCGCGCCCGCCGGTGCCGATGGCATGGGTGATGCCCGCGCCCAACTGGTGGATGCGAGACGTCACGGCCTGCAACCCCGTGCCGGCTGCACCCACCACCCCAATCGGGCCCCGGCGCACGTGGTTGGCGAACCCCAACCCCACGCCGTTGACGATGGCTGTTCCGCAGTCCGGCCCCATGACCAGCAGGCCCTTCTCGGCCGCCATCTGTTTCAGGCCGATCTCGTCGTCCAGCGAGACGTTGTCGCTGTAGAGGAACACGTTCTTGCCCAGGCGGAGTGACTGGCGGGCTACGCCGGCTGCGTAGCGGCCTGGAACGGACACCAGCACCCACTGCGCATCGGGCAGCATCTGGGCCGCGGATTCGACACTCTGAGGGCGGTATTCCTGTTCAATGACCGAGCGCCGGCGGGCCAGAAGCTCGTCCACCTGGGCCAGCGCGGACTCAGCGCCGGCCTCGTCTTCGGTCTTGACGACGATGACCAGATCGTCGGCCGCGGCTGCCCGGGCTTCTGGTGGCAGCAGGCCACTTTGGTCAAGCAACTCCTTGTTGGCGGCGGTGCCCATCACGACGCCGGCGTCGAGTACGGCGGGCAGGCCGGCCAGGGAGCGCTGCAATTGCATGAGGATTACGGAGTCGTAGTAGGCACCGGGTCGAACTTCGACTTTGGTGGTTGTCACTGCGATATCTCCCATGTAGGGTCAGGCTCTCTCAACTTTGGTGATTAGACAGACCCTAAAGGTTTCCGAAACCTTTAGGGTCTATGCAGGGAAGCTGTTTCTGGATGTGGCTGGCCCCGCATCATTCACGTCCTCGCACGTCGGATGCGTATCCCACGAGGCGTAGCCACCGTAATTGTTCCCGATGGGGCCTCCAGATCGTAGCGCCCTAGAACTTTCTCCAGGAGTTCAACAACTGGCTGAATGCCATCTTGGTTGGGGCGCAGCAACAAGACGCCAGCATGAGTCCCCGGCTGGTAGAAACGGATGTCAGCAAATCCCTTGTCGGCGGTCACCAGGAACCTTTGCTCAACCTGCACCGCTTGCCATAAGGCCAAGTCTGTCCGCCCTCCCATTCCTTGCTCCACCACATTGACTGCGTCGTACCCTCTGTCCTGGAGCATCTGAACGGCCGCTCTTGGCAGGTCTTTGTCCACTTTGACGCGCATGGTCAGCCTCTATGCCACTAGCGGCATAAAAATCTCCTGGCGCATTACTTCGGCGGCATAGGCTAAGGCCGCCTGAATATCCTCCACCCTTAGCTGAGGATAGGCTTCCTGGATTTCTTCCAGCGTCATTCCATCGGCCAGGCTTCCTATGATCATTGTTACAGGAACACGGGTTCCCTTAATGCACGGATCGCCGTGGTGGAGATCCGGCGCAATGACGATCCGGTCCTGCCATCGCACGCGATTCATCTCTGCCCTCCACTCTAGGTGATTACTCTTTAGTCTATTTTACCACAACGAGCGGGGGTTTACCAGCGTTGCAGCGGTCTCACATTGAGCTCAAGAGGCACGTTGGCGGCGTCAGGCCAGCGTCCGCCTTTCCCGATCGTAGTTCTGCCCCAGAAACGCCGGCGCCCTTACCCACCTGAAAGCGAACATCATGACGAGGATAGTGGCGATGTACGGCAGCGTCAGCAGAAACTGGTAGGGGATACCGAACCCCCCGATCTGCACTCGCAGGGCCAGGACCTCTACGCCGGCAAAAAACAGCGACCCCAGAAGGATCAGGTGCGGACTCCAGCCGCCGAAAAACGTCAATGCGATGGCGATCCAGCCCCGTCCCTGCACCATGCCTTCGGTGAAAGTGCCGGTGTAGACCATTGGCAGATACGCGCCGGCCATCCCCATCAGCATCGCCCCGACGATTGCGGTCGCATATCGCATGCGCACGACGTTTACGCCCAGGCTATCGGCCGCCTTCGGATTCTCACCGACCGCTCGCAGCTCCAAACCGAAGCTCGTCTTGTAGAGAAGGTAGTATAGGAAGATGGACAGCAAGATCGCGAAGTAGACCAGCAGGTTTTGGTTGAAGAAAATCTCTCCCAGGATTGGTATTTGGCTGAGCACTGGAATCGGGACACTCTTGAGGGTCGGGATGAGCGGCGGTTGCAGAGTCACACCCACGACAAACTTGTAGAGTAGCGTGGACAGGCCCACACCGAAGAAGAAGAGCGCCAGGCCGATGACGAACTGATCCATCTTCAGGGTCGTGGTGAAGTAGGCCAGGGCCAGGCCGAATAGACCACCTACCACCATCGCCAGGAAAACGCCGTAGAGCAGACTACCGAAGCGGTAAGCGCCCAGGAACCCGACAGACGCTCCGACGAGCATGATCCCCTCCTGGGCCACGTTGAAGAGACCTGTCCTTCCGCCCAACATCGTTCCCTGGCTGGCCAGGACATACGGAACCAGCGCCAGCATCACGAGCCTGGCAAAGTTCACAATCTGCATCTCAAGCTGACCCATTGCCTAGCGCCTCCTGACCACGTCGGACAACAGAACAAAAAGCAGCACCAGCGCCTCGACGATGAACACCATCTCCACGGGGATCATCATGGTCCGCTGCATGGCGCTGGCGCCGACCTCGAGGACAGCGATGAAGAAGGCCACGAACGGCACGGCCAGATTGTTGCCCTTGGCGATGAGGCCGATGATGATTCCCAGCAGCAGGTAGTTGGATTGCAGCCCCTCAATGAGCCTGTGTTGAACGCCGGCCACCTCCACCGCCCCGGACAGGCCGGCCAGCGCCCCGCCCAAAATCAGCGAGAGCAGAAACATCCGGCGGACGTTGATCCCGTAGACCATGGAGGCTCTTGGATTCGCGCCGGTCGCGACCAGTTCGTAGCCGGCAGCGGTTCGGTTGGTGTAGACGTACACAAGAGCAGCGATGACCACGGCGATGATTATGCCCGAATGCAGCGGCGGTCTGGAGATCAGCAGCGGCAACTCGCCGCCGGCACCGATGGGGATCGTGGTGGGGTGGCCGGCCGCGGGGTCCCGCCAGACCGCGGTGGCGACGTAATCGATGAGGCTGAAAGCGACAAAGTTCATCAGCACAGTCGTGAGGATCTCGTTGATGTTGAACCGATACAAGAGCCAAGCGGGGATGGCGGCCCAGAAGCTGCCGAAAAGAACGCCGGCCAGGATGACCATGGGCAGCAGCAGGAGAGCAGGCAGGCCGGCGAACAGGATGCCCACGGCCGTCGCCCCAATTGCGCCAACGATAAGCTGCCCTTCGCCACCGATGTTGAACTTGCCGGCGGCCAGGGGTATGGTGAATGCCAGTGCTTGCAACACCAGTGGCACGAACTTCAGCAGCGTCTGCACGAACCCGTTCGGCGTCCTGAAGGAAGTGAACAGGATGGTGGTATACGCCCTCGGCACGTCGAAGCCCATGGCGGCAATGAAAATGCCGGCAGCAATGAAAGAGGCTGCCACGGCCGCGACGTAGGGCACTAGCGTGCCGACCAGCGATCTTATTCCGTGACCTGTCTCCGCGACTTGCTTACTCAATGGTACTGACTCCACTCATCATCCGCCCGATCTCGTACGCATCGAACTCATCTCTGTCGAGGACGCCCACGATCTCGCCACGATAGACGGCGGCAATCCTATCGCACAGGAGAAAAAGCTCGTCCAGATCCTCGGAGAGCAGCAGGGTGGCCATTCCCTGTTTCTTTCGCTCCAGGAGCTGTGAGTAGACGAACTCCATCGAACGTATGTCGAGGCCTCGGGTTGGGTTGTGCGCAATCAGGAGTTTCACAGGGCGAGAGAAAGCCCGAGCGAGCATGAGCCGTTGGATGTTCCCCCCCGAAAGATTCCCTGCCACCTCTCCTGGACCAGGTGTCTTGATATCATACTCTGAGATCAGTTTCCAGGCAGCCTGGAAGATGGCTTTCCAGTCCAGGAAGCGGCCCTTGCTGTACGGCTCCTGTCGATGAGCACCCAAGATGAGATTCTGAGCCACGTTGGCCGTTGGCAGGAAGCCGTCCTGCACCCTGTCTTCGGGAATGTAGGCAACCCCCCTTTCCAGCAACTCCCGGCTTTCTGTGTCAGCAACACTCGCGCCCTCAATCCAGACGCTGCCCTCGGTAATCGGTCGGATGCCGACCAGGCTCTCGGCCAGTTCCTGCTGACCGTTGCCGGCCACGCCCGCAATGCCGAATATCTCTTTCTGGTGGATCTGGAAGGAGCAATCCTGGACGACTGGCACACCCTCTTCGCTGACCACCCGCAGTCCCTGGACTTGCACAACCGGCGCCTGGCCAACCTCCCGCGCTTCCGGGTCGAGGCCAGCGGCAGAGAACAACAGACTCTTCTCGATGTCCAGCCCCTCGCCTACCATGCCCCAGACCAGAGACTCCTCCGTGGCCTCACTCCGTGGTACGGTCAGGACATTCCTGCCATCCCTGAGCACCGAAATCCGGTCGCAGACGCCCAGCACCTCCCTGAGCTTGTGGGTGATGAAGACAACGCTCATTCCCTCCCCGACCATGACCTTCAGAGAGTGGAAAAGGGCATCTACCTCCTGAGGTGTGAGGTTGGTCGTCGGTTCATCCAGAATCAGGATTTCGACGCCTCGGTAGAGCGCCTTGAGAATCTCGACTTTCTGCCGGACGCCCATGGGGAGATCTTCAATGCGGGAGCGTGGATCGACGTCCAACCCGAATCTCTCCGAAAGCTCACGGATCTTCTTCTCCTGATCCTCTAGGTTCAGCACGGGCCAGTTTTGCAGCGGCGTTCCCAGGACGATGTTCTCGGCTACGGTGTAGCTCTCGATCTGGAGAAAATGCTGGTGAACCATCCCGATGCCCAGTCTGATGGCATCTTTGGGCGACTGGATCGCTACCTTGTTTCCGTGCACGTAGATTTCGCCGGCGTCGGGTTTGTAGAGGCCGTAGAGGATATTCATCAACGTGGTCTTGCCGGCGCCGTTCCCGCCGAGAAGGCCGTGAATCTCTCTGCGATTCAGTTGCAGGCTGACACCGTCCAGGGCGACGACCGTCCCGAAGGACTTCCGCACGCCCTTCATCTCAAGTATGATCGAGTTTTTCATTGAATCCCACGGGTTGGTGACCAGCTTTAGACCGGAACTTGACTTCGCATATCCGGGCCGTAAAACGCGAAGCGTGAAACGTGAGGGTGACTTCTCGCACCTGTATCACGTTTCACGCATCACGCCACGTCCTGAGCTAGTCGAAGGGTTTCACGCTGTCGGTGCTCTGTCAGTCTGTTCTACCGGATACTGATACACCTATTCTATCGGAGTGGTGTCCTTGACGACTTTGATCTTGCCGGACTGCACGTCGGCAATGATCTGTTCCATCTCGCTGTTGATCTCGTCGGACACGTTGCGGAGAGGCATTTGAAGAGCAACCCCCGTGTCGAACCCCAGGGGGTAGTACCCGCCAGTCTCGCCGGCCATGATCTTCTGAACGATATCCTTCAGAGGGCCTGCCCAGTCATAGAGCACCGAGGTAATGTAGTTGTCGGGGGCGAAGTTTGCCTTGTCCGTGTACTTGGCCGTCGCCCACACCTGGCTCGGTGCCCTCTTGACTGCCTCGAACAGACCGAACATGCCCAGGTTGAGGGAGCCCACGATCACGTCGGCACCGTCTGCGATCATCGCATCGGTCAACTCTCGGGCTTTGGTGGGGTCGTTAAAGTTCCCAGCCCACACCGGCTTGAGTTCCACATCCAGGCCCAGATCATTGATTGCCTGCTCCATGGCGTGGACCTCAGCATACGAGAAGGGCAGGGTCAGCCCGCCAATGTAGCCAATCTTGCCGGTCTTGGTCTGCTTCGCGGCCAGGGCGCCGATGGCATAGAAGCCGACCTGGAAGTTGCGGTCGATGATCCAGAAGTTCTTGGGGGCATTTTCCACAGCCCCATCGCCCTCCGCAATGAAGTACACGTCCGGAAACTTGTCGGCCAGGTCTTTCGTCTGCGAAACAAACTGCCCGCCGTGGGTGAAGATAATGTTGTAACCGTCGTCGATGTATTCACGCATGACCCGGTCAACATCCGGTACTGCCACGCTCTCGGAGTAGGCCACCTCGACGCCCAGGTCCTTCTGCACTGACGTGACGCCAATGTAGCCGAGCGTGTTGTAGTCCGCATCGGTGATGACGCCGGGCAAGATGGCTGCGAGCTTGAACTCCTTGGCTGGCGCAGCGGGAGCTTCAGTAGCCGGCGCAGCCGGCGCAGGCGCCTGGGTGGCCGGCGCCACGCAGTGTGTGGCTACAACAGCCAGCACAACAAGAAGTGCCACTAAAACATATCGGTGCTTACGCATGAGTTTCTCCTCCTTGGTTGATGGGGGTGAGTGATGAATGCCCGGCATTATAGCACCGGCGCGATGCCATGTCAACCACTCTGGCCTCGTGGTTCTGAGAGCGCATGCCGGCCATTTGCCCGCCGCCACTCGTCAGGCGATACTCCGGTCCAACGAGACGAAGCAGCGGGCATATCGGGTCCGCTGGCCGAGACAGATCAAGCGAGACAAATATGCCTGATGAACGGCTCTTCGTCACTTTTGTGTGAAGCACCTTGATAACTGAGAACAAGAACGCCAGAGAAATCTACCCAAATCTCGGCGGTCTCCGCGTGCTCGCCGGTGCGCTACCCTATCAACACAAAATTGGCACACTACCGATCAACGAAGCCGCGGAAATCACAGGCCATTTTGTCCTTGTCCTCGACGATTGTCATCTGACCAAGGCTCAACAGCCCGAAAGCATTCAGGCATTCCTGCCGCAAACCGCCATCCTCGACTGCCTGTGGTCGGCCCCCTGTGTAACACGGTTGCAGGCCGAGATAACGGCCAGGCGATAGCGATACCGACTTATTGCGTTATCCCCTCCCGACAACGACTTTGTCGCCTGGAAACAGGAGTGATATAATAGCTAACGCTCATTCTCGTCATTAACCGCATCAGATTTCTCACGAAGCCATGTTGCTTTTTCCATCTCGTGAACAAGATATGGATCTTCGCACTGCGCCTATCCCTGCGTTGGCCGACTTGTCGAGAATTGCCCGGTGGGCCGTTGAACTGGTGGGGGTTGACTATTGCTATATTTTCCTCCTCGATGAGATGCAAAAGAACGTCCCGCCTGTGGCCCATGCCAACTCTCGCCTTGTCGAGGGAGAAGAGATTCAACTCGTGATTGATACGGCTCAAGCTGTCGCCTATCTGACGCACCATCGCGGTCCGTCGTACATAGCGAATACGCGGGGCTCTGCGGAGGCAACTTTCTTAACTACCATCTTGGGACAGGTTGGGTGTCGGGCCGGATCGTTGGTGCCTATCGTGGACAACGGGCATGTGCAGGGATGCCTGGTAGCCTGCTGGGCGGGGGCCTGTAAGTTCGAAGATAGGGAATTGGACCTGCTCCTGGCTTTCAGCCGTGCCGCCAGTCTGGCTCTGCAACAGAGCAGGTGGAGCCAGGAGACACAGCGTCTTCGCAGAGAAGTCGCCAGCCTGCAAACGATCATCTCCAGCTTAGCGCAGGGGGAAGCGTTGGAGATGGTACTGAACGCGATCATCGAACAAGCCACTCGGCTCACCAATGCCGAGGACGCACTGGTGCTCTTGCTTACAGAAAAGCGGGAGTGGTTCAGAGTCTGCGCTCGCAGAGGGCCGGGGTCCATGCGTTTGAAAGCGGAACGCATCACCGTCGAGCACTCCCTCAACGGGCTGGTGATTGCCACCGGGGAGCCACTGGTCAGCCACGACGTACCCAGTGATCCCCGCGCTGACCAGGAACGGGTAAGTCTCCTGGGTGTGCAGTCCGTGGTCATCGTTCCCATGACGATTTGCGGCCAGGTCATCGGCACCATCGCGGTGCACAACAAGCGAGGCGGTCCTTTCGATGAAAGCGACGTGGAAACTCTCAGATCCTTTGCGGACCAGGCAGCCCTGGCAATTGAGAATGCGCGTTTGATGAACGAGTTGGCCAAGGCACAGCGCGAGATTCGGAAGCGCCACGAGGAACTACAGCATCTGTTGGGACGTACTCTGGAGATGCAGGAGGAGGAGCGTCGCCGGATCGCCGTAGACATTCACGATCAAGTCCTGCAGTTGATCATCGGGGCCGGCTACGAGATCCAGGCCGCCAGAAGCTGCTGCTTATCTGATCCACAGAGGGCCAGGGAGGGCCTGGTGTTGGCAGAGAACCTCTTGAGTCAAGCCACAGCGGAAATGCGCCAGGCCATCTACGGACTCTGGCCTGCAACTCTGGATGAGGTTGGTCTGGTTCCGGCATTGCGCGAGCTTCTGGACCACCTGAGGAAAATGGCGGGAGTGGAGTGCGAACTGAAGGTGTCCGGCGAACCCCGCTGTCTTATGCCCGCTGCCCAGATCGCTGCCTATCGCATTGTGCAAGAGGGCCTCCAGAACATCGAACGACATGCCGAGGCCGGTTCTGTCCACCTGGCTGTTCGCTTCGGCCTGCGAAACGTGAGGATCGTGATCGAGGATGATGGAAGAGGATTTAACCCAGAGCGAGTAGCCATCACATCACGGGGTCATCTTGGCCTGCTGGGTATGCAGGAAAGAGCCCGGCGAGTTGGCGGCGGCCTCGAAATCGCCTCCCGGCCAGGCCATGGATGCAAGATCACCCTCGAATTGCCCATCGACGAAGGCGCAGTCCAGTGGGACAGTGAAGTTACAAGCACAGAATACAGCTTGGGATCAAACTATGACCGTCATTCGCGTGCTGATTGCTGACGATCACCCGGTGGTGCGACGCGGACTGTGCAGCATGTTGGCCAACGTAGACGACATCGAAGTGGTGGGGGAAGCCAGCAGCGCCGCTGAGACTCTGGAGCAAATCAAGTCCCTGAGACCCGACGTCGTGCTGCTTGATATCCGCATGCCGCCTCATGCCAGCGGCTTCCGGGCCGCTCAGCAAGCAACCCAGAGGTATCCTACAACCAGGATCATCTTTCTAACCACCTATGAAGAGGACCAACTGATCCTCAGAGCCTTCGAAGTGGGGGCCCATGGCTACCTCTTGAAAAACATCTCGGCGGAGCAATTGGCAACCGCTATACGCTTGGTCTTTGCCGGCGAATGGTTACTGTCCGAAGAACTGATGAGCCGAACACTGCACCAGTTGGGAGACCTCGCGCGTAAGCGAGCCAAATCACATGCTGATATTTCCGATTCGGAGCTTCAGATCTTGAAACTCGTCGCTCAGGGGGCTACTAACAAGGAGATCGCTCAGCAATTACACTGGAGCGAAATGACCATTAAACGCAAGCTCTCCGACATATTCGTTAAACTCGAAGCCTCCGACCGGGCACAGGCGGTCGCCGAAGCGATGCGTAGGGGGTTGATCTAAGCTATGGGGCTGAGAAACCAGGGCGCTCTCGTGACTGGCGGTAGCCGAGGCATCGGCCGGGCTATTGCCTTAGACCTGGCAGCCAACGGGGCTGATGTTGCCATCAGCTACCGCCGCAGAGTTGAGCAAGCCACAGAGGTCGTCGAGCAGATCAGAGCTCTGGGTTGCCACGCCCTGGCCATCCGCGCCGACGTGGCCAACTTTCAGGAGGCCGAAAGGGCAGTGCGGCGAGTGCTGGACACCTTTGGAAGGTTGGACATCTTGATCAACAACGCTGGTGTCATGTGGAATGACCTCATCTGGGAGATGACTGAAGAGCAGTGGGACGAGGTTCTGAGCATCAACCTGAAGGGGGTCTTCAATTACACAAGGGCCGTGGCTTCTCTTTTTAGAGAGCGGAGATCGGGCAAGATCGTCAACATCGCCTCCATCCACGGCTTGCGTGGCCGGCCCGCTGGCCCCAACTACAGTGCCGCCAAGGCGGGCGTGATCGGCCTGACTAAATCTGTGGCTCGGGACCTGGGTCCTTTTGGCGTCAACGTCAACTGCGTAGCTCCTGGCGTGATTGAGACCGAGATGGTCAAGGCTGTTCCGCCGAGCGTGCGCGAGCAGTTCCAGGCGGAGATCGTCCTGGGACGCCTCGGACAGCCGGAGGATGTCGCCCACGTTGTAACCTTCCTTTGCACCGAGAAAGCCAGGCACATAACTGGTGAAGTGATCAAAGTGGATGGTGGACAGTACATCTAACCCAACCCCTCTTCAGACCGTCCAGTCACCCCGAGAAAACTCCTCTTGTCATCGATATCAAGCGGCCGGCTTGCCTTGCTGCGGCGCTGATACGATCGGTTCAGAATGATGAACCGGTTGGGCCTTGATCGATGTGATTCTTTGTGGGAGAATAAAACTGGAAACCAGCCCAGCCAGATCTGGGGGTGGGAAGTATATTCCCCCGTTCCTTACCCTACTTCCCACAGACTCCAGTAGGCCGGCTCTGAATGGAACCAGTTCATGCCGGTCTGATTTCACAAGTCACACAGCGCGACCGCAAGAAGCCAACCAGGAAAGGTCCACATGACAAACGACATACAAGACATAGCATACCGGCTCTTGCAATTGGAGGAGCGAGTAGAGGCCTACATAGAACTGCACGCAGAAGAAATCTCTGAGCTACAGAGCACACTTCGGTCGTTGAGGCAGGAATTGTTCGCTCTTAAGTCCTCTTCTGCGGTAGAGCCACCGTCCTCTCAGGGCGCCTGGGTGATAAGCAGAGACAAGGGAGACTAGCGCTCCACTCAGAATGAGCATCCATGCGCGTAACTGAATCACATCCCACTCTCCCGCCTGTTCAGCGGGGCGAACCCATCGTCGTGCACGTCAATGGCCAACCGAAAACTGCCTTCGACGGGGAAACCGTCGCTACGGTGCTGCTGGCTGAAGGCATACGTGCTTTTCGCCACACGCTCAAAGCCGGCGAGCCACGCGGTATCTTCTGTGGAATGGGCATCTGTTTCGATTGCCTGGTGACAGTGGACGGCGTACCCAACGTGCGGGCCTGTATGACGCCCGTAGAAGAAGGAATGGTCATCGAAACTCGCTCAGAGGTGAAGCTGTGACAGAGCGAGTGGACGTGGTCGTCGTCGGGGCAGGGCCGGCTGGTATGGAAGCAGCTATCACCGCGGCTGAAGCAGGCGCGGACGTGACCCTTATTGACAGCTACCCTCGACCCGGCGGACAATACTTTAAGCAATTACCTGACTCCTTTCACAGCGATGACCATACGCCTCAAGCGAAACAGGCCGAAACGATGTTTCGCCGACTGGAAAGAGCGAAGGTGCATCTGCTGACCGACACTATCGTCTGGGGTGCGTACCCGGCCTCGGATGCTAAAGGATGGCTACTCACGCTACATGGTCCTGGTGTGTCCAATTGCCTGCAAACCGAGGCGTTAGTCCTCAGCACCGGCGCTTACGACCGGCCGATTCCCTTCCCCGGCTGGACGTTGCCCGGCGTGATGACCGCCGGCGCTGCACAAATCATGCTCAAGCATCAGCGGATGCTACCCGGCCGGCGGGTTCTCCTATCTGGAACTGGCCCACTGCAACTGGCTGTAGCCGCTCAATTGGTCTATGCTGGAGTGGAAGTGCTCGGCGTGCTGGAGGGCGCGCGATTGGGCTGGCACAGCGTTCGCCACACGCCGGCGATGTGGGGGCAGTGGGCGCGTCTGCGCGAAGGGTGGGAATACTGGCGCACATTGCGACGAGCGGGCGTGCCGTTTCGCTTTGGCTGGTCAGTGGTCGAAGCACGAGGCGACGGGGAGGTGCAAGAAGCAATCATCGCCCGGATTGACAGCGACTGGCAGCCCATTCCCGGGAGCCAGCAGACCGTGGCTGTGGACACCGTGATCATCGGCTATGGTTTCATTCCGTCCACGGAGTTGAGCCGTCTGCTGGGATGCCAGCACGATTTCATGCCGGAGCAGGGGGGCTATGTGCCTCGTCGTGACGATGAGATGCAGACCTCGCTGCCGGGCGTCTACGCTGTGGGTGATGGAGCGGGCATCGGTGGCGTGGAACTATCGCGGGTGGAGGGACGTATCGCCGGACTGGCTGTCGCCCGACAGTTGGGGCGATTGGACGACGATGCTGCGCGGGCAGCCATCGCTCGCCAGCGACCGATCCTGGCACGCGAGCGTCGCTTTGCTCGCATGCTGGGAGAGCTTTTCACCCCCGGCCCCGGACTCTACACGCTGGCGACGGACGACACAGTCATCTGTCGCTGCGAGGAAGTCACGAGAGGCGAAATCTCAGAAGCCATCGCTGCCGGCTGCCACACCGTCATCTGGGTCAAGCGCGCGACCAGAGCGGGGATGGGGTTGTGTCAGGGGCGGATCTGTGGTCATCTCGTGGCCAGGTTGATCGCGGAACAGACAGAGCAAAACGTGGATCAGGTCTTGCCCGATACGATACGTCCCCCGGTGAGACCGATACCCCTGGACACTCTGGAAAAGGAGGACGGCGAATGACGTCCCGGAAAGCTGATGTGGTCATCGTCGGTGCGGGCTCAACTGGGCTGTCAGCCGCCTATGAACTGGCCCGGGCGGGGGTTGACGTCCTTGTTGTCGAAAGGAACTTTCTGGCAGCGGAGGCGAGTGGCCGGAACCCCGGCGGAATCCGCCAGATCGGACGCGACATTAATGAAGTGCCTCTCATGATCGCAGCCATGCAGCGTTGGCATCAATTGGAGGAAGAGCTCGAGTACGACATCGAGTTGGTAGAGGACGGTTACCTGTGGGTGGCGTTGAGTGAGGAAGAGTTGGAATTGCAACGGGAGTTGGTGGAGCGCGACACCCCCTATGGGATCAAAGAGTTCATCCTGAACCGGGACGAAGTCAAGGAATTGGCGCCGGCGATATCCGACATCGTTGTTGGGGCCTTATACAGCCCAACGGACTGTCTTGCCAACCCTTTCCTTGTGACCAGGGGGTACTTCGAAGCTGCACGGCGGTACGGGGCCCGGTTTCTCTTCGATACCGAAGTCGTTGGCCTCCAACTTCGGGGAGGGCGTGTCTCCGGTGTGATCACCAGCCGGGGGGAGATTGCCACGGACACGTTGGTCGTCGCTGCCGGGCCGTGGTCAGATCGAATTGGACGGATGGGTGGGGTGGATATTCCGATCACCCCCTGTCCTAATCAGTTCATTATCACCGCACCGGTGCCATCCATACTGCCTCCTGTCCTCCTGATTAGTGCAATCGCTGTCTGCCGGCAGCCGCCCCGGGGGCACGTGTTTATCGGCAACACAAATGCACCCGGCGGAATTACCGGCTACAGCAAGGCAACTAACTACGGGGAGATGGCGCGTACTGTGACAAACATTCTCAAAATCGTGCCCGCCTTTCGTGGTCTCAGTATCATCCGTACCTGGGCTGGCATCCTGGATTTCACACCTGACGACAACTTCATCTTTGGTCACGTAGAAGAGGTGGAGGGGTTGATCCTGGCCTGCGGCTTTTCAGGGCACGGATTCGCCCTTACGCCCATCATCGGTCCGTTGTTGTGTGAGCTGATTGTCGAAGGCAGGACCTCGCTGCCAACGGAGGCCTTCCGGCTGAGCCGTTTCAAGACTGCTCCCACGGAAAAGCGTCCGCATTTCGCTCACCAGCATGTAGACGCCGGTTGACGAGGAGGTTACTGAGGATGACACCTGTGCCGGTGCAGGCATCGGAAACAGTAGAATGGGATAGCGATGAGGTGTGTCTGGTGACGGGAGGCGCCGGTTTCATCGGCTCCCACCTGGTGCGCGAGCTGGCGAAGCAAGGCAAGCGGGTGATCGTCTACGACTTCAATTCGGACGCCAGCTACATTGCCGACTGCCTCGACAAGGTCACGTTCATCTACGGCGACGTGGCAGACATGCCACACCTGATGGGGGTGATGGCCGACCACGGCGTCAACGTCGTGTTTCACCTGGCTTACATGCTTGTGCCCGACACCGACAACCGACTGGACACGGCGATCCAGGTGAACTGCGCCGGCTTCCACAACGTGATGGAAGCGGCGCGGATAGCGAATGCCAGGCGGGTGGTGTGGCCCAGCAGCCAGGCCGTGTATGGTCTGGCCGAATTCTACCCCGATGAACCGCTTAGCGAAGATGTCTTCGTCAATCCGGTCACTCTGTACGGTGCCTGCAAGTTGTTCGACGAGCACATTGCCCGCTTCTATCGCCAGGTGCACAACCTGGATAATATCGGCTTCCGTAATTCGGTAGTGTATGGCCTGGGCAAGAGCCGGCGGCGCGACCTGAGTGTCTCGCACTTACTCATAGAGAATGCCATTCTAGGCCGGCCTCTGGAGATACCGCCGGTGGAATACTACGCCAATTACGTTTATGTTAAAGATGTCGTGCGCGCCTATTTGCTGGCCGCTCAAGCCCCTCGACCCCAACACATCATTTTCAACATCGGCGGATATGTTCACCGCCATAGCGAAGTGGTAGAACTGATGAAGGAGCTCGTACCGGGAGTAACTGTTCACCATCAAGAGTCCCGAACCATACCCAACCCCATTGATGCCTACGCTCTGGACCAGAGTCGGGCCAGGGAGGAATTGGGCTACGAGCCTTTCTATACCCTGGAAGATGGAATCAAGGACCAGATCAAAATGATGGAAGAGTTGAGTGACCAATACAGGTCAGCCTGGCAAGTGACATCTTTAGGAAAGATCAGGAGGCATTAACAATGAACCTACCAAGCAATTTGGCCAACCTACCACTCCTCAGGGGAATAGACTTGCGAGACAAAGTCGCCATAGTGACGGGTGCGGGAGCGGGTATTGGCAAGGCAACAGCACATGTCTTGGCCCAGGCAGGCTGCTGTATCGTGGTCGGGGAGGTTGTCCCCGAGTTGGGGTCTGCAACCGCCCGCGAGATCGAAGAGAGTGGCCATCCTGCTGTCGCCGTGCGGGTGGACGTAGCGATCAGGAGTGACGCTCAACACCTGGCAGATACGGCCTTGGAGCGCTTCGGTGCCATTGACATCTTGGTCAACGTCGCTGGCTTGTACCCTGCCGCGCTTGTGGTTGACATAGAAGAGGAGGAATGGGACAGGGTTTTTGATGTAAACATTAAGGGTGTATTCAACTGTTGTCAGGCGGTAATACCCACCTTCATGGCAAAGCGCAGTGGAAAAATCGTGAATATCGCCTCTGTGGACGGCATGCAACCTGGTGTCATGCCGGGGCGTTCCGGGTATGGCAACGCTCACTATTGTACGTCAAAGGGAGCGGTGATCACCTTCACCAAGTGCCTGGCAGCGGAGATGGCACCTTATGGTGTCAACGTCAACGCCATCTCGCCAGGTTGGGTGGCCACTGAGCACGCTAAGGAAGGCGGGCGGTTTGAAGAAGGCTTGAAGCAAGTTCCCCTGGGCAGAGCGGCACAGCCGGAGGAGGTTGCCCAGATTGTTCTCTTCCTGGTCTCCGAAGCTGCGAGTTTCATGACTGGCGAGAATCTTGTTTTCAGTGGTGGATGTGTCATGGATTGATGTTTGAAAGGAACCTATATAGTGACATTTGGCACTATCCAGGTTTCTCGACTATCCCCTGGGCGGTTACTGTTCCACAAGGAGGTGTCGAGATCGAGTACCTCGCACGGCAGTTGATAAACGGTTTGGCCACTGGCAGCATCTATGCTCTTCTGGCCGTAGGATACAGCATGGTCTACGGTCTCCTGGAGATGATTAACTTCGCTCATGGGGACTTGTACATGTTTGGATCCTTCGTTGCCCTGGCGTTGTTGGCCATGGGATTGCCGGTGCCCTTCGTTCTGCTGCTGGCCTGCCTCATCGGCGGAGTCATTGGGGTGGTCATCGAGCGAACGGCTTACCGGCCCGTGCGGGATGCGCCGCGCATCGTGCCTATGATTACAGCCCTGGGAGCCGCTCTCATCCTGCGCAATGTGGCACAGTTCATCTGGGGAGCACAGCCCAAGCCGTTCCCCCGCGTGTTGCCCACTGGCATAATCACCTTAGGCACCCTGCGGATTCCCATGGTGCCGCTGATCGTCTTCGGGGTGTCCTTGCTGCTGATGGCTGGGTTCAGTTTGATCGTACAGAAAACCAGGCTTGGATTGGCCATCCGCTGTGTCTCGCAAGACATCTCGACCGCCAGTTACATGGGCATCCCCGTCAACGGCATCATTATGTTGGTCTATTTCATGGGGTCCTTCCTGGGCGTAGCCAGCGGTATTCTGTTCGGTTTCTACTACAATACAGTCTCCATCAACATGGGATTTGTCGGCACCTTGAAGGCATGGACGGCTGCTAT